>NZ_BSQC01000005.1:0-356516 GCF_030268145.1 Brucella sp. NBRC 12950
CGTCGATACCGAGAACAACACTGTTGCCCAGATCGAAGTTGTAGCCAGCATACAGGCCGCCGAGGAAACCATCTGGCTTGACGTTGCCGAGGTCGAAGCCATCAGTGTCGAAGCGCGACTTGCCCCAACCGTAACCGACCTGACCACCGAGATAGCCACCGGTCCAAGAAAATACTGGAGCTGCTACAACTGGTGCAGGTTCTTCATAAACGATTGCGTCTGCTGCCTGAGCGCCGGAAATGCCAGCTATTGCGACTGTTGAAGCAAGCAAAATTGATTTGATTTTCATGGCTATCTCCAAACTCATATTTATTTCGAACTTCTGTTGTTGAATTTAAGATAGGTGCCATCCGAAAAAAGTCTGTAGTAAATTAGTCACAGCTGATTCAATAGAAACAATTCCGTGACGTCAGCGTCCTTATGATTAATAAAACCATAACAAAAAAGCGCCCCGTAGGGCGCTCTCTTCACATCGCTCTCACAAACGTCGTCGACCTGCGCTGAATAGGGTCCCGATCTACCACCTTCATTAAGAAGCCCTCAGCGAACAGCGCCTTAGTGATCATGCCGACACGCTTCTTGTCTGTCTCTTCGTCTACGTCGAGATGCAGTGCATGTGCAACGGCACGCCCAACCCAATCCTTGGCCTGCGGTGCCGGCTTGTACATACCGCCGTTCACAACTCCCCGGATTGCGTCGCGTTCGTCTTCGGTCAGCGTTTCAGCAACTTCCTCGCTCGTCGGCCATGCCCACGACGTCACGACCGGCGCATGATCTTGAGGCTTGGTCAGACCCTGACCGTTCCCAAGAGCGACACTTTCCAATTTGCGCCAGTCAGCTTTGTGCGACAGCGCTGACAAGTTCGATTTTCCATAGACCACGCTGAAATATGAAAACCGCGCTTCGTGTGTAAGGCCGGCCTCACTGGCTTGCGCTTCCGACATGCGATTAAGCACGCGCACCGAGCGCGCCGCACCGATCAGAGACACAGCGCCACGAGCATCTTCTACAGTTGCTTCACGGTCGCTCACCTTGCGCAGATGATGCACGATATCGATTGAGCAGTTAGTCCGGTCAGCGACCTGCGCCCAAAGCTTGGCCACCTTGTCGATTGCGCCGTTGTCGTTTTCATTGACCTGGTGCGTCGACACGAACGGGTCAACAATCATCACGTCAATGCCGAGCTCTGAGATCGTCTCGACGACTGCTTCAACGACTGGCTCCTGAATGCGTACGCCTTTCTTATCGTCGATCGCAATGACTAATTCCTGCTCGCGGCCTGTATCTAGAAACAAATGCCCGTCGATATCAGCTGGCTTCAGATTGAAATGAATGCATGCGGCCATGATGCGGCGCTCGAGTTCGTCGCGCGGATCTTCGGCATTGAACAACCAGACCTTCAGACGCTTCGGAGGTTTCGTGCCATTGAGCGCCTTACCCGATGCCATGGCCAACGCCTCGACGATGCTGTTAGCAGTTTTGCCAAGACCGCCCGGCGCGACCGTCACTGAAACATACTTGCGAATGAAGTGTTTACCAAACGCAAACTCGCGCCGTGGCAACGTCGACGGGTCTTTCCAGACAAACGGCGTGGCAATGATTGCACGTTTGTTTTCAGTAGTTTGTTCGCTAGTACTAATATTATCATCGAAGTCCGCGACTGGCTCCACAATAACGTCAGTGCGCGCCTCAGCTTTCGCCAATCCATTGGCAATCATACGGCTGATATCTACCAGACGCGTGTTGTCGTTATCATTCTGCGGCACATTGCGCGGGTGCATCGCCCCCGACCGCAAGCCGTTGTCTATCGTCTTAACGCAGCGCGGCCAGTCCCGGCCCCATCCTCGGGCTACATCCTGCAGCAGCGCGCGTGCCTCAGATTCAGCCAGAGCGCCAGCCCCGACGAAAGTTCCCAAACGAAACGCGGCGTCGTTCAGCCGGTTATTGCGGTTGCCCATCGGTTCAAGCGCGAGATCGTCCAGCTCAGACTGAACTGCACGCTCGACATAACGGTCATTGATCTTGCCGCTGACAGACGGCGCTGCGGTGTAAGTGCTTTCATACGATCGAGGCAGTACCAGCTCGAGCAACCAGTCAGGAGCGTCGACCGGCTCTTGTTCCGCAATCCAACGATAAGGCAGGCCAACCTCTGGGACGCTGCCGGCCGCAATGACGTAACCGCCGTCACCTCGTACGTCGACGCCTGAACCAAGTGCGCCACGGTTGCGAACGCCCTGACGATGGCGAAAGAAATAGTGACGGCCGCCGCTCGTAGTTTCGGCTGTCAGCGTTGAAGGCAAAGCGCCGTGCACGGCCTCCAGCGTTGCAAGCGTTTCGTCGCCGCCGTGTTTTGGATCGATATCCAGCACCCATGCGCCAATTGGTGCACCGGTCGGCACGCCGATCATAGCGAAAGGATTGCGGCGCCAGTATTCCCGCACGATGCGCTCATTGAGCGTCGCGCCACGGAACCCGTTACTCGTGAGCGGAGTCTTGGTGGCGAGGATTTCGATTTCGCCTGTTTGAGGGTCGATGATTTCTTCGTCGCAGTGGCGACACGGAAATACTGGCCAGTTTTGAGCCTGATACGACAGCGCGACGTCAAGCATTGGGTCTTCTGCAAATTGCTGAGTGGTGATATTCTGCATGAATAATCCTTGGAGCGCTGCCATGGCTGAAACCCGCTATGATATGAAGCAGATGCCAGACGGAACCTGGGCTGTGATTGATATATTCACTGGCCTCGTGGTGATGGTGAACGAGACCTACATCACCAACCTCGATATTCAGGAGGCTGATGACATGGTCGATCTCTTGAATGGTCTCTATGTTGCCAGACGGAACGGGCCGCTGCAGTGAACTAAAACGGCGCAGCTTTCAAAGCTTCCCGCATCCCTCGCCCGCAGCCTTCCCATGCGGCCTTCACCAGCATGCGCGCTTCGAGCTCGTCGCACTCCGCAAGGTCGGTTTTCTGTATGGACTGCAAAAACTCCCCCACCGCCTCAACGCCGGTATCAAGCGCGCGCAGTTCGTAAGGGTCCAGCCTGCGGCGTGTGCGGATATGCTCGGCAATGTCCGCGCATTCCTTGCATAGCCAGCGGATCGGTTCTTTGTGCTCCTGCACGCCGAGCCCTACGGCGTGTCGGAAGCAGACGTGGCAGATGTCGTCAGGCTGCATTTGCAGCCCCGACGTTGTCGTTATCTCCAAAGAGGCTAGGCACCTCGCCAACAGCTGCGGCGTCGCCTAGATTTTTCACGGCCTGTTTGAAGTAGTTTGGATTCAGTTCAGTGCCGAGAAAGCGGCGGTTATTTTGCAGAGAAACGTATCCTTCAGATCCAATTCCCATAAACGGCGAGAAAACGGTGTCGCCTGCATTTGACCACATACGCAATGCGCGCTTTGTGATGTTTAGAGGCATGGGGCAAAGGTGTTTTTCGTCCTTGTCCGATCTGGCAACCTTAACATTCAGAACATCGGTCTCTGGCAAATCTTGCTTGCTAAAGTTCCACACTGGCGATGCATGATCCTGCCAGTCCGTCACGGGAAAACTCTCCTTGGTGTGGGTTACTGGCTTAACCTCTTCACCATCCTTCGCCCACTTCCGGAAAACGAGCAGATACTCAGGCATACCCATGCGACTAAAAGTGCTGTCAGCGCGAAGCGTTTTCCATAGAAGCCCATGAGCTTTGGTTTTTTGCATTTCACGCACTGGATCACGCCAGATTGTGATACGTGAATGAAAATCCCAACCCTCCTCAATATGAAGGCGCGTGCAGTCATCCGAAAAAGGGCGTAGACCTGCTGTGCCACGTTCACTGCTATTCTGGTAATAGACCAAGTCTTTCACGTGGATTGCAGTGAGGCGTCCCGGCCGTGTCACGCGGAGCTTTTCACGCACTAAGTAGCGGTACTGCTCAAAAAACTCGTCGTCTGTTGCGCAGTTACCCATGTCTGCAACGCTCTCCGAATAAATGTAGAGCGAGGAGAAAGGCGGCGAGTAAACACTGAAATCTATCGACCCATCAGGCAGCCCCTGTGTAAATGGCACGCAATCTGCATTGTAAGCCGCCCAATTGTCACCGGCTGCTTGGTCTAGGACGTAGGTCATACGGAAGCTCCCTTCACCCAATCGGGCAAATTAACAGGCGTGGTTGGCTGATAGTTGATTTTGACTTGGCGTTTCTGATGAGCACGCCGCATTGCTGCGTACATCTCGCTTTTCATTTGCTCGTGATCGCCGCTCTTGCGATTGATCGTATCCCAGATCGCTCGCTCGGTATCTGCTAGCGCAATGTGCACATGAACTGGTCGTTTCTGCCCAAATCTGTAGCAGCGACGCACGGCCTGGTAATATGCCTCGTAGCTGAACGACAGTCCGACAAATGCCATTCGAGCGCAGTGTTGCCAATTCAAGCCAAAACCGGCGATTGACGGCTTACTGACGATTACGCGGATATTTCCTTCGCTGAACCCAACCAAACGATCTTCTTTAACTTTGTCGGTCATAGATCCTCGAACCTCGACCGCATCGGGAATACGGCTAGTCAAAGCATCAGCTTCATAATCAGTGTCGCACCACACAACCCAAGGCTCGGAACGCTCGGAGTTAACTTGCTCGGCGATTGCCTGAGCTCGGGCGTTGGCAGTTAGGCGCTTTTCTTTATGAATGGCTGTTGCGCTCGTATCGGGAATGCGAAAAAGCAACTCTCCCGCATCAACACTCAAGTCCGCCCTGATTTCGTGTCGAAAGGTTTCTAGAGGTGGCAGTCCAAAGCCATCATCGGAATAACCAAGATCTGACGGCTTTGAAATACATCTGGCCCAGCTCGCAACCCAACTCCAATATGGTTTTACAGCGTGTCCCTTGAGACGATATCGGCCCATATTCGTCTGATCTGCGATAAACCATCGAGTTAACATCTCGTTGGAATTCATCACACCCAAGAACTGCGAATGTTGGCCCAATTCCATATGGTCATTCGGAGCCGGAGTTGCAGTGCATGCCAAACGAAATGGGGTGTCTTTCCACATCGCAATCATTTTGCGGGTTGTCTGGCCAGTGAAATTCTTGATGACGCTGGACTCATCAAGCACCACACCAGCAAACGCGCTCGGATCAAAATGATCGATTTTGGCGTAGTTGGTTACGTTGATGCCCGGTCCAACATCATCTTGCGAGCGAACAACTCGGGCGTCTTCGTATCCGAATTTCTGCGCCTCTCGGACGTGCTGCGGCGCAACTGCGAGCGGTGCGAGCATCAAAACAGGCTTTCCGACCTGCTCCGAGACTACTCTCGCCCATTCTAACGCGACAAAGCTTTTCCCAAGCCCTGTATCTAGGAACGCGGCACCTCCGCCTACACCGAGCAGAAACTCGGTTACGTCACGCTGATAAGCAAACATGCCTTCATGCAATGACGGAATAGACGAAAGTCCACGCATCGGTGCGTCGGCGCTTTTACGCGCCAACAACTCTGCGTAAGACATATTCTCTCCTCGTGTGTGGTAACCCGCCAGTTGGTGGCTGGCGGGGTGTTGACAAAGTCCCGTTTAGGGGATTTTTTATTGATGACGATGCGTGGGGAAGAGCGGGAAATTCCTCAGGGCAGGCGCCGCAATGTGGCCCGTTCCAATGTGAAGCGGAAGCGTCCGTTAGGTTCGAATCCTACATCGTCACAATAATGAAAATTAATTCGCCTTTTCATGGCCGCCTTGCTGCTCGGCAGCAATTGGGATGCTGAGATCAGGAAACCAGTCGTCATAGGTGGAGACGTTAGCTTTGTAACCACCGACCAAGTACTCATCGTAATAAGGTGATACGACGATAGGGCACCCACCTTCACATTGCGACCAGTCATCACCACTGGCATTTCCGCACTTTGGGCATTTCATGGACTGATCCCCGTAGTTGGTCATATTTCCACCAACCTATTTGACCGTAGCCAAGACAGCACTCGCGATGCAGGAAAGTGCCACAAACGGGCGCCATCAGACTTGACCTGCAAAAGATAACCACGCGGGAATTTTGGCGGCGGCTTGAACCCCTGTGGAGTTACGAGCGTGACTTTAGCGTCGGTCTCAGGTCTGCCAAACTCGCGGCACGCCTCCATAGCGTGAAGGCAAGAACGCGCCATATCGTCGGGACTCACCTCGCCACCCTTTCCTCACGCACATTGAATCCCGGCACCTGACGCATACCGGCGCGCACGGTTTCCTCGGCCATTGCCTGCACAACAGCTTTGAAACGCTCCGGTGCACGGCCATACGCCCAATCAAGAGCCACACCCTCGTCGACCAGATCACAATGCCATACCGAACGAAGGCCAGTGCCAGTCGTGGCCGCTTTATCTTCGCGCTTAGCCCACCTGTCAGCCTGTTTGGCTTCCTTGACCAGTTCTTCTGCCTGCTCACGGGCTTCCAGATTTCCAGCGCTCTCCTGAATGGCTTGCTGCGCCTCACGGATTACGCGATCTGCTTCCTCACGAGCGGCTTTAGCTGCAGCTTCCTTTTCGGCGGCAACCTTATTGCGCCATGGTGTCAGAAGCCCCTGCAGCACTTCCTTGCCAAGCACGACCTTGCCTTTCCCTGAAGTCTTGGTGTTGCCGATCAGCTTGTTGTATCGGGTCTGGATTTCAGCTTTTGCGTCGTCGTGCGGCTTGGCTTCAGTCTTGCGAGCGGTATCAGCACGGTTGCCCGCTTCATGCAACTTGTCGTGCAGTTCGGTCACAGCGTCGGCCAGATCTTGATTGTCGATGGCTTCGCCGTCCGCGAAATTCTTCGCCTCGTCGAACAGGTCTTCGATTTCCTGCTTGATCTCTTCATATGCAGAGGTCGGCGGGTTGTTATGTCCTGCCGGTGCTGTGGTTCTGGCGTTGTACGGATCGTAGGTTTCTGTTTCAGGATTTTTCATTTGTGCTCCTCGTGTGGTTGGCTGGTAAGGCCGGGTAATACTCATTGTGGCGGGGTCGTCAGTCGGTGCAACAGGAATCTAAAGTAAATGTAACTTTTACTTGCATGCCTCTGATGTTACGCTTGAATTGCGTATTGGCTTCCGGGTGGGGGCGCCGTACGCAGTCGCTCTGACAGCCCTCGCTGCAGGGCGACTTTTTTGGTTGCGGCACTAACAATTTGCAACTGCAACAAACTGTCATTTCCGAATTCAGCGCTCGTACCTATTTAATGTCGGCATCCTGTTCGCAGGACGGCACCCGTATCGCGCGACCCAAGCCCCCCGCCCAAGCGCGATACGGGTCTTTTTTTTAAAACGGAATCTCGTAGTCCAACATCTCCGAAATACCTGCCGACACATTGTCGTTCGCTGGCTCCGGTGAGTTGTCGTTATCGGCCTCGAGACTAAGGCCAGCCCGCACGTCTTTCACATTCCAGTACTTGCCGTTCGGAACTACGCTGATTTCATCGGTGGTGAGAAGTTCGCGCTGACGTTCAAGCCACTCCATGACCGTTTTAGGGAAAGGTCGCTGACCGCCGTGCTGCGTCCACCATCGATGCGCTTTGGTTTGTGCAAAACCCGTATGCTGCGGGCATAGCCATTCGTTGATCTGCGTATAGCCTGCGATGTAGCTGCACTTGACCGACGGTGGCTTGTCGCCTTTTCCTTCGTGAAAGTGAAACGTCCGGCCTGTCACCTTGCGCCACTCTGCTTCGGCGGTGCTGACAATCGGAACGTCGGCTGCCTGCCGTGTTAGTTTCTCATCCTCATTCGGCGGGAAGTCATAGCCGCAGCATGGGCACTTCATCAGCGAGATGTGCACCTTCTCACCGCAACCGACCGCCCCATTGTCGTCAGGTACGGTCGGGCAGATCTTGATTGGCGGCTCGCCATTACCCGCGCTTGGAGCTTTCGGCTCGACCATGTCGACAGGTCCATGCCGATCGACGAGTTTTGCGAAGTCCAGAACGAGGCAATTCTTCTTTGGGCCTGCCGCGATAGCTGCAAGACGCTCCTCAACAGTCGCCAACGGCGCGCCTACCTTGTAGAGCGGACGAGTGCCGCGGCCAGCCATCTGGACGTACAAACTCAAAGATAAAGTTGGACGCATAAATGCAATTAAATCAACGCCCTTGTGATTGAATCCTGTCGTAAGAACTGAATTGTTTGTCACGCATTGGATTCGGAACGCTTTGAAGTCCTCAAGGATGCGGCGGCGTTCTTCCTTCGGTGTATCGCCTGTTACGGCCTCGCACGTAATGCCGCGGGATCTGAAGACATCGCGCACATCCAGCGCGGCTTTCACGCCGGCGCAAAAACAGAGCCACGAGCGACGATCAGCACCCTTCGCAATGATCTCAGAAACAACTGCATCATTGAGATCTGTTCGATTGATTGCTTCTTCCAGCGCTCGCTGCTTGTAGTCACCACCGAGCCGCCCGACGCCTTTGACGTCGTATTCCGTTGCGGTTGGCTTGCTCGTCAGTGGAGCAAGGAAGCCGTCGCGGATACCATCTGCAACGCCGTAGGTGTAGACGATCTGATCAAACAGACGATCCGCGCCCTCATCCAAGCGACCGCTATCCAGGCGATAAGGCGTGGCAGTCAGGCCGAGGATTTTCATATCCGGATTCACCTCAAGCAGCGCGTCAATGAACTTGCGATACATCGTATTGCTGTTGATCGGAATCAGGTGGCACTCGTCGACCATAAGCACGTCGACGTGTCCTATTTGCTCAGCCTTATTATGAACCGTCTGAATGCCGGCAAATACGATCTGACTTCGCGCATCACGACGACCAAGGCCTGCCGAATAGATACCTGCAGGCGCGAACGGCCAAACGCCCAGCAATTCCAGATAATCCTGTTCGATAAGCTCCGCGACGTGAGTAACGACCATCACGCGCATATCAGGCCAGCCTTCTACGAGGCGCTGGATCAATGACGCCATAACCAACGACTTGCCGCAGCCCGTCGCAAGATCAACAAGCGGATTGCCTGCCTCCTCTTGCCAATAGTCGAAAACGGCGTCTATTGCTTCTGACTGGTATGCGCGTAGCTGGAGCATTATGCTGCCTTTTCAATGCTTTCGTTAGGTTTGTTATCGTTCGCAGCTGTAAAACGGGCGTCATATTGTTGAATTGCCCATTGAATGGCGAAGCAGCACCAAGTGAAATGATAGCTGTAGTCTTCGACCCTGTGTTCCCAGAAATCTTGAAACGAATTCCCTGATACTGGGCAGGCCCAATCCATGGCAGACTGGATGGCATCTTGAGCGTTGATGCTACGGTCAGTTAGGCCGTCCCACTCATCGGTTATCGCATCCCACGCCTTTGCCCGATCATCTTCGCTTTCAAAATACCAATCTGAAAAATCACTTTTCAGAGCTTCAACGAACAGATCTTCACTATATGACGTATGACCGCCGTGTTTCTCGTGTGCCGTTAGCTTTTCAGACCAGTATCCAAGATTGATATGATCACCGCGAAAAAACTCAAACATATCTGGAAGTCGCGAGAACATGAACGAACCCATATCGCCAGATATCGCCAAGTAGCCAGGCCATGTTGTGATGTGAAACTTATATACTGACGAGCCATTGTTAGAGAACGTCAGGTGTCTATGCGTGCCGCTATTACACCGCACCTCCATTGTGTGGCTGGCGATATTCTCTAGAAAACGTTCCTTGGTTGGTTTTTGCATCAAGCTGCCTCCGCGATATTCTCAATTACTCTGATTTCGTCCTCATCACGATTCCACATGGTCCCATCAGTTGGATCGATGACATTGAAATAAGTGACGCTCGGTTTGTCCTTCACTTTCCAGAACCAAGCTTCTGCAACGATGCCGATGAATGCTTGCTTGTCGCCAACCTTACGGACACTGACGGTCTGACCGACAAGCTCATGGTTGATTTTTACACTCACGCCACCTTCCTCCCCTCGCCATCCACCCAAACCTCTCCCGACTTCATCTTGTAAGTGATCGTTTCGGCGTCCTCATCGACGTCGATCTGTTCACCATTAACCATGCCCGGTAGATACAAATGCGCCGGGCACCCGTCGCGCTGTTCGTCGATCGACAATGGCTTTGCCCATCGCGCGCATGAGATGTGACAATCACCACCGCTTTCAGGTTGAGCATGTAGGCAGGTTCGGCAGTTCACACGCGGCTGTGCATCGTGATGACAGACCGCTTTGTGCTTGCAGAACATGCATCCAAAGAACTCCGGATTTTCGCTAATTCTGCTCGGAGGCCTGTCTGAAAACACGATGCGTTCGCAGCGAGCAACGAGCCGTAAACAGAATTCCAGATCGTATTCGATGCGTTCAGAATAAAGACTGTCGCTGTCCTTACACGAGACGAGATATAGGCACCGCGTCAGACCAAAGGCATGCATTCCAAGCTGGCACTGTGCATAGTGCAACGGCTTCGCTTTCTGACATCCATCCTTAACAATCAGCGCGAAGCCCTTGGCATTGCTTGATTTAAACTCTAGCAGGTGCTCAGTTTTCGGCGCCTCCGGCACATTCATTGCCTTCCCGTCGCACTTGCCGCGCACGAATCCAGACACTAGCCGGATCTTGTCTTGCTGACCGTACACGTCGACGCCGATGCGCTCGAGATCAGCGACAAGTCGGTCT
Source organism: Brucella sp. NBRC 12950 (assembly GCF_030268145.1). NCBI lineage: Bacteria > Pseudomonadati > Pseudomonadota > Alphaproteobacteria > Hyphomicrobiales > Brucellaceae > Brucella > Brucella sp. NBRC 12950. The sequence continues at coordinate 10,595 of NZ_BSQC01000005.1, forward strand.
TCTTCGATGTTACCCGTTTCAAACAAGCGCAGCTGACGGCCGCAATGGACTTCGTGAGCCGATGCCCACCTGAAAGCATACCAAAGCGCCCTGTCGCATTCCGTGCCCGCCTCGCCCACGCTTATGCCCCACGAGTCCCAGGATTTCGCCTGGGCCTCGTAAGCAGCATAAATCGCGCCGACTGTTGTCGATTGTGGTTTAGGGAGGGCAACCATTAAGCCACCCTGGCAAAATCGCCAAATCTGTCATTCGCTGCGGCAGCGTATGCTTGATGGGCTTCTTCTGCATTATCGTAACTACCCAAATGAATGAGTTTGTTATTTATCTTGATACGCGCAAAAAACTTGTTCTGCCGCTTGTTGAATGACACTCCCTTGTAGCCAGTGGAATTATTCCGCTGAAGGCCCCTGTTTGCTTGGTTTTGTTGCTGTGTTGCCTCGCGTAAGTTCTCATATCGATTGTCTGAATTGTTCACATTGATGTGGTCGATCTGATGTTTTGGCCATTCGCGACGCACATAAAACCATGCCAGACGATGAGCTAAGAAGCGCTCCCCATCGATCATAATCCGAATATACCCAACATTATCCGGAGACCCCGCCACTTCTCCGACGTGCCCTTTTCCCAACTTTATCTTCCAACGGAAAAGACCGGTTTTCGCATCGTACTCCATCACTTGGATGAGCCGATCGTGCGTCAACTTTGGAGTAGTGATCATTATGTCCTCATCGGCATAATTACGCACCTATACCCCGGCCTGCTCGTCGACGTGACCAGCGCAGGCGAACCAGAGTCAGCCATCGACATGGTCACTTCATCGGTGCCAAACGCCGCCATGAGCTCGGTGACATACTGACCATTGAAACCGATCGTCAGAGGCTCGCTGCTGAAGTTGACTTCCATCTCCTCAGTTGCGTCGCCGCGATCTGGATTAGCGACATTCAGCGTCAGAGCATCTGAAGCAAATGAGAAGCGCACAGCGCGTCCGCGCTCGCTGGCGATAACTGATGTGCGGCCGACAGCTTCGCGCAGTGCTTTTGCCGACAGCGTAGCGACACACTCCGATGGCTTGGGAATAACGCGCTCGTAATCTGGATATGTGCCATCGACGAGTTTCGACACGATGACAGTCGAACCGCTTTCGACCATCACTTTGTTTGACGATAGCGAAACCGACACGACGCCGGTCGGCAGCAATGACAGCAACTTATTGGGCAGAATAACCGGCGCAAACGTGGCCTCCTGCTCAATGCGTGTCGACGCGAGACGATGCCCATCTGTTGCCGTGGCAACGATATGGCCGTCTTTCGCTTCCAGAAAAACGCCGCAGAGATAATAGCGGGTTTCTTCGGTGCTGACAGCAAACTGCACTTCCTGCACGAGAGAAGCGAGATCGAACTCGATCGTGGTGTCGAAGCTTCCGTGATTGAAGGACGGGAAGTCAGCAGCTGGTAGCGTGTCCAGCTTGAAACGGCTCTTGCCAGATTTTACGACCAGATGATTGCCATCGGCTTCCAAGTTAATGTCACTTGTGGCGCGCTTGGCAATATCTAGAAGCAACTTACCCGCAACCGTGACTGTGCCGTCCTGACTGTCCAGAACAGGCAAGCTGGTGCTGATTTCCAGATCGAGATTAGTGCCGGTGATGCTCAGCTGTCCTTTGTCCGCGGACAAAAGCACGTTGCCAAGAATTGGGATTGTCGTTCTGGCCTCGACTGCCTTTGTCACGGTAGACAAGGCGTGCGCAAGCTGTGCTCGGTCAAGCGTTACCCGCATGGGTTTCTCCTCGTGTTGGTGGTAGGCGCGGCTGGTGACCGCGCCTTGGTTGGGCCTTACTTAGACCAAGGACGGCTGCCTGCAGCTTTTGCAGGCTGCGCTGGCTTGTTGTTATTTGCCGCTGCAGGTCGGTTGTCATTGGCTGGTCGCTGCGCTGCTGCTGCAGGCTGCTGAGCGTCAATGCTCGGCTCAGGCACATTGTTTTCGTCGGGATAATAGAATCTGACGATTTTATTACGTTGCGCATACCCTTCTTGTGGTTTTTCTAGACCAACTTTCGCTGTAAAAGCGACGAAGTGAAGTTCCTCGCTGTCTTCCAACTCTGAGATGCCGATAGCCCGGCAAAGGCTACCAAGTTCCCTTTGGCCAATCTCTTGAGCGGTTGGATTGGCGTTCTGGATATTGATGTTCGCAAAAATCTTACGCCCAACATGTGGCTCGGGCTCAACGACGTCATACGTTAATTTGAGGATTGTTCCCGTCCCCGCCTTAGTTGCCGCGACTTCCGATGCTGTGACTTCAAGGCGATAAACACCTAAAGGTAGAGTTGAAAAATCTTGTGGTGCGGTATCGACAGATGTCGCGTCGAATTTAGTTCCTAATTGGGCCATATCAGGCTCCTCGTGTTGTGAGTGGTGGTTGGTTGTCGTTAACTGTCATCGCTAACGATGGTTGGAAGGGCGCGGTGATTTTTGCGCCTTTCGATAGGTTATCGCGCCACCATAAAGGCTGCATATTGTCCAGCGCCCAACAACGCTTGAAATCTATGTCTTCTGGCTCTTCGTAGTTGAACGCCGATCGGGGGATGACATGATCGATATGCCATCCATATTGCCCGTGGTTTTCCCATGTCATACCCGGCTGGAATTGGCGTTCGAGGTGATCCATAAGATCATCAACACTATACTTAACTAGATCGGACCAACTACGCCCGGCCTTGCGCTTTTTAATTGCGCTGTAAATGGCCGACGACATCACATCGTCTAACTTGCCTCTAGGCGTCGATCGGTGTTTGGCGTCACGGGCTTTGCCATTTTCTGAGTACCAATCATCCCATGCTTTTTTCACCTTATCAGGGTTTTCAGCTTTCCATTTGTCACTTGCTGCCCGAACTTTTTCTGGATTTGAGGATCGATATTCACGAGCATATTCTAGGTTCTTTTCGCGGTTTTCCGCGTACCGAATGCGCTTTTTTTCTAGTTCACGCTCGTGATTTTCGGCATACCATGCAGACCAGTTGGATAGAATTTCATCCTTGTTTTCTGCATATGCCTTCTGACGATATTCCTTCACGTGGCCTTTATTTTCGGCGGCCCATTCCCTATTTCGATCCGCAGCGCACGTTACGCAGCATCGGCTGCTAGTGAACCGAGGGGCAACATGTCCGTGCTTACATGGAAGCCCGGTGAAGTAGCGCTTAGATCCCCTTTCCTTGGCCTCCGCACGTGTGCGCGGAAGCCCGTCTCTAGAAGACAAGAATTAAGACTTCGCCCGAAATACAGTGGGTCGGAAAAACCCACCGATGAAGCCAAGCGAAGCCCCTATCTGCCAAAGTGACATGTGGCCAGCATTGATGCCTAAAGCGGTGATGAATGCCTGCACTGTTTCAGTGAAGAAGAAACCGACAACCCATCCCGAAAACCCGCCAAAGAGAACACCGATCAGCGGCGCAAAGAAAAGGATGGCGGCAACCGTAACCAGTCCTGCTAGTGCTTTTTCCATTATGCGGGCTCTTTCTGTTTGGTGACTGATGCAAAAAGGCTGGGAACGGAAAGTTTTTCGCGAGCGTACTCACGCGCTTTTTCTTGTGCCGCTATGCGCTCATTGAAATCCTGCTGAATTTCTTCGCAGAGTTCGGCAACTCCTTCTGCAAATACGTCCCCGCACCGGCGCCAAGTTTTGTCTTTTCCTTTATAAACAATCCCATGTGGACCGACGAAATGGTAAGATGTGCAGGTGAGAATGCTTTCTGAGTCAAATTTGAGAGCGCCTTGCATGATCGCTCGGATTGCCATCTGGTGGACAGGTTCTCCGAACTTTAGCTGCATAGGATTTGGACTGAACCACCCCATCACGCAGCCTCCTGCAGCGTGACCGGCCAGTATTTCGCCAGCTCGGTGAAGCCCTGCCCTTTACGGTATGGAACGGCGTCGGGCATCGAATACCGGTTCTTGGCGTTGAAGCCCGCACCTTCATTCAGATGGATCTGGCGCTCTTTGCCGCCCTCGGCGTGAGCGACCTTTGTCTGCCGCGCCACTTCCTTTTCCTTGATAGAAACACGGTAGTTCATGAAGGCCACAACGTCAGACTTTTCACGGACGAGCGCATTGGCACGCTTGTGCAGTTTGGGTTGGTACCTCGAATATGGATCGGTTGTTGGGCTGTCGAACCGCACAATCTCGGGATGGGCAAGGATGACCACGTAAATGCCAGCCTGAGCGAGCGCCGACAGGGCCGACATAAGCTCATTCCATTCGGTATCAGCTTCCACGTAGCCTTTTCCGAATCCAGCTTCCTCAATACTGGTAATGCCAAGGCGGGCACATGTGGCAGCCCAGACAAGCGGTTCGAGGCCGTCGGCGCTGTCGATAATGACAGTGCGCCGATCATGCTCAACTGTCAGCAGTTCGCCGATAATGTTGAGCAAGTCGTCGAAGCTTTCAATAGTGCCTGGCGTTGCCATTTCGATATCAGACGGCGGACGCTCGCCTTCTGTGGCTAGATAGATTGGGTCTGGGAATTCAGCGGCAAGGCTGGTCTTGCCGATGCCGTCGACGCCATACAAAAGCATGACTGGCGGGTCGTTTCTCTTCGTCGATTTGAGGCTTGATAGGCTTATGGCCATAAATAACTCCTCGTGTGTTTTGGTCGGTGTTGGTGTGGCGGAGCGAACCCCGCCGAGTTTGCTTATTGCAGCTGCAGCATCGGCACTGAGCCGCCCGGCAACATCGTGGTTGGCAACTGGCCATTCCACTTTTCAGCTTGCGTCAGAGCCACAAGACCGGGATTTTCGCGAAGTGCATCGCCGCGCGCCTTAATCGAAGTTGCTTCTGCGTCACCTTTAATCCGGATCGCTTCTGCTTCTGCATTAGCCTTGGCACGGACCGCGTCAGCGTTGGCCTTTGCCTGTGTGACCGTAATTTCTGCCTGGACCTTCTCACGTTCGGCGTTTTGGCGAAGCTTCTGCACTTCAACCTCGGCAAGCATTCGTTGCTCGATGCTGGCCTCGTATGCATCTGAGAAGTCGATATTCTCAATCTGCACGCTGTCGATAATGACCGGGCCTTTCACCGAACTCTGAATCGCAGAAGCGACTTCAAGATTAAGGCGGGATCGATCCTGAATTGCTGCTACTGCAGTGAACTGGCCGAACACGGTTTTGAGGTCTTCATTCACTCGTCGGTCGACGAGCCGAGACAAAAGACCATCCTCGCCACCGTAGACGCTGTAGACTTCTGTCACCTTGTCGGCTGGAATTCGATAATTGACGGACAGGGAAAGAACCGCTGATTGCTGGTCTTTCGAGTAAGCGGGTACTTCCTTGTAGAGCTGAGCTCGCGACTGGACTGAGACCTTCACCACCTCTTCGATCCAAGGTGTTTTGAAACCCAGACCAGGTTGAGCAGTACCCACGAGCGCGCCGTTGCGCAGCAGAACGCCTCGTTCGCCTTGGTCGATTGTGTACCAGGAGCCGAACACAACTGTCAGCGTGATGATGAATGCAAAAAATCCGAAAATAGCTGCGAGAATACGCATTATCTTCTCCTCGTGGTTGGTTTGGTGGTGGTTTTGATGATGATCTGAGCAACGCCGACCGCAATGATGCCGCACAAGACCAGGCCGCCGATTAGAGCCAATGCGGTCATGCGATCCTCAATCCGATCATCATGGCCAGTAGGATCAGCGAGCCGATCAGCCAGACTGGCGCCGATGTGGCCAGCGTGGGAAACCGTGGGTAGGTCACGACAGCACCCATGAGTAAAAGCCGATGGCCAGCGCTAAAGCCGCGACAACTGCCAGCCCCATGACGAAGCTATCGCCGAGACCCAGCGTCGTTTCGCTGGACAAGATGCGGTCATCTTCGACTACGTAGTCTTTGAAGGGCTGGTTGCGCCACTGCGACGTCATAGGCTGGCCTCATAAGCTGTGCGAGCCCAGGCGGCTTCATGCGCTGCACGAATAACAGCATTGGCTGTTTCCCGGCGATTGCGCTTACGCTCGCCACGGGTAGAGCCGTCAGCAAAGCGTCGAACTGCCTTCGAAGGGGTGCGAAACCCAAGGCCGCCAGTCATCTCCGCCATTTCGTTCATGCGACGATCATGGTGCATCCGATCGCGTGCTGGCATCCCGAGAAGTCGGTCTTCACCATATTCACGGCTCAGGACACGCTGGAATGCATTCGGTCTATTTTGCATAATACCTCCTCATTCCCCGCCGCGATTGCAGCGGGGCTGGTTGGTTTATCGGTGAGATTTGCTGGTTAGGCGGCGATGCGCGAGTACGGCTCGTCGTGCGCGATCCAGTGTTCGACCGCGTCCTTTGCCGCCTTTAATCCGAGACCAGTTACAGATCGCAGCTCTTTGATAGCTGAAATCTTTTCGCCTTTCGCAGCGAACCGTTGCCATTCGTGCTTATAAGATGGTGCAGGCTCACTCACCTTCTGCGTCAGCACGTAAACGCCGAACTCCTGGCCTTTCTGGAGGCTGGCTAGACGTGCGGCTTCCTTCGCGGCCAACATTTCATTGGCGTGAACGAACGGCGCCACGGACGGCTTTGGCTGGCCGTTTTCGATCAGCGCAACGATGGCGGGTTTTGCAACGGGCTCACATGTGAGCTTAAAGTTTCGCATCGTAAACTGGACCGGTGCAGCTGCTTTGACAGGCTGATCGATCCATTCGGCGATGATGTCGAGATTTGGCTCATTGCCTATCCAGCGTGAGCCGTGAATACCGTCTTTCTGGAAGATGCGGATCCCGATATCACCGGCTATATCAGCAGCAAATGCATATGAATCATTATTTCGTGCCATCATAGGCCCAACCTTACGGCCATCACGCGTGCGATAGTATTTGCCTGCTTCGATTTTTAGGGGGGCGGCTACAAGGTCGGATAATTGTGCGTGCCAATTGCGCCCTGTTGTTCCCCATCCATCAAAAGGCGCGTCGAACAATACGCGCGCATAATTATTCTTGATTTCCTCGATGACACCGATGGAACCGCTATTACGGCCCTCGCCTTCATCAATAGTCAAACGCACCCGATCGCCAACCTTGAAGGCTGGCTTGTCTTCCGGTGCCTGCGCAGCAACAGGCAGAACTTCAAACTCATCTGACGTCAAATAGAACTCGTCGCCAACGTCATCGATGACCCAAACACCACCATTCTCGACGGTTTTTACCTCGTACAGTTCGCCTGCGCGAACGTTGATCTGCGTCACTAGGCTTCTAACCTTAAATCCAGCTTTAAATTCACCCATCACGCTACTCCCCTCGTCTTTGTTGATTTGGTCAGCTTCACGCCCTTGGTGAAATCGACCGGAATGACATTGTCTTCTTCAGTTCCGACCTCAGAGCCGCCACCGCCGTCGCCATCATTGGCCGGTGGTTCAACTTCGAAACGCGAAACCTCGATCGCCCCGAGGCCGGTACCTGGTATCCAGAAACGCACCGTGAGGAACATGCAGCCGTCTCGATCGCCGATAATGATGCCCTTCCAGCCTGTAAGCTTGTGGGTCACAATTGAGCCGGGCAGATCCCAGCAGTCGCCGCAGTCGCAAGTCACGCTGCACCTCGCTTCGTTCTGCTGAACGACACAGGAGCGCTCGAAACATACCGACCGTCTTTAAGGACGGCAGTGTCTCGGGCATGAAGCTTCTGCGCGACCGTTCGGTAAGGTTTGCGGTTTGTCGTGTCCCGCTCACCAGTCCGCGTGAATTTGGTTTGGTAAGCCTTGTGGGGCTCACGCAAGTTATGGGATTTCATTGATATTCCTCCTGTCAGGAGGTTGATCTGTGGCCTGCACTTGCGGGCCAACGTGGCTCAGGCTGCGATTGCGCCCGGCTCGAAGTTGTCATTCGCAGCTTCCAGCGCACGAATGCGTGGCATCGCGATATAACTGACGCAGTGATTGGCCGTGGACCATCCACCGTTAGAAACACACCGCACGACAATCCGGTCGGCTGTAGGTTTTGGAATAGGACGACGCAGAATTGAAGCTACCGTCGATCTAGGCAGGCTTAGCGCATTTCCGATTTCAGTCGGGTTGGCGCCCACCTCGTGCATGCGATGCACTTCTTCTATGGTTTCATAATCTTTCATGCTCTCCTCGTGTGTGGTGTTGGTTGACAAATGGCTTTGGTGAAGCCATCTGTTGTCCTGCGCGGGGTGGTACTCGCGAAGGAACCCCCGGTGTAGAAGTGGCGCAAGCCCTCCTCGTGTAAGCCGGGGTATTACGAGGCGGAGCGAGCAGCGGGTGGTGCCGGCTCATAAACTCCGCCTTTAAAGCTTTTGACGTAAGTCACGCCGAAAGCGCCACTGACCCTATTAAGGTCAGCAGCGTCCCTGTTATCTCTACGGCGGCGCCTCAACGAGAGCCAGTTCGCTTCTTTCGGCGGTATTGGTCATTTGCTCTCTCCTCAGTTTCAATTGCGCATGAGCGCGGCTGCTATCTATTGAGTGCCGATATCCTTGGGAGGATGTTCTCTGGCATCATGAGGTAGGCCCTCCTTCGAACTGTCCGGCGTCTTATGCGCCGGTTGATGACACCTATATATGACAGATTCGCATCCATGTCAACACATGGTGACATTTTCGCACGTTACATTTTCACAACAATATGCGAAAAGCACATCATGGACAAAGATTTCGCGCAGCGCCTTCGTTCGGCGCGTGAACTTAAAGGAATGAGCCAGGCTGACCTTGCCGCCCTTATTGGGCGTGACAAGTCGTCGATCAGTCTTTTGGAGGGTGGGAAGCGCGGCGCAAGCGTCGATTTTGTCGCCCGCCTCGCTCGTGCGCTTGATCTTAATGAGGATTGGCTTGCCTTTGGTAACGGCGAGATGGCGGCTACATCAGCCAAACCAATATCTGACACCTTCAAACCAACTCTTATCCCCGGCGATCAGCTCGTAAGCCAGGAACGTGGCTTACCCGTTTATGCTGCAGCGAAGGGCGGCGATGGTCATGTCATCATCACCTTTGATCCTATCAGCTACATGAAAATGCCTGCAGTACTGCAGGGCGTTAAGGGTGGTTACGGCCTTCTATTGTCTGGGGAATCAATGGTTCCTGCCTATCGGCCCGGCGAAACCGCACTCGTAAACCCTAATCTGCCGCCAGTTCGTGATGAAGACGTAATTCTTTATCACACCAGTGCAATGGACGAGAACGAAGCGATCATCAAGCGACTCGTCGGTTTTAATGACCGCGAATGGATGCTGGAACAGTACAATCCGCATAAGGAATTCAAGGAATTTCGCGCGGATTGGCCTGTCTGCCATCGCGTTGTAGGTAAGTACAACACCCGATAAAGCTAGCCGTTAGCCACAGCTTCAAGAGCGTTGTCAGGTACACGCCCGATAGCTGCGATGATCTGCGTCTCATTATTCCATCTGTATAGAGCAAGGACAGCGGGCTTTTCGCAAGCCAGACGATGAGCCAGCCTCAGCGCGTGATCTTCTGTATCGACTTGGATCGGGGCGTCAGGGATCATACCCCACCGGCACGCAGTAAATCCTTGCACAACAAACAGCGGATACATGACACCTCACACGCTTAACTCTTGAATTATGATTCCATCATAAGCAGAACATTTCAAGAACATTCTTCATGCTTGGTTAACCCTGTGAATTCTATAGATGTGTTTTTGTCATCGATCATGTTGACAACGGATGACTGATAAGCATATAAAGGTGACAGAACAGCACGAAGACAGCCTCACCAGCTTGATCTGCTGAACCAACCAAACACGAGGAGTAACCCAATGACGAATGCGAAAACCCCGAGAAGAAGAAGATCGCCAGCACCTCGAAAGAACGAAGTAATCGGCGGCGGATTCTTTGTATTCCGCCGCGGCAAACAGACCGGACGCGTTAGCGTAGCCACTACCCTACCGTATGAACACGGCTCGTTTGAGCAAGCTTTGGCGGAGGCAACGCGCCTCGCCACGCTCTGCCCGGGCGAAACATATGAAGTTTTCCAGACAAGCGGCGCGATTGCTACATCCAACCATGAGGTGTTTCTCGCTGAACTCCGCGAGGCCGGCGCCAGCGTTGAGACTGTCGCTAGTGAGGACCCCGAGCTAGCGGAGGCTGCGTGATGAACCGCGCCTTGCTGGAAATGCTCGCCGACATGGAGCCCGAACTGCACACCGACGCTGCTCGTGCGGGCAGCGATGAGCCAATGCGGCGCCCTGATTACCGTGCAAAGAAGCACGCTCGCCCCATGCCTTGGATCCGATACGCAGCGCGCGAAGCCGTTGAGATGACGGTTGTCATCGGCTTCTTCGTGACCATCGGCGCTGTAGGGCTCGGCGTCACATGATTTACCGCGAAAGATAGCGACGGGGCGTAGCGCCCCAGGATTTTCCAACAATCGACGATCCGAGCGTTTTCACGCCACGGGTCGTCACGCTTACCACCACCACACGAGGAGCATACCATGCAGACTAGAACTGCCACCCTTCCGCACATCCTAACTGCCGACGAGTTTATTGCTCAGGGCACCACAGCAGCCGCCATCCTGTCGCTTGCCCGTTGGTATCGCGTGGGTGACCCGGCAACAGCAGCAAAGATCAAAGACATTGCATATGAAGTGTCGGGCAAAACGGGCGAGCAGTTCCGTATGCGCCGCATCCGGCCGGCAAACGACAATCGCCGTCCTTTCAAGCGGAGGGCGGCGTGATGGACGTACGCGCCCCAGACATACGCGGCAGCAGCATTGACGCTGCTTACTTAAACGCGTTGCGGCTCGGCCCGCAGCGCATATCCCTTGGAACCGCTGGAATCCCCCTGCCCGTTGCTCGCCGTTTGGCGGCAACAGGTCGGGCCGTCCTCGTTGGTGATGAGGTGCGTTATGTTGGTAAGTGAATCAACGAAGGCTTTTATGTCCAAATACTGGGGACCTGCAGCTGAGTATGTTGATCCTCAACAGGTTGAAACCGCCCTCACAGCCGCCCTGCCTTTCCTGCAAGGGGCTGTGAAGAAGCTGGAGTGGACCGAAGAGACGTACTCACTGGAAGATGGAGAGGTGATCGGCTGGACGACTGACACTCCTTTCGCAACCTACTTCCATATCAAAATAGCGGGTGATGGCTTCCGGGTTTATACCGACGGCACGATGATTGGCATTTTCTCCACCGAGGATGCCGCCAAAGCAGCAGCACAGGCCGACTATGAGGCTCGCATCCTGTCCGCAATCGAGGTGTCAGCTAGCGATTGCGAATGCACCAAAATCCAGCAGGATGAAACCTGCCCTATCGGCTATCCTTCATTACTGTGCGAAATCTGCGACGGCAAAGGTGTCGCCCCATCCCCGCGTGCGCAGGCGCTGGAGGAAGAAGAGTTCGCGATTGATAAATTGCGGTTCCGTGCATTCCACACGAATAACGAAGCTGATCGTCAGGCGTATTTCGATGCCGTCAGCAAGTGGTTTCAAGACCGACATTATCGCCGCATGGATGCTGACCGCGCCCTCTCGTCTCAGCCTGTAGCGGAACAGTCGGCTGCCGCTCGTGACGTTCTGGAGGAGCGTAAGCGCCAGATCGAGGCAGAAGGATGGTCGCCAGAGCATGATGACGCTCACGCAGGTGGTGAAATCGCGCAAGCTGCGTCTTGTTATATTACGACAAAACAACGTACGCATCTTCCAACTGTACCTTTGAAGTGGCCGTGGTCCGATGCTTGGTGGAAGCCTGATGGCTATCGCCGCAATCTGGTCAAAGCAGGTGCACTAATCCTCGCTGAAATCGAACGTCTTGACCGCCTCCCAGCCTCGGGGGCGTCGGAATGAGAGAAACTTGGGCCGAGAAAACTAAGAGAGAAATCGCAGAAACTCTCGCGACAATTAAGCGTGACGTAGCTGCTGGATTATCACCAACAGACGCGATCAACAAATCAGCTCACACCACCGAAACTTACAAGGCCGCGCTTAAAGCTTACGGCCTCAAGCCAGTAATTCCGGATTGAGGCCAAGCCATGGAGATCACAGAAAAAATGGTTCTACAGGCAGCAAAAGCCCATACGCCACAGTTTGATAACATGGACCAAACCATGCAGCAGTATGCGCTTGTGCAGATGAAATCAGCACTGGAAGCCGCCCTTTTAGCGCATGAAGTGCCAACGATAAGTGTCGGAACTTACACGATCACCGAATTATACGCAGGACGCACTGTTGCAACTGACGTCGTCATTATGAAGCCCGCAGATGACATAATCTGGCTGCAAAAGGGGCCTTCCACCCGCGCGACAGGAGGCAGCAACCATGGCGAATGAACAACCAGCCGGATATGTATGTGATGGTTGCGGTCGCCTGACACGCGATCTCGAACACGACGTGCACAAGCTCAAGGAAGGTAACTTCCTGTCTTGTTGCCCTGAACGGAAAATGCTGCCGGTCTACACCCGCACCGCCGCGCCGGTTGAAGGGTTGGAGACAGTGGCTTTTTTGAACGAAGCAAAAGAACTTGCTTTCACGGCAATTTCGAGGATGAGAGCCGCCCATATTTCATGCCTTGACCTGACTATGCAGGCAGAAAAGCTTGTCGAGAACATAGACACAGCTACTCGCACCCGCCCGCAGTCCGAGGTCGTCATTGCAGCGGAAATCAGACGCGAGCGCGACCTTGCTGCAAAGCAGCTTTCGGAGGTCGTTGATCGTATGTCCGACGACTACCTTGCCCTGAAAGCCGAACTCGACCAAGCTGTTAGCGTCATAAAAGACAGATCATCCGAGTACGAAGCCCTTGAAGCCGACAACGCGGCGCTGACTGCGCGGGTTAAGGGGCTGGAGAAAGAGTGTAACGAGCTGGACGACGAGTGTAACAAGCTGGTTAAAACTTCAAACGAAGCCATCGGGCAACGCGATAATGCAATGAACTTGTGCGCCCAGATGGAAGAAGAAAAAGAAGCCCTCGAAACCCAACTCGCGGCGGCCAAGAAGGCGTTGGCTCGTGCAGCATATGGCTTCGATCAAGTCCACAAGTCTCTGATGGGTAACGGTCCGAAGCAAGCTTCTGGCGAAGTAACCGCATTCTTTCTAGCGGAGACGAACGCCGCCTTGGAGGGCCAGTCGTGATCAGTCGTATCCGAAACAAATATCTCCGCAGATCAGCACTGATCCTGTCAGCGCCCCTCGTCGCTATTCTACTCGTCATCTACAATTTTGGGTTAGGACTTCTGTCCTCGTATGACGAGTACACAGAAGCCTTTGCCCGAGCTTGGAAAGGTCGCAAGCAATGACCCTCATTGTCAGACTATCCAAGCTGGACGGGCCTGATAGGGAAGTGGATGCGGAACTAGAAGCCCTCTTTATCGGTGGCCGCGTCCATTACAATGATCCAGCGAATAAAGAAGCCGTTATAGAACGGCCAATTGATGGCCTTTGGATCAGAGGAATTTACCCATATCGCAAGATTGCTCGCTACACCGCCTCTGTAGATGCAGCTATCGCTCTGGCTGAGAGGGTGTTGCCGGGGTGGACGATTGCCAGGTTAGGTCAAGACGACAATAAGCAGTGGAATGCTGAATTGCGTCAAGGACATCTTACTGCCTATGACCGCGTTACGTTGGGCGGCGCTCCTAATGGAGCCATAGCCCTCTGCATCGCCATCTTGCGCGCGAAGGAGGCCAGCACATGAACCGCTACGATGACCCGCCACCGCAGTTCGGCTTAACGTTTGCTGGCATCTATTACGGTACTGATGCTCAAGCTCTGTTCCTGCAAGATATTATACAAGATGCGATGCGAAAACATGCCGGAAAGCCTCAAGAGAAACTTTTGGCCAAGTGGTTCAATGAAGTTGAGTATCAGCGAAAAAACGCAAAGCGCGAGAAATGGCGCGGATGGGAGGCCAGCCATGGCGAGTAAGGAACAAATCTGCGAGACGTTTGACCGTGATGAAATCGTTCTGGCTGGTCTGGCCTCAACAGCGAAACAGTATGTGTCAGATCAAGCTGTCAACGCTGCCCTCAATGCAGCAGACGCATATTCTCGAAAGCACATGCTCAATCTTGTCCAGACTGGAAACGGCAACCCAGAAGCACTCCAGCGCGAACGCATGCGTTACGCCATTGCTGCGGGCATGATTGTTTGCGCGACAGACCCACTAGGGGAGCAGAGCGAATGAAGCTGACCGAGGCACGCTTCGCACAAAGGTGCGCATATATCGCTAAGCATGCATCTAATTGGGCCGATGAATTGCTGGATTTCGTTGAAGACCGAGAACGTGAAGCTGATCCTGAAAGCGTTTTCCGTTTTACAGACAGCGTCAGAGACAGGCTCGATTGGCTAGATAAAGAAGCCGGTCGCCAAGCCCTGAAAGGCGGTGAGTAGATGCAGAACTGACTTCAAAAACCACCCCGAAGCCAAGCAATATTCACTCCGAATGGAGGTAGCCAATGATTAATCGACCACGCTTGCGTCGTAAGGACGTTCCCGAATATCTTCGCTCCACGCACGGGATTGATATTTCGCGATCCACCCTAGAGAAGCTCGCAACGAACGGCGGCGGACCATCTATGCAGTATCAAGGTCGCTTCCCTCTTTATCATAAGGCAGATCTTGATAAATGGGCTGAGCAGAAGATATCGCCATCAGTTAGCTCGACCGCAGGACGGTAAGTGTACATCAGCTTAGAATCAAACAGCCCCTTCTACAGGGGCTTTTTCTTTATCTGCATAACTCACCAAACCTTCTGTACGTGGTGAGTATTTGGTGAGTTGCCACCTTTACAGATCAGTCGTTTAGCCGCTAAGTCATTGATTATATGGCGCACCCGACAGGATTCGAACCTGTGACCTCTGCCTTCGGAGGGCAGCACTCTATCCAGCTGAGCTACGGGTGCATTGCCGGGAGGCGTGATCGCCTCAATCTAGGCGTTTCTAGCTGAACCACGTCTCTGCATCAATGGTCTATTTGGCAAAATGACCACTAAAAACCGCATGTTCCACCAGAGATCAAATGCAAGCGCTTTACGCACTTTAACGCGGGAACGAAACCATAACGCCATAGAGCTCCTGCAGCTTTGCTTTAACAGCGGGTGAGTTCTGATAAATCTCGATGAACTTCTTTAATCGAACATCATCTCGCAATTCCGGACGTGTGACGAACTGAAAGGCATAGATCGGTTCGTTCTCGAAGATCAGTCCTGATGACGCTTCCAGCCCTGCGAGTTTTGCAAAAGTGGGATAGGTTGCCGCAGCATCCACCTCGTCCAGTAATCGCGCGATTTGTGGTCCGTCCAGTTGCACGATCTTGAGCGGTTTCTTCCAGACAACAACATCTTCGAGGCTCGCACGGTGGTCTGTGCCTGGCTTCAACTCCAGAAAGCCCGCCTTCTGCAGAAGAAGAAGCGACCGGCCGGTATTGATCACATCGCCTGAAAACGCGATCTGCGCATTATCCGGAAGATCTTCGAGCTTTGAATATTTCTTCGAGTAAAGCCCGAATGGCGTGCTGAAAGCAGGTGCTATGGGCACGAGTCCGTTTCCAGTCTTGGAGTTGGTGTAATCCAGATAGGGAATATGTTGAAAAAGATTGGCGTCAACAGTCTTATCGGCAACTGCCGTATTCGGCGTATTCCAATCACTGAATTCGATCAGTTCGACATCGAGCCCCTGCTCTTTTGCTTCAGTAGCTGCCACCTCCGCAGCTTGGTTGGAAACACTAGTTGCAAGCGCAATACGTAGAGATTGCCTCTCTTCGGCAT
The DNA here is from genome assembly GCF_030268145.1 of Brucella sp. NBRC 12950. Lineage (NCBI taxonomy): Bacteria > Pseudomonadati > Pseudomonadota > Alphaproteobacteria > Hyphomicrobiales > Brucellaceae > Brucella > Brucella sp. NBRC 12950. The sequence goes on from NZ_BSQC01000005.1 coordinate 26,294, forward strand.
AGAGCATCGATGGCAGCAAGCTTGTAGCGAAAGCCATCGCTGATATCGCGAGAAAACGACGGCGTTGTAGTTCAATTTTTGAGGATGTTTTTCTGTCGTCGGAACGGAAGCGCATGGCACATTCTAAAAGTTGATAAATTTAATCCACTATACTGCTTACCAATCTAATTAAGAAGCTGTTTCTGATTGGCACATCAATAATTTAGCGCGCACTTGATTGTGATCAATGAACAGAAAGCACGGCGTTCTACAGTCTTGTGCATGTCATCTGGCAATGCCAGCTTGAACAACAGCAGTTCTCCCGACTGCTTATCAGCTTAACAGCAGAAAAGGATAAATCATGTCAAACACAGCTAAAGTTGCATTGGTCACAGGTGCAGCACAGGGCATTGGTCGCGGTATTGCTCTGCGCCTTGCAAAAGACGGCTTTGATATTGCACTGGTCGACCTGAAAGCAGACAAGCTAGAATCCGTAAAAAAGGAAGTTGAAGCACTGGGTCGCAAGGCCTCTACGTTCTCAGCAGATGTAAGCAAACGCGATGATGTCTACGCGGCAATTGACCATGCAGAAAAGGAACTCGGCGGTTTCGACGTCATCGCCAACAATGCGGGCATCGCACAGGTTCAGCCTATTTCCGATGTTAAGCCCGAAGAAGTCGACCGTATCCTGAAAATCAATATCGAAGGTGTTCTGTGGGGCATTCAGGCAGCAGCAGCCAAATTCAAAGCGCGCGGACATAAGGGCAAGATTATTAATGCCTCGTCGATTGCTGGCCATGATGGCTTCGCAATGCTGGGTGTTTATTCGGCTACGAAATTCGCTGTGCGTGCGCTGACTCAAGCCGCCGCTAAAGAATATGCGAGCGCAGGCATAACGGTGAATGCCTATTGCCCGGGCATCGTCGGCACCGATATGTGGGTTGAGATCGATGAGCGCTTCTCGGAAATCACTGGCGCGCCAAAGGGCGAAACCTACAAGAAGTATGTGGAAGGCATTGCTCTTGGCCGCGCCCAGACCCCGGAAGACGTTGCATCGCTGGTATCGTTCCTCTCGAGTCCAGATTCAGATTATATTACCGGACAGGCTATCCTGACTGATGGCGGCATTGTTTACCGCTAAGCATATGACAAAAGAAAAGGCGGGAAATTTCCCGCCTTTTCTTAACCAACGTGTAAGCCCGGCGCTTCCTGGCCTGTGCTTTCAACATATTCCGTATAGCCGCCACCATATTGGTGAATGCCGTCCGGCGTGAGTTCCAATACGCGATTGGAGAGCGCCGACAAAAAGCGACGATCGTGCGATACGAAAAGCATTGTGCCTTCGTAAGCGGAAAGGGCCCGAATGAGCATTTCCTTGGTGTCGAGATCCAGATGGTTAGTCGGCTCATCGAGTACAAGGAAATTTGGCGGATCAAACAGCATTGCTGCCATGACCAATCGCGCTTTCTCACCGCCAGAAAGCACACGGCATTTCTTTTCGATATCATCGCCAGAAAAGCCGAAGCAGCCTGCGAGTGCACGCAAAGGCGCCTGCCCCGCCTTTGGAAAGCGCTGTTCCAGCCATTCAAGAATGGTGCTGTCACCGTCGAGAATATCCATGGCGTGCTGTGCGAAATAGCCAAGCTTCACACTCGCACCGAGATTGACGATACCCTGATCAGGCTCCGTTGTGCCGGTGACAAGCTTGAGCAATGTCGACTTGCCTGCACCATTGACGCCCATGATGCACCACCGCTCACGACGGCGAACCATGAAATCCAGCCCGTCATAAATCGTGCGGCTTCCATAGCTTTTGTTGACACCCTTGAGACTCACGACATCTTCGCCAGATCGTGGCGCTGGTGCGAAGTCGAAAGCCACTGTCTGGCGACGACGTGGCGGTTCCACGCGATCAATCTTTTCAAGCTTCTTCACACGGCTCTGTACCTGAGATGCGTGTGATGCGCGTGCCTTGAAGCGTTCGATGAATTTGATTTCCTTGGCAAGCATTGCTTGCTGGCGTTCAAACTGCGCTTGCTGCTGCTTTTCGTTCAGCGCACGCTGGCCTTCATAAAAGGCATAATCGCCGGAATAGCTCGTGAGCGAGCCGCCGTCGATTTCGATGATCTTGGTCACGATGCGGTTCATAAACTCGCGGTCGTGGGAGGTCATCAGCAATGCGCCATCATAGTTTTTAAGGAAAGCTTCAAGCCAGATAAGGCTTTCAAGATCGAGATGGTTGCTCGGTTCGTCGAGAAGCATAACGTCGGGGCGCATGAGAAGAATGCGAGCGAGAGCCACGCGCATTTTCCAGCCGCCGGACAGTTTGCCGACATCGCCATCCATCATTTCCTGGCTGAAACTCAGACCCGCAAGCACTTCGCGCGCACGACCATCCAATCCATAGCCGTCGAGTTCTTCATAGCGAGCCTGCACTTCGCCGTATCGCTCGATAATCGCGTCCATTTCGTCAAGACGATCAGGATCGCACATCGCGGCTTCAAGTTCGCGCAACTCTGCGGCCACAACACTGACCGGACCTGCGCCTTCCATAACTTCCGCGACAGCCGAACGACCACCCATTTCACCAACATTCTGGTTGAAATAGCCGATCGTCACGCCTTTTTCGACATTCACCTGCCCTTCATCGGGCAGTTCTTCGCCGGTAATCATGCGGAAAAGCGTGGTTTTACCGGCACCGTTCGGGCCGACGAGACCAATTTTTTCCCCACGATTCAACGCGGCAGAAGCTTCGATAAAGAGAATACGGTGGCTGTTGGACTTGCTGATGCTGTCGATGCGGATCATGTGCGTGGGAGGCCTTGTGATAACTTGGCCTCCCTATGACATGACTAGCACCCGCTGTCACGCGGCGCGATGACATTGCGAGCCATGTTTACTTACGGAATGTGATGCAGCCATTCCTTCGTGGCAAATTTTTCTTCAATGAGCTTCTCGGCTGCTGCGTATTCTTCCGGTGTTATCGTCCCGGTGACACCGCCATTCAACGACACGAACATCTCTTTCATGCGATCAATGACTTCGCGGCGCGGCAAGCCCGTCTGGCTGCGGACAGGATCGACGCGTTTGACCGCGCTGGCCGTACCCTTGTCAGACAGCTTTTCCCGGCCAATGCGCAACACCTTCACCATTTTCTCGGCGTCCATGTCATAAGCCATGGTGACGTGATGCAGAACAGTTCCGCCTGAATAGCGCTTCTGGGCCGCTCCACCGATCTTGCCTTTCGAGCTCGAAATATCATTGAGCGGCTTATAGAACGCGTCGATGCCAAGCGAATTAAGCGACTTCAGGACCCATTCGTCGAGAAATGCGTAGGAATCGGCAAAACTCATATCACGCACGAGTTCACCCGGCGCATAAAGAGAATAGGTAATCGAGTTGCCCGGCTCGACGAACATCGCGCCGCCGCCTGTTACGCGGCGCACTGTTTCGACGCCGAGTTCAGCAGTCGCTTCCATATCCACTTCATTGCGCAGCGACTGGAATGCTCCAATGATAATGGATGGACGCTCCCACTCCCAAAAGCGCAAGGTCGGCGCACGACGTCCAGCGGCCACTTCACGTGCCAGAACTTCGTCAAGCGCGAGATGCATCGTTGGCGTCAGCGGCGGAATATCGATGATCTGCCATTCGTAGTCGCGCCAGGTACGTGCAACGCCAAGAGCGCGACGCACAGCAATAGCGACAGCTTCAGGGCTGAAACCGATCATAAAAGCGTCTGGGCGAAGTCCTTTGCGGACCGCATTAGCAATTTCTTCCGATGAGGCAGTCGCAGGCAAACCGTTCAATGCATCACGAATGTCATCAAGGGCTTCTGCAGGCTCGAGGAAAAAGTCCCCCGCGACCTGAACCTGGCTCAGTTTGTTATCCTGAACTTCGAGATCGATAACAACCAGCTTGCCACCGTGGACCTTGTATTCACCATGCATTTTCTTACGACCTTGCTGACGAGAAACATCTATTCGCACTCTTGCGGATTCAGCAAAAAAAGGGAACTATCTATCTGGAATTTTTACACGATTTGCGTTCAAATATTTACAATCATTCGCGATATTGACCAGTTGAAACGTAAGTCGCCGTTCATTCTATGTTCAAGAACTGAAATCTATAAGAACTCATCAGACATTCAAACAATGGTGTTAGCCATGGCAGCTCTTCTGTCTAATAAACTTAGCCTCGTCGCAGGCATGTCAGCTTTTATTGCATCTATGTACGTAATTGCTCCTGCACCCGCTGAGGCTGCGCAATTGCAGCGTTGCGCCGGTGAAAATGAAACCTGCAGACTTCCGTATCCAACTGAAGTGATCTATGGCGCGAATGGCCGGGGCACGTCTCAGTTTATCGATGGTCCGAATGTGCGCTGCTCAAATCAAGTTTTCGGTGATCCGGCCCCTGGCGCACAGAAAAGCTGCTCATTCGTTGTCCGTGATCGTTATGAAGATCGACGCGATGATCGTCGCAACGATTGGCGCGACAATCGTCGTGATGATCGCCGAAATGATTGGCGTGACGACCGTCGGGATGATTGGCGTGATAACAGACGCGATGATCGTCGTCGTGGCGAGTGGCAGCAATGCGCAAAAGAAAAAGGCTTCTGCGATTTCTATGGTCGTAAGGTCGTTCGTTACGGAGCGAAGGGGCGTTTTGTAGAGCGCGTATTCCGTGATGGCGTACGATGTGACAACCGTGCTTTCGGTGATCCAGCACGCGGTGTCGGAAAAGCCTGTTTCATTCAAAATTAAGAACGAAAAGAGGGGTAGAGCGGTTCCAGTTAATACTGAATCTTTGAAACCGTTCTATCTACTTGTTTTTATAGCATTATCCGACGCATCGCAGCAGGAAAAGAAATCAGTCCGACGAACTGATTTCCCTGCAGAGACGCTTCGCACTTTTGCTTGAAATGCTCTAAGTCCGCTTTTTTCTTGATGTTATTTGTCTATGCAAGCAGCACTGTACGATAAAAACATTCTTTAGCCGAGTTACCGCCGACCGCTCAAAGAGCGGCCAAACGTGACTCTGCCGTCTTATCGAAAGCTTTCTGCATACCCGCATCACGATCGTAAACGTCGCTGAAGTAACGAACGTTACCATTGGCATCAGGCCAAGCCGTGAAGTAAGCGATATAGACCGGAACCGGATTAGCAACCTTCAAGCCGCGTTCGTCCTTACCGAAATATTTGCTCAGCTCTTCAACCGGCTTACCAAGCACTGCGGCTGCCATATCGCGCGGGCGCTCCAGACGGATGCAGCCGTGGCTCAAGGCACGCATATCACGGCTGAAATAGGATTTTGCCGGAGTGTCATGCATGTAAATGTCATGAGCGTTTGGGAAAAGAATCTTCAGTTCGCCCAGAGCATTATCGAGACTTGGCTTCTGGCGGATGCCGACATGCGCCTTGCCTGCAGCAACTGCACTCCAGTTCACAGCGCTCGCCGAAACCTTCTTGCCGCCGACATAAACTTCGTAGCCGTTGCGATCGAGATAGCTCGTATCACGCATCACCTTTGGCAGCATTTCGTTCAGAATAATCGAACGCGGCACGCCCCAGGATGGATTGAAAACAACCGTCTGGACCTTGTTATAGAAGAAATAGGTCTGATGGGTTGGCGAACCGATGACCACATTCATGGCCAGCTTTTCTTTGCCGTCTTCAAAATATTCGGCGCGGTAGGATGGCTGATTGACCATCACGTAACGCGAGCCGAAATCATGTGGCAGCCAGCGCAGGCGTTCCATCGAATAGAGAATGCGATCACGCTTCACCGAATCCTGCTCGCCTTGAAGGGCTGCAATCGTGTTCTTACCAATGATGCCATCGGGCGTGCTGCCTGAAAGCTTCTGGTAATCCTTGATGGCAGCGGCCAGTTCCGGATCATAGATGCTTCCATCTGCGTGAGCCTGCAGAACATTGCGATGCTGTTCCAGATAGCTAGCTGGAGCATGTCTCGTGATGAGCGCGACAACATTTGCAAGCTGATCGCTGGAATCACCCGGACGAATAGCTTTATCAAGCGAAATGCGAATAGGTTCGCCAGCTGGCGCTTCCGTATTAGCCAGTTCACGCTTCAATGAAGCATAGGCTTGGTTATTCGGCTGGAAGCTTTTCAGATAAGCAACCGGGTCGGTTTCAGATGCCAGACGGGCCAGAACAGCTTTAGGATCGACGCGATTACGCGGCAGATCATAAAAACCACTCAGGCGGTCTGCAATCACACGGCCCTCGCCCGCATCAATTGCATAGCGCAATGCACGCGCAGACATGCGAATTTCAAAGTCAGCAAGTTTTTGCTGACGTTCGGCAAGCTGTGCTTCTTCGAAATGATCGCCAGGAATAGCGACGGCATATTCTTCCGGGTTCAGACCATCATCGTCAGCCTGAGCAAAAAAGGCTGCAACATTGCGGGCTTTATCAAGCGCCTTGTTGTCTGCTGACCAAAGAAAGGTGCGTTTTTCGGAATAGAAGCTGACGATAGCTTCAGCAATTTGCTTTTCCGCTTTGACATCGACGGTCTTCAGATAATCCGTTGCGGCATCGAAAGCGAGCTCACCCTGGGATTCGTCAGTCTTTTTTACCGGACCAATCGGCGACATTCCCGATGTCAGAGGATCGACGCGCGCGGGATCAACTGCCGCTGTCACCTGCATATCAAGAGCGCTGAAATCGACCTTGATCAAAGCATCCGGCTTATAATTGTAGATCTGCGGTCCTTTAACCGTGACGCGCTGTGCTGGCGGCACGGCAGCTCTCGGCACGGAAACTGGCTTAGCAGTATTTGGTGCTGGCGCGACCTGCACAGGCGGCTGAACCGGCTGCGCCTGTTGCTGACGACGCTGCTGGAACAGCTCAAGCAGAGAGTTAGCTGCCTGCGCCTGCGCTGTCGAGAAAAGTGTCGATGCTGCCAGTGCGAAAACCATCGCGTTACGGACATAAGGACCGCGCTTGCGATTATCTTTAATGTTCCGATTCAAATTTCTGGAGAACTGCATTCCAACCGCCAATTCAATGCAACCGCTATTAAGCGAAGCCGCGTCAATCTTTGCCCATAGAATTGATGAATCTCGTATAGAATCTTTTAACGTTAACGCATCCTCCTATTATTTTGCGTCCAACTCTATCAATTTTTCTTGAAAAGCGATTTTGCGGACACACTCGAGCTCCGTTTCGTGTCGAACAGAACAATGTGCCGCAGTGGATTCCGCCCTGCATCGCGCTAAAAGCCCCGCAGAATATGCCCCTGACTTTGTCAGGGCTGAATCACGGAGCGCATCCGTTGGGCCGAAGGCGGCACTTGGATGCGGCAGGCAAGCAAGCGAGGTACCACAATGGCAGAAGCAAGCGCCGCCGATCTATTCCCACTTGGCGAAGACAAAACCCCTTACCGCAAACTGACTTCCGATCATGTGTCGGTCGATACGTTTAAGGGACAGGAAATTCTGAGCGTCGACGCTGAAGGGCTGCGCATCCTTTCGGAAGCTGCCTTTGCTGACATCAATCACCTTCTGCGCCCAGGCCATTTGCAACAGCTCGCAAATATCATGAAGGACCCCGAAGCAACCGATAACGACCGCTTCGTGGCTTATGATCTCTTGAAGAACGCAAATATTGCAGCGGGCGGCGTTCTACCTATGTGTCAGGATACGGGCACAGCGATCATCATGGGCAAGAAGGGCCGTCGCGTCTGGACCGAAGGTGGCGATGCCGATGCTTTGGGTGCTGGCGTGCTCGATGCCTATAATAAGAAGAATCTGCGCTATTCGCAGCTCGCTCCGCTGTCGATGTTCGAGGAAAAGAACACCAAGAACAATTTGCCTGCGCAGATAGACATCTACGAAGAAGGTGAAGACGCCTACAAATTCCTGTTTGTTGCCAAGGGCGGCGGTTCGGCTAACAAGACGTTCCTGTTTCAAGGAACGCCATCGCTGTTGACGCATGACCGCATGATCGACTTCCTTAAGGATAAGATCCTCAGTCTCGGTACAGCCGCCTGCCCGCCTTATCATCTGGCGATTGTCATTGGTGGCACTTCGGCTGAAATGAACCTGAAGACGGTGAAGCTCGCTTCCACCCGCTATCTCGATGAGCTTCCAACCGAAGGCTCCGATAACGGCCATGCGTTCCGTGATCTGGAAATGGAAGCTGAAATCCACAAACTGACCCAGTCGCTCGGCGTTGGTGCGCAGTTTGGTGGCAAATATTTCTGCCATGATGTGCGCGTTATCCGTCTGCCACGTCATGGCGCATCGCTGCCGATTGGCCTCGGTGTTTCCTGCTCGGCTGATCGTCAGGCCAAAGGAAAGATCACCAAGGAAGGTATTTTCCTAGAGCAGCTTGAAACCAATCCAGCACAATATATGCCGGAAATCGACGAAGAAAAGCTGTCGTCACATGTGGTCAAGATAGACCTCAATCAACCGATGGAAGACATTCTCAAGGAATTGTCGAAGCATCCGGTAAAGACGCAGCTTTCCTTGACCGGCTCGATTATTGTTGCACGCGATCTCGCGCATGCGAAAATCCGCGAACGTCTGGAAAACGGCGAAGCTATGCCGGATTATTTCAAGAACCATCCGATCTATTATGCAGGCCCGGCTAAGACACCCACCGGCTACGCATCTGGTTCGTTCGGCCCAACCACTGCTGGTCGTATGGATTCTTATGTCGATCAGTTCCAGTCGTTCGGTGGCTCGATGGTGATGCTCGCCAAGGGCAATCGTTCGCGTCAGGTTCGCGAAGCCTGTGGCACGCATGGCGGCTTCTATCTTGGCTCGATTGGTGGCCCAGCCGCTCGTCTTGCGCAAGACTGCATCAAGAAGGTCGAGGTTGTCGAATATCCAGAGCTAGGCATGGAAGCCATCTGGCGTATTGAAGTCGTCGACTTCCCAGCCTTTATCGTCATCGATGATAAGGGCAACGACTTCTTCAAGGAACTTAATCTCGGTTAAAGAAAAAAGGGCGGCTTAAGCGCATCCCCAAAACTGTGCAGCGGTTTTCGAGATGCGCAAAAAATAAAGTCCGCCCTTTTCCTCATCGCGGATCGCGTTTCAGACCTTTTTCCGCAAGCTCGTCCAGATAAGTCTGCCAAAGCGTGTCTTTCTCGGTGCCCAGCTTGTGAAGATAGGTCCATGAGAACAGCCCGGTATCGTGCATGTCGTCAAAGGTGATGCGGACGGCATAATTGCCAATCGGGTCCATACGCATGATTTCGACTTCGCGCTTGCCACCGACCGTCACGCGTTGTTCAGGTGAATGCCCCTGCACTTCCGCTGAAGGCGACAGAACCCGCAAAAGTTCCACAGTCAGCTCAAAACGTTCACCGCTTTCAAAAGCCACCGTCAAAAGCTTGCGATCCTTCGAGACCCGCAATTCGGTAGGCCAGACATCACTCATAATTGTTCTCCGTCATTCCAGCGGCGTTTCATTCTGCAATATATGACGGCTTGCATATAAATACTGCAGTAGCCGCTTCGAATTGCGTCAAATCAAAGAGATATTGATCTTTATCCATTATGAGAAGTGCCAAGGGATCGATCTGTTCGATTAATGTGCTCTTGCTTGAAGCTGCTATACCAAGGTGTAAACTGGACAAAGCGCTTCGCGGAACCTATCTCTAGGACTAAGATGCAGACAGGCTCTGCAGCATGTGGAAACAATGGCTTACTCTATGCAACGTTCTCAAACACTGCCTGTTGTTTCTCCGACCGGACAAATGATTGATCCGTTCGGGCGTGCCATCACCTATTTGCGCGTTTCCGTTACAGACCGTTGCGATTTCCGCTGCACATACTGCATGGCGGAACACATGACTTTCCTGCCGAAAAAGGATCTGCTGACACTGGAAGAACTCGACCGCATCTGCAGCGCATTTATCGAGAAGGGCGTTCGTAAACTGCGTCTGACAGGCGGTGAACCGCTTGTTCGCAAGAATATCATGCATCTCATTCGCGAGCTTTCGCGGCATCTGAAGACAGGTGCGCTGGACGAGCTGACGCTAACTACCAATGGTTCACAGCTTGCGCGCTATGCCGACGAACTCGCAGATTGCGGCGTACGGCGCATCAATGTCTCTATGGACACGCTTGATCCTGAAAAATTTCGCACGATTACCCGCTGGGGCGATCTTAACCGCGTCATCGAAGGCATCGAGGCCGCGCAAAAGGCTGGCATTCGCGTCAAAATCAACGCGGTAGCACTCAAGAATTTCAATGAATTTGAAATTCCTGAACTGATCCGCTGGGCGCATGGCCGCGACATGGACATGACCCTGATCGAAACCATGCCGATGGGCGAAATCGAATTTGATCGTACCGATCAGTATCTCCCGCTTTCGCAGCTCCGCGACGACCTCGGCCAACAGTTCACCCTGTCCGATATCCCGTATCGCACCGGCGGCCCTGCCCGCTATTTCACGATTGCAGAAACGGGTGGGCGTCTCGGTTTCATCACGCCACTTACGCATAATTTCTGCGAGAGCTGCAATCGCGTGCGCCTCACCTGCACAGGTATGCTTTATATGTGCCTTGGCCAGAATGATGATGCAGACTTGCGTGCCGCAGTGCGTGCAAGTGAAGGTGACAGCGTTCTCAACGATGCGATTGACGAAGCCATTTCAAGAAAGCCCAAGGGCCACGATTTCATTATTGATCGCGACCATAATCGCCCGGCAGTCGCACGCCATATGAGCCTTACCGGCGGATAAATAATTTAGATGGATTTGCAACAAGTATAAATTGGACCGAATCCAAATGATACGATAGCGATATCCAATCCTAAACCGGATTTCATATCGTGCCGCAGTCAGCAAACTTCCGTGCAAGTATTTTTATGCTTCTCGCTATGGGTACATTCACCATCGGCGATACTATGACGAAATATCTGCTGACCCAGATGAATAGCGGTCAGTATATGTTCATCCGGGGCATATTCGCGACAATTGCAATTGGCTTACTCGCCTGGCGCAACGGCGCCCTTCGCAACCTCTCTTTGGATTTAATGACCGTTCTTCGCGTTCTCGGCGAGGTATTGGCGACAGTCACCTATATTTTTTCTCTTGGTCACCTTTCGCAGGCTTTCTGCTCTGCAGTTTTTCAGGCGACACCTTTGGTCGTAACCCTTGGCGCTGTTCTTTTCCTTAACGAAAAAGTCGGCTGGCGGCGCTGGATGTGTATTTCCTTTGGGCTTGTGGGGGTTATCATCATCATCCGCCCCGGCACCGATAGTTCCGCCAGTCTCGCAGCCGTCGGAATTTTGCTATCCAGCGTTTGCTTCGCCGCTATGCGGGATATCGCAACGCGTCGTGTGCCAGCGCATGTCCCTACCCTTTATCTCTCAACGCTGACTGCTGGGGCCATAGCATTGACAGGCGGAGGGCTCATCCACCCGATGGGCGGATGGCAACCGGTTGGTATTGGACCAGTGCTGATTATGGCGCTGGCCGCCGGGCTATTGCTGGTAGGTTATCATTTTATCATCATGGCGATGCGTGAAGGCGAGATCTCTTTCGTATCGCCATTCCGTTATTCGAGCCTGTTATGGGCCATTTTGTTGAGCACCGTCGTTTTCAACGAAGCCCCGGACTCCTACACAATTGCCGGCTCAATCCTTGTCGTTGGCAGCGGTATCTATATGGTTTACCGCGAGAACATTGGCAAAAGGCGCGAGCAGAACAAGAGCACCTTGGCCACAACACCGACAGGAGTAGAGCCGTCGTGACACCAGACGGGATCAGACTTGCAGGGGTTATCATCGCAGGTGGCCTATCCAGCCGTATGCAGGAAGGTGGCATCGCAGGCGACAAGTTTCTCCAATCACTTGATTCCCGAACGATAATTGAACACGTCGCTTCAAGGCTTTCGCCACAGGTGAGCAACCTCTTTGTCAATGCGAATGGCGACCCTAACCGTCTAGCAAAGCTCAATATTCCAATTGTCTCAGATTTGCCCTCCGCTCATGGTGGGCCGCTTGTCGGTCTTCGAACAGCATTCGAATATGCATCTGGGTTCCCGTTTCTGTTGAGCGTCGCAGCTGACAGCCCCTTTCTTCCACTCGATCTTGCGACTCAACTTTGTGAAAGACAAAAGAAAACAGGGGCTTCTATCGTGCTGGCGAGTTCAGGCGGACGTGTTCATCCAATCTTCGGGCTATGGAAAACTGATTTGGCGCAGCCGCTCAATGACTGGTTGGTACAGGCTGAAAAAGCCAGTGTCTTTGCTTTCGCACGGCATATCGGCTTTGAAGAGGTAGAGTTCCCTTTGGTACAACTTGCCAATGGCGAAACATTTGATTCATTCTTCAACATCAACACACCAGACGATCTTGCTGAAGCAAAACGGCTGAATGAGGCTCTGAGATGACTCATAAACTATTCGGTATCACCGGCTGGAAAAACTCGGGCAAGACCACCATGACCGAACGGCTGGTTCAGGAACTGACCAAGCGCGGTTATAAAATTTCGACCGTGAAACACGCTCACCATAACTTCGATATTGATCACGTCGGTACGGATTCGTGGCGACACAGAAATGCCGGAGCTTCCGAAGTCGCCATAGTCTCATCAGCTCGCTACGCGATTATGCATGAAAACATGGGTGAAGAAGAACCTTCGCTACAAGCCATCGTTAGCAAGCTGGCCCCATGCGATCTCGTTTTGATCGAGGGCTATAAGCGCGAATCTCATAGGAAGGTCGAGCTGAGGCGTAGCGGCGGGCATGATGGACCACCGCTTTCTGATGATGATCCGAGCATCGTTGCACTGGCCAGTGACCATCTCTCCAATGATGAAAGATTGCCCGTTTTCCATATCGATAAAATTGAAGAAATTGCCGATTTCATCGTAGAGCTGATGGAGCTTTGAGAATTTCCCCATCTAAACGTTAAACTATAGGGTAAAATTCTACCACGCGCAGATATGGCACGGATATCCTTTTAAATCAGCCTTTTTGCATGCACAATTAAATTACTCTAGCCGTATTGCCATGACATGGAAAATGGTGGGAATATCAGATTACGGGCGGATGATTGGGCATAAGTGCGAAAAAATATTGCGCGTTGTCAGCTCTAGCATCTAATTGTAGACAACAAGGGATTCACTGTCAGAATTGCTACTTAAAGTTTAGAATGACAGTGTACCTTGAAGCGGCTGAACCAGAAGAATAATCAGGGAACCAGCCTTAACAAACGAGAGGACTTAGAATGCGCGTATTAAAGCGTATCGCCGCAGCAGCATCAGTTGCAGCACTTGCAATTACCATTGGCTCCATGACCGCAGGCACTGCGACCGCTCAGGAACCACTGAAGCTGAAGATCGGCACGGAAGGTGCGTATCCTCCGTTTAACTTTATCAAGCCAGATGGCACGCTGTCGGGATTCGACGTCGATATCGCCAGAGCGCTCTGCGAAGAAATGAAGGCTGAATGCGAGTTCGTCACCCAGGAGTGGGACGGCGCTATTCCAGCCCTTCAGTCCGGCAAATTCGATGCCTTCATCGCATCCATGTCCATTACGGATGAGCGCAAGAAGCAGGTCGACTTCTCGAACAAGTATTACAACACACCTCCAGGTATCGCCGCACCTAAGGACACGGACATCAAGGGCGTGACCAAGGAAGATCTCGCTGGCAAGACAATCGGTGTTCAGGTTTCGACAACGCACGCCAATTATTCGGAAAAGACCTTCACCGACAGCACCATCAAGGCTTATCCGACAGCCGAAGAATATCGTCTTGATCTCGCGAACGGTCGTCTCGATGCCGTCAACGATGATAGCGTGACTTTGGCTGAATGGCTGAAGACGCCAGATGGCGCTTGCTGTAAGATGGTTGGCACCTTCCCTCCAGTGATCGAGATTCACGGTCCTGGTGCCGGCGTTGCCTTCAAAAAGGGTCGCCCTGAGCTGATTGAAAAGTTCAACGAAGCAATCAAAGCGATCCGCGCAAACGGTAAGTACAAGGAAGTCAACGACAAGTACTTTGATTTCGACGCTTACGGTGCAGAAAACTAAGATATTTTAACATCAAAACGCCGGTTTACTCACAAGTAAGCCGGCGTAACTATTTGGGCTATAAAGAGAAACTTCAAAAGTTATCGGGCTTTGCTACTCGCAGACCTGAGAAGCCCTAGGAAGAGATTAGGCGCATGGAACACTACGCCACCTTGTTAAGTTTCGGTCCCGACGGTTGGGGGATGAGTATTGCCTGGGGCCTTCTGGTCACGATATCTTTGGCAATAGCAACTCTGCCAGTCGGCCTCGCGCTCGGATTTCTTGTTGCCTTGGGCAAACAATCGCAAGAACCATCCATCCGACTCGCCAGCAATATCTACACCACCATTTTCCGCGGACTGCCTGAGCTTCTGACGCTTTTCCTGGTTTATTTTGGTGCATCTTTGGGCTTGCAGCGCCTACTTAGTCTGTTTGGCGTTGATGCAAATGTTGAAATCAATGCTTTTGCCGCCGGCATGGTGGCGCTTGGCTTCGTGTTCTCATCCTATTCGAGTGAAGTCTTCCTGTCCGCATTTCGTGCGATCCCGCGCGGTCAATATGAGGGCGGCTATGCTGTCGGTCTTTCCCATTGGCAGACCATGCGCAAAGTCGTGCTGCCACAGCTGATCCGTATCGCCCTTCCGGGTCTCGCCAATCTCTGGCTCGTTCTGCTGAAGGATACGTCTCTGGTATCCGTGATCACTTTGTCAGACATCTTGCGCCAGACTTCGATTGCAGCACGCGTTACGAAAGAGCCATTCCTGTTCTTCGGCGTGGCTTGTCTTCTCTATCTCGGCCTTGCGATCATTTCGTCCTACTTCATCAACCGCATCGCTCGTTGGGCTGATGCCGGCAACAATGCGTCGCGGGGTGCATGATCATGAGTGAGATCACATCACGAGGCGCAGCAGAAGTTCTCGCACCGCCGCCAGTCGTTAAAAGCTGGACAGGCATCCGCATCGCTGGCCACCTCATCGTAGCCTTCTGGGCTCTGCTTTTCGCAGGACTTGCCATTTATCTTTATAATACGTGGCGCATCGATCTTTTTGAAACCTATGCACCGCGTTATTGGTCGGGTCTGCTGACGACGCTGCAACTGGTTGCAGTGTCTATCGTCATCGGTGCGCTGCTTTCCCTGCCAATTACCGCAGCGCGTATGTCCAATAATCGCTGGTTGCGTGGCATTGCGTTTGGCTATGTCTACTTCTTCCGCGGCACGCCACTGCTCGCGCAGACATTCTTGATCTATTACGGCTTCGGTACGTTCCGTCCGTTTCTCGAAAGCATTGGTCTCTGGGTGTTTTTCCGGGATGCTTGGAATTGCGCTATCCTTGCATTCTCGCTCAATACAGCTGCCTATCAGGCCGAAATTCTTCGCGGTGCGATTCAGAGTGTGGCTCTCGGGCAATGGGAAGGTGCAGCAGCGCTTGGTATTTCCAAACGCGTGACATTCTGGAAGGTCATTCTGCCTCAGGCACTGATCGTGGCTCTGCGTCCTTACGGCAATGAAATCATTCTGATGATTAAAGGTTCTGCGATTGTCTCGATCATCACGATCCTCGATCTGATGGGCGAAACGCGCCGTGCTTATTCGCGCACATTCGACTTCCAGACCTACCTCTGGGCGGCAGTTATTTATCTGCTGATCGTCGAGTGTTTGCGACATATATGGGATTTCATTGAACGGCGACTGACAAGACATTTGGTCCGCTAATCATCGAAACAAAAGAAAATTTATCGCCCCCGTTAGCCTTGCAGCTACCGGGGGCGATCTGCTTTAAATGTATACTTATTCAAATGCGCTGCCCGCGCGTTTTCATAGCAATGCGATAGGCTACATCATGCTGAAAATCTGGGGTCGAATTAATTCCACCAATGTAAGAAAAGCGCTTTGGGCGGCTGAAGAGCTTGGCCTTGAATATGAACAGGTCAACATTGGCGGTCCATTTGGCGGCTTACAGGATGCCGGCTTTCTTGCGCTAAACCCCAACGGCCTCATTCCACTTCTACAGGATGGTGACACAACACTTTGGGAATCCAACGTCATTGTACGCTATCTTGCAGCTAGCCGCGCCAATGGCAGCTTATGGATCGAAAATCCAGCCAAGCGCGCCCAAGCTGAAAAGTGGATGGATTGGTCGTCGACTACCCTGTTTGGCGATTTCCGAGATGTGATGATGCATCTGATCCGTTTACCTGAAGACAAGCGCGATCCAGCGATTTTGCAGCGCGGCATTGAAGGCATGGCTCGATCGCTCCAAATTGCGGAAGAAGCACTTGCCGTACAACCGTGGTTTTCCGGCGATAATTTCGGCATAGGTGATATTCCACTTGGTTGCTATGCCTATGCTTGGTTCGAATTACCCATCACACGCCCCTCAATGCCGCGCCTTGAAGGCTGGTATCAGCGTCTTACGCAGCGTGCAGCCTATCGCAAGGCAGTGATGACACCCCTCACCTAATCGATGTTTCTACGCATTCCCTCCGGAGGTATCTGACAATGACAGCAATTAAAGTGGCCTTCCTCGGCCTCGGCGTGATGGGCTATCCAATGGCTGGTCACCTGAAAACCAAGGGCGGCTACGACGTTACCGTTTATAATCGAACAAGTGCAAAAGCTTCCAAGTGGGCAGAACAGTTTGGTGGAAATCATGTGGCCACCCCGGCGGAAGCAGCTCGTGATGCAGATTTTGTTTTCAGCTGCGTGGGCAACGACGACGATCTGCGTGAAGTGACAACCGGGTCGAACGGCGCCTTTGCAACAATGAAAAAGAATGCCGTGTTCATCGATAACACGACAGCATCAGCCGAAGTTGCACGCGAGCTTGACGCGGAAGCGCAAAAGCGCGGTTTTCACTTCATAGATGCGCCAGTTTCCGGCGGTCAAGCTGGAGCTGAAAATGGCGTCCTTACGGTTATGGTCGGCGCATCAGAGGCGGTCTTTGAAAAAGCAAAGCCGATCATTGAATCCTATGCGCGTTCGGTCGGGCTTATGGGGCCTGTTGGCTCTGGACAACTTGCCAAGATGGTCAATCAGATTTGCATCGCAGGTCTGGTGCAAGGACTGGCGGAAGGTATTCACTTTGGTAAAAAAGCTGGTCTCGATATCGAGAAACTGGTGGCCGTTATTTCCAAAGGAGCTGCAGGCTCCTGGCAGATGGAAAATCGCCATAACACAATGAACCAAGGCAAATATGAGTTTGGATTCGCCGTTGACTGGATGCGCAAGGATCTTGGGATTTGCCTTGAGGAAGCCAACCGCAACGGCGCGCTTCTTCCGGTAACAGCCCTTGTTGATCAGTTCTATAAGGAAGTGCAGAAGATCGGCGGCGGTCGCTGGGATACCTCCTCTCTGCTCGCTCGACTTGAGCAATAAGATACTAAGCTTGAAACAAAAAAGCCCGGCTCGAAGCCGGGCTTTTCATTGTGGTGTTCAGACGATCAGAACTTAACTTTGGCCGTCAGCGACAGACCGCCGACGAAATCATTACCAAACTCACCCTTCGAGCCGGTAGCGTTTGGCTTACCGTTCACGATGGTATCGTCCATTTCGCCCGACGTGAGCCAGCCAGCAGCACCAGCGAGACGGATTTCAAAGTTTTCCGTTGCCTTGTAGTTTGTGCCCAGACCAAAGAGCCAGAGGTCGGTCTGCGATGTCAAACCGGTTGTCGTTCCGCGATCCCAGGTAACGGTTGCAGCAGCAGACCACTGTTCGTTGAACTTGTGACCAACACCGCCACTGACAGTCCAGCCATCCTGATAGTAGAGGTTCAGGTTTGTGATATTCGTTCCCTTAGGAACAATTACACCAGGCGCCAGCTGAAGATTGGCAGAAGAGTCGAACGCAACAGTTTCAACACTCGACCAATCGGTCCACTTGACCGAACCGAATGCGAGCCAGTCAGGAGCAATACCCGTCTGGAACTTGAACTCTACAGACTGCGGCGTAGCAACATCACCTGCGACAGCGATTGGCAGCGAGCGCCCAGTGAGCGGGCTCAGAGCCAGGTTATCAATAGTGCCTTCCAGATTGTACTTGATTTCAGACTGATACACGACGCTTGCGCGAATTGCGTATTCAGGAAGTTCGTAGGCAGCACCGATACGCCAGCCAAAAGCTTTGTCTTCAACATCAAGAGAAGCGACACGGAACGTGCCACCGAAAGCTGAACCCGGAGGGATCATACGGGTCTGCTCACCCTTCAGCTCCTGATAGCTAACGCCACCGAGAAGACGGAAGTACCCCTTTTCCCCCGCATTGAACCGATATGAACAGTTCAGGCCGTAATCGTTGGAGGAAATCTTCTGCTCGATAGCCGTAAACATACGAAGATTGTCTGTACCAACATCCGTGTGAATACCCCAAGGCTGACGGTACTGGGCCGCACAAGCGAGATCGTCAGTAAGATCAACCTTTGCCGAAAACTTCGGAACCCAATAGCTCTTGGCCTCATCGACGTCAGAGGAATAAGGACGACCGCTCAACGGGTTGATGTTACCGGTTCTGTCGCCAATTGGACCACGAATGTTCTTCAGCTTACGCTGTGGCGAAACGAAAGTCCCCGTCGTGTCGATCACGGTTCCCTGCTCAAACAGGATATCAAAATCCTGCGAGCTACGCTCCAAACCGCCTGCATGTGCACTTACGGCACTCCCCAACAGACCGGCTGCGATTCCGACAGCTTTCATGCGCTGCAGTTTCATAAAGTGTCCTCCCAAACAGAATGCAATGAACTTCAGCAGTTTACTTTGACGCAAACGTAAATCAGGAAGGATTCAGCCCGCAAGATAGATAAATTGGGAGAACAGCGAGTAGCGAAGATGTGTTTTGGCGAAAAGCACAAAATTAGCATGCTAATTGCGAATTCTTCTAAATTTCTTGGTTCTAACCTTCTTTAAAACGCCAATTTTAGCCACTTTTCGGCCCAAATCACGCCTTGTTGCTAAAGCGCAACAGCGCGGAAAAACAATCGAAACGGCGGTTCGATGAACTTTAGAGCGCCTTGAAACAAGCTAATTGTGACCCACCGACACAGAAAAGCCCGGCAATGTGAAATTGCCGGGCTTGTGATTCGAGGTAAAGCTGTTGCTAACTGCCGAAATCAGCCTGCTTCACGGATACGTGCTTCGGCGGTTGCAACGCGTGCAGCCGCATCTTTGAGTTCAGCGAGCCGCTCGCGTTCTGCCTGAACAACTTCTTCCTTGGCGTTCTCCACGAACTTTTCGTTTGAGAGCTTCTTCTCGATTTTTTCCATTTCGGCCGCGATCTTACCTGCTTCCTTCGCCATGCGAGCGGCTTCAGCTTTCAGATCAATCAGACTGCCCAAAGGAAGGCAAATCGTGGCTTCGCCATGCACCAGCTGAGCAGAGCCTTTTGGTGCTTCATTAGCAAAGGAAACCGATTCCACACGCGCAAGACGCTTGATAGCAGCATCATGACGCGCGAAACGATCAATGGTTGTTTCATTCGCTTCGAGAACAACAATCGGTGCAACAGCACCTGCCGGAACATTCATCTCCGCACGAACAGAACGAATGCCCATGACAAGATCAACCAGCCAGTTGATATCTGCGGCGGACTCTTCATCCTCAAACGACAGTTCTGGCCATTCTGCCAAAGCAAGAACTGTATCGCGCTTTGCATCTTCGCCTGCGGTCAATGTCCAAAGTTCTTCGGTCATGAACGGCATGAACGGATGCAGGATTTTATAGATCTCATCCAGGCAGTAAGCAGCCGTTGCTTGTGCTTCAGCCTTGGCAGCCTCATCATCGCCCATAAAGATCGGCTTGAGCAGTTCCAGATACCAATCGCAGAACTGGTTCCAGACAAAACGATAGGCAGCGCTTGCTGCTTCGTTGAAACGATAGTTCGCAATGCCTTCAGTAACTGCACTTGTTGCTTTCGTAAGCTCAGTCAGAATCCAGCGATTAACAGCGAGTTTCGCATCATCAGGCTTGAAGTTCGGGTCGAGCTTAACACCATTCATCTGCGCGAAACGTGTTGCATTCCAGAGCTTGGTGCCGAAGTTACGATAGCCAGCAATACGCGCTGGATCGAGCTTCACGTCGCGTCCCTGAGCCGCCATGATCGCAAGTGTGAAGCGCAGAGCATCTGCGCCATACTCATCCATCAGCTCAAGCGGATCGATAACATTGCCCTTGGACTTCGACATCTTTGCGCCGTGCTTATCGCGCACGAGTGCGTGGAGATAAACCGTGTGGAACGGAATCTCCTCCATGAAGTGCATGCCCATCATCATCATGCGGGCAACCCAGAAGAACAGAATATCGAAACCAGTTACCAGAACGCTGGTTGGATAATAGGCCGCGAGTTCAGGTGTCTTGTCAGGCCAGCCGAGTGTGGAGAACGGCCAGAGACCTGATGAGAACCAGGTATCCAGAACGTCCGTATCGCGTTCCAGAGCAACGTTTTCGCCGTAATGTGCGAGAGCCGCAGCTTTGGCTTCCTCTTCACTCTTCTCGACGAACCACTTTCCATCTGGTCCATACCATGCCGGGATCTGATGGCCCCACCAGAGCTGACGCGAAACACACCATGGCTGAATGTTTTCCATCCAGTCAAAGTAGGTCTTTTCCCAGTTCTTCGGCACAATCTGCGTGCGCCCATCACGAACCGCAGCCATAGCTGGCTTTGCAAGTTCAGCCGCATTCACATACCACTGGTCGGTCAGGTAAGGCTCAATCGGTACGCCACCGCGATCACCATGCGGAACCGCATGCGTGTGATCCTCGATCTTTTCGAGATAACCCCGCTCTTCAAGCGTTTCGACAAGACGTTTGCGCGCAGCAAAACGGTCTAGTCCTTCAAACTCGTTGATAAGCGCATTGAGCTCAGGCGTTACTTCCAGACCTTCAAGGAAATCAACGTTGCCCTTGAGAGTGATCGCAGCAGAAGGCGTGAGAATATTGATGACGCGCAGGTCATTACGCTTGCCAACTTCAAAGTCGTTGAAGTCATGAGCAGGCGTAATTTTAACCGCACCGGAACCTGCTTCCGGGTCAGCATAATCATCCGCAACAATCGGAATACGGCGGCCAACGAGTGGCAGTACGATATTGTTGCCAATTGAAGCGTGATAACGCTCATCCTTCGGATTAACAGCAACACCCGTATCACCAAGCATTGTTTCAGGCCGCGTGGTGGCGACAACAATGAATGTATGTGGGTTTTCTGGATCGAAAGGAATGTTTTCCAGCGGATAACGCAAATGCCACAGATGGCCTTTGATATCGCGGGATTCGACTTCAATATCGGAAATTGCGGTAAGCAACTTCGGATCCCAGTTGACCAAGCGCTTGTCGCGATAAATCAGTCCCTGCTTGTAAAGAGAGACAAACACTTCAAGAACAGCGCGTGACAGCCCCTCGTCCATCGTAAAACGTTCACGCGACCAATCGCATGATGCGCCGAGGCGACGAAGCTGATTGGAAATCAAGCCTCCGGATTCCGACTTCCACTGCCAGATGCGTTCAATGAATTTTTCGCGGCCCATGGCATGGCGATTTGGTTCCTGACGCTCAGCGAGCTGGCGCTCAACAACCATCTGCGTGGCAATACCCGCATGATCCATGCCTGGCTGCCAAAGAACGTTCTTGCCGCGCATACGTTCAAAGCGGACCATAATGTCCTGAATCGTATTGTTGAGCGCGTGGCCCATGTGAAGCGACCCCGTCACATTCGGCGGAGGAATAACCACAGCAAATGGATCGGCGCCAGGCTTTGAACCTGCACCCGCCTTGAATGCGCCAGCTTCTTCCCAGCGTTCAGCGATTTTCGGCTCTACGGCCGCGGCGTCATAAGTCTTCTCAAGCATGGAAACGTCCGGTCTTTATGCGGAATGAATTGATTGACGGGTGAATAGCAACTAACAGCCGACAAATCACCCTAAAAGTGAAAACCCGCCTGCATGACAGACGGGTTAAAGAGTCCAATCTGACGTGTGACGGTTAGCGTTCGCCTCTCACCACACGTTCGATTTCTTCGCGAACAAGTCGCTCGACAAGCGGAGGCAGATTGGTATCGAGCCAATTCTGTAGCATTGGACGCAAAAGATCTGATGCGATTTCATCAAAGGAACGGCGCGGTTCGGAATGAACAGCGTGGTTCAAATCCTGAAAAGCTGCAGCCACTTTACGTCCTGTACCTTCCGACAAAATATGTGCTGCGCCCTGCGCTTTCAAGTCAGCAAGCTGCGCCTCAGCAACTGGAGCCACTTCAGCCTCTGGTTCTGACACGTCTTCGGTCCATGACGCACTGATCTTATCGTCAACTTGAGCTTCAGCCGACACGGTATTGTCTATCTCGCCAGTAGTTTCGACGATTCCGCTACGATTGTCATCGTTTTGCGCGTCAGGAATGAAGTCAGCATCTTCTTCGTCGGCATCGATAGTTTCGTCAGCAACAGCAACCTCTTTTGCAGGTTCGACAATCGGGCCGCGCAGGATTGGTTCCTCAGAGAAAATCGGGGCTTTTGCCACCGGCTTCTCCACTGCTTCAGGCTGTTGCTCTTCTATCGTTGCAGGTCGGCGGAATTTGGCGACCTCACCACGAGAAGGAAATGCGGATGCGGCAGGCGCCGGATGACGCGTAACATCGCTATCTTCGATAATCCGGCGAATGGAAGCCAAGATTTCTTCCATCGACGGTTCGCGTGCTGCGCTGGATGTTTGTGCCATAGCTGTCCGTCTTTCCCTTTTTGCCAATTACTCACACAGGCAGAGAATCAATGGATTAAGGGTATCGGACATGCAGCGATTTGAGAATCCCTGCACAGGTATGTGTGATCCGAACCCACAGCTTTATCATTTTATTAAGATTTACGAACCGAAAGACGAATCATACAAAAACGGCGCCGATGAGGGCGCCGTTTTTATTAATGCTTATGATAGGGCTCAGCGACCATCTGGTGTACGCAAACCGAACCATTTGTCCTTGACTGCATTGTAATGTTCTTCAGGCTTGTACTGAGCGACCTGCAACTGCATGTCCTGTGCCGTCATACGTCCACTGGCATTCAGAAGCGCATAGCTTGCAACAATCGAGTCGTGTTCAGCCTGAACGAGTGCGATCTGTACGCTGACGAGATCATTCTGAGCATTCAATACGTCTAGCGTCGTGCGCTGGCCAACTTTACGTTCTTCAATCACACCATCAAGAGCAAGCTGAGCTGCAGCGATGCCATCGCGGTTCGCTTTCACGGATGCACGAGCTGCTTCAAGCTGCGACCAAGCAGAGCTGATTGCCTGACGAACTTTATCCTGAACGATATCGACTTCGATACGTGCCTGACCGAGCTGTTCCTTAGCCTGGCGGACCTGTGCAGAGGTGCGGCCACCGGTATAGATTGGAATGCTTACACCAACTCCAACCGAAGCAGAGTTACCGTCACCGACACTAGTACCGGCATAGGTGTCGAGATGGCTGGCACTTGCCGTCAGACCGACAGTCGGCAGCAAAGCGCCTTCCTTGGCCTTGACGTTAAAGCCCTGCGCGTTAACTGCATATTGAGTGGCAAGAATACCAGGATGCACGGTAACTGCATTCGCGTAGGCTTGGTCTGGTGAACGTGGCAGATTTTTTGCAGCTGGTGCCGTAGAAAGGCGATCTGGCTGTGAGCCGATAACCTGAACATAGGTCGCTTCGGCAGACTTAACGTCTGCACGAGCAGAGTTGAGTTGCGCGATTGCAGTAGAACGCTGCGATTCTGACTGAGCAACATCGGTACGAGTGCCTTCACCTACGTCAAGGCGAGCACGCGAGGCGCGTACCTGCTCATTCATAGCGGCCAGATTTTTCTCGCGCAAAGCCGCAATCTGGCGAAGCTGATACACGTTCATATAGGCCTGAACGGCCTCTAGGAGCGTGTTCTGTTCGTCATTTCGGAGATTCTCGCGCTGAGCAAAAACTGTGGTTTCTGCTGAAGCAACGTTGTTCTTGGTCTGAAAACCATCGAACAACATCTGGTTAAGCTCAATGCCGTAAGTGCCGGTCGTTCTATAATCAGAGGTAGGCGACTTGCCACGAGCTACGTTATAGCTACCGGTGATCTGTGGACGATAGCCGGATTTTGCAATCGCAACATTTTCGTCCTGAATACGCACACCTGCCCGCGATGAGTTCAGGGTAGCATTGTTCTTATACGCCTTCATGAGAGCGCCGTTCAGCGTCTCTGACAAAGCGGCCTGGCCCGATAAAACGGTGCCCGACAGGAGTATTGCCGCCGCCATAAGTCCTTTGCACGCTTTGAACACCGTATACCTCATATAAGAACAAACGAATCTATAATCGAACCGATCGGTTCGGGAAGACTTAATAACGTGTAAATTCCGCTATTTCCATCTTTCCCGCCAGTGCTTTCACAAACAATTTCCGCATCGTTGCAGAATTGCCCCATGCTCTGGATTAGAACTCGAACTGCTCAACACGCTCAAAACCTGGAAGCGGACGAACTGCAGTGTTGAAAACGCTACGACCAGAAGCCACGCCGTTTTCTTTCACGTAAATCCTTGCAACTCCGGCGTTTCCACGGCCTTCGACGGCGATCAAACGACCACCTTCCTTTAGCTGATTGAAAAGTACTTCCGGTACAAAATCAACTGCACCCTCGATGAAAATCACATCGTAAGGCGCTTCAGAAGGGTAGCCTGCTTTCAAATCGCCTGAAACGATCACAACATTGTCATGGCCCAATTCCTGCAAACGAGCCGCTGCAATAGCTGACAAAGAGGAATCACTTTCAAGACCAATAACCGAACCTGCCAGCTCAGAAAGGATGGCCGAAGAGTAACCAGTGCCACAGCCGATATCGAGAACGACGTCGTTCTTATTTACCTTTGCGAGCTGAATAAGCTTTGCAAAAGGTGACGGCTCCATCAGATAGCGTGGCGCAGTGCCCTCGCCTTCGAGAAGCTGGTCTTCGTCGATATAGGCAAGCACCTGACGGTTTGCCGGAACAAAAACTTCGCGCGGAACGGTCAGAAAAGCGTCGATGACCCGAAGGTCCGTTACATCCGTGGTACGGATCTGGTTATCGACCATCTTCGTGCGAAGATCCTGGAAATCGGCTGCCATAGCCATGCCCTACATCCTTCTATATCGCGATAACGCGATGATTATGCCTTCTGGCACCCTTTATGAACAGAGCCTGGATAACGCATCCAATGCTATCATCTCAGTTCGCTGTCGTTACGGGGCACCATAAACGAGATTTGCCGCTGATGTGGCAAAAATCGGCCTTCCAGTCAATCAAACACAAGTTTTGCAGGCCTAGCTGCAGCACTTGGTCGCCTCTCCGCACCGTATATCATTCTATCAAAACAAAAATGCCGGGCGCATCTGCGTCCGGCACTTAGGCTTTGGATAAGCGTCTTACAAGTCATGCATTATCAAAACGCTTGTGAGGTTGATCACATTATTGCGTGATCGTTGCTGGATAGCCCGCTGCAGCAAGTGCGTTGAGTGCATCGTCATTTGAAGCATTGCTTACGAATTTGACCTCTTTCTTATCGAGATCAATATCCACCGTGGATGCTCCATCGATCTTGTGCAGTGCATTTGTAACGCTCTCAGCACAACCGCCACATTTCATCTTGGGAATTGAAAACGTAACCATTCAAATCACTCCTTGCTTTCACTATACCCACAATGCAGCTTCCCATCGTGGTAAGGTCAAGCAACATCTTTCATTATGGCGCTTCGCAGCTTTCCGGAACGCTTTTCTCAATTTCAAGCGGCGACTTGGTGAGCGAACCAGTCATAATCTGCATGGGCTTATATGGTGGCTCTTCCTGCATACCGGGATTGGTAAGGCGAATTGTATAGCAGCCGGTATAAACTTCCTTCTTGCCATCATCGCTTTCGGATTCGATTGCAATCGGAAGACTCCAGTAAATCTGCCCTGCCCCCGGATCTGGATCAGTCTTACGAACTGCAACCTTCACGCTCTTAGTTTTCTCATAACCTTTAACGAAGACCTTAAAGTCCGGTTCACGTCCTTCTTCCGAGTAATAGCTATAAGCGCGAGCATATTCCTTGCGGTTGATCGCATTATAATAGGATTCCATTAACGCCTGCGGCGTGGACCTATCATCGCGATAATCAGGCACCGTAACGCCATCAGACGCGTCCTGCGTCTGCTCAGACGGTTTTGTCTCTTCGACCGGCTTGGTCTGTTCCTGCTCAGAAGCTGCTTTCTTAGGCGCTTCCTGCGCTTGCGTGCCAGAGACCAAAATCATCGTGCTGAAAACGCCAGCAATCCCGGCAAGCATCAAAGGCTTTATGCGTTCAATCAACATACGCGTCTCCTCTTCCAGCAATTCTTTGGTTGCAGCACACCAAGATGTGTTTGCCAGCCAGGACAACGACTGATTTGGTGTCTTGCAGTAATGATGTTACAACACTAACTATAGTAAAAACGTGGCAATCGCGCAGAAAAGCGCAACGTTGCGAACAGACTGGATGATTCTTCAGTCACAAACCAGCATAACACCGGAAGAGATGAACATGGGCCGTTTCTCAGTCTTGACGCTTACCGATGCAGCCGCAGCGCGCGTTAATGAAATCATGGCTTCCCGTGACGGTGCCCTCGGTATCCGCGTAGGCGTAAAAAAAGGCGGCTGCGCTGGAATGGAATATACGATTGATCTCGTCATTGAGCCAAAGGCCGGCGATGATTCCGTCGAAAAGAACGGAGCTAAGGTCTATATTGCTCCAGAAGCCGTGTTATTCCTGC
This sequence comes from Brucella sp. NBRC 12950, assembly GCF_030268145.1. Lineage (NCBI taxonomy): Bacteria > Pseudomonadati > Pseudomonadota > Alphaproteobacteria > Hyphomicrobiales > Brucellaceae > Brucella > Brucella sp. NBRC 12950. The sequence goes on from NZ_BSQC01000005.1 coordinate 53,022, forward strand.
TTGGCACTCAAATGGATTTCGAAGTGACCACGTTGCGCACTGGTTTTGTTTTCAATAATCCAAACCAGACATCGGCTTGCGGTTGCGGTGAGTCTGTCGAGCTCACAGCAGCGTCACCAGAAAGCCTTCGCCAGATGCAGGGCGCTGCTTAACCGTTCAGGATTACCCATTCCATGGATGATCAATCTCTACGAGACCTTTTTGAAGGCTTAGGGACGATTAGCATCCGCCGCATGTTTGGCGGCAAAGGTATCTACCATCAAGGTTTGATCGTAGCGCTTGTTGTTCAGGATGAGTTGCTTTTAAAGGCCGATCAGGAAAGCGCACCGGCTTTCATCGCGGCCGGATCGACACAGTGGACTTACGACGGCCGCAAGAACGGAAAAACCGTTGCAATGCCCTATTGGAGGGTACCCGACGAAGCTTATGATGATCCGGAAATGATGACCGAATGGGCGCGACTTGCATTTGCAGCCAGCCTCAGGTCAGAAGCCAAAAAATAAAAGCCGCTCACTGAATTGAGCGGCTTTTTGTTTCTTCTAAGCCTTACGCCAGTATCCCTGTCGGGATCAGCATGAATGCTGGAATGTCGTTACCGAAGCCAATTGGCACTGGACCATCATCATCATCGCGATCACGGCGACGCTTATGATTATCGTGCTGCGGCTTGCCGCGACGGTCGTCATTTGAATGACGGATTGCATCGCGGCGATCTTTTATTTCATTGATAACTGGTTGCGGTTCATCGGCCTGAACGATCACAGGTGCCTCGACCTTCTGTTTGTCTTTCGACTTACCCTTGGCATCTTTGCCTTTACCTCGGGCATTCTTGCCCTTGCGTGACGTATCTTCAGATTCGTCAGCCGCTGGCAATGTAGAAAGATCACCGTCCACCCATTCGATCTTTTCACCAATCATGGATTCGATTGCGGTCAGATACTTCGTGTCCGCAGTGGTTACCAGCGTAAATGCTTTGCCTGAACGACCGGCACGACCAGTACGACCAATACGATGGACATAGTCCTCCGAATGAATCGGAATATCGTAATTGAAGACGTGGCTCACATCAGGAATATCAAGGCCGCGTGCAGCAACATCAGAGGCAACCAGCAACTGCAACTTGCCTTCCTTGAAGTTTGCCAACATCGTCATGCGTGCGCGCTGATCCATATCACCATGCAAAGCGCCTGCATTGAACTCATGACGAACAAGCGAACGGAACAGCTCGGACACATCTTTCTTACGATTACAGAAGATGATCGCGTTCTTGAGCGAATCTTGTTCGCTGCGGATCAGATCACGCAGAGCTGCGCGCTTGTCCCAGTCCTTCTTACCCGACTTGACCAGACGCTGCGTCACAGTCTTTGCGGTTGAAGAAGCCTTGGCAACTTCGATACGCGTTGGCGAATGCAGGAACTGTTCGGTCAACTTGGTAATTTCCGGCGGCATGGTTGCCGAGAAAAACAGCGTCTGACGGGTAAACGGGATCAGCTTGCAGATACGCTCGATGTCGGGAATGAAACCCATGTCGAGCATACGGTCAGCTTCGTCGATGACGAGAATTTCAACACCAGTCAGGAGCAATTTGCCGCGCTCAAAATGGTCGAGAAGACGACCAGGCGTGGCGATCAGCACATCTGCGCCGCGTTCAAGCTTGCGTTCCTGCTCGTCAAAGGAAACACCGCCGATGAGCAGAGCAACATTCAAACGCTGATTAATGCCATATTTCACAAAGTTTTCTTCGACCTGCGCTGCAAGTTCGCGCGTTGGTTCGAGAATGAGTGTGCGAGGCATACGAGCGCGAGCACGGCCTTTTTCCAAAAGCGTGAGCATAGGCAGAACGAAAGATGCAGTCTTTCCGGTGCCCGTCTGTGCAATACCAAGCACATCCTTACGCTCAAGCGCTGGAGGAATTGCTCCCGCTTGGATAGGCGTAGGCGCGGTGTATCCCGCAGCTTCAACAGCAGCGAGCACTTTCGGGGAAAGACCGAGTTCGGCAAATGTTGTCAATGGAGGCGCAGCTCTCTGTTTGGAAGTGAGTTCCACCCATCCTGTCATTGCAGCCGCGTCATCCGGCGCAGGAACCAAGGCAGAAAAGGCATCTGCAACGCTATACGCGTTTTCTTGCAGCATCGCCTACGTCCAGAACGTGCAAAAGTCAACTAAAATACCCGGAGAGAATATAAAAATGCTTATTTATTTGTATTTTATTATGTTTCACCGAACACTAAAGCGTGAAACTACTAAATTCATAGCCAACTAATGTCTAAACTGTTCTGTCAGAATGCGCTCATCCCATGAATGATTTTGATCAAACAAGATAGCAACCCGACTATCCGGGTCTTCACGCACAGTAACTGCCTTCACGGATTTAACTTCGTTATTGTCAGCAACTGCATTCACTGGTCGCTTTTCAGTTTCAAGCAAGTCCATGCGCAGGGTTACATGCTTTGGCAAAAGTGCCCCACCCCATCGCCTTGGTCGAAAAGGGCTTACGGGTGTCAAAGCTAGAAGTGGCGCTTCCAGCGGAAGGATTGGCCCCTGCGCCGAAAGATTATAGGCGGTGGACCCTGCAGGCGTCGCGACCATCACACCGTCACAAACGAGCTCCTCCAGCCGAACCTTACCATCAATGGTGATCCGCACCTTGGCGGCCTGATAGGACTGCCTGAAAAGCGAAACCTCATTTATTGCCAAAGCCTTGAATGGCGGAGCAGATTCCGTTTCCGCAATCATTTCCAGAGGGCGAATTGTTTCTTTCTGCGCTGCATGAATGCGCGCAGGCAAATCTTCGACGCTGAACTCGTTCATCAGAAAGCCCACTGAACCACGGTTCATACCGTAAACGGGAATGCCGCTGTTCATGAAATCCCGCAAGGCCTGCAGCATTGTACCATCGCCACCCAGCGCGACAACTGTGTCGGCGTCTTCTGCAGCAACATGACCATAACGCTTCACCAGCTCTTTCTGAGCTGCGAGTGATTCTTCTGTCCCTGAAGAAACGAAGTGAAGCGCCAAGGATGTATCGTTCATTTTTATCCGTTCCAGCGAGCCAAAGCGTGCATTTTCCACAGACATGATGGCTATCATATGCAAAACCTGCTTACCATCACCCGCTGAATGTGAATTTTCGCTTTACACGGCTGAAAATTATGCTAATTCCACGCCTGTGCTGCCCTTATAGCTCAGTTGGTAGAGCACCTGATTTGTAATCAGGGGGTCGGGAGTTCGAGTCTCTCTGGGGGCACCACTAGCGCATTTATCAAGCGCTCGTTTTTTCCCTTACAAATTCAAATAGCTGCAAGAATAAGAGACTGCTTTCTCTTTCCTGCGGTTGCAACGTTTCTTTTTACAACTATTGCATTCATAACAAATACATATTAAGCTTGCATAATATCGCAAATAAACTTTTTTGGTTTAATATATCATGTGTCAACGGCGCATTTGTGTTTCCGTCGTAACTCGCAGCAGACCGAAAATGCTCTGCAACCTTTTTTCATCACTTGCTTCCATTCAGAAGCCTAACAACGTCAACGTTTCATTTCTCATTGTCGAGAATAACTCTTCACCGACGCTTGATGAGACCGTCGAAACGTTTCGCGCGCAAATGCCAGGCGATCATATCAATTATATCGTGGAAGGTGTTTTAGGCATTTCTTCGGCACGAAATCGAGCGTTGAATCACGCAATCGAACAGGGTTTTGACTTTCTAGTCTACGTTGATGACGATGAATTTGTTGAGCCGAACTGGCTTGCGACATTGCTCGCAGAACGAGATCGACTGGAGCTCGATATTATAGGCTCCCCGGTAAGACCAAAACCTTTTGATGAAAACCTGACAATTCTTCAAAAGCTTGTCTGGTCGGGTATTAAACGCAGTGGTTATAACGCTGAGAAAAGATGCCGCCGCAAATGTGCTGCAGGTCGCGGTGACTCCATCAAAGTTGCCACAGGCAGCTGGATGGGACGACTAGATTTCTTCCGCAACACCGGACTGCGTTTCGATTCCCATTTCGGGCTGACCGGGGGTGAAGACTGGAACCTCTGGGCGAAAGCAAAATCGCTTGGCGCAAGAACCGGCTGGGCTTGCGATGCGATCGTCTATGAAACAGTGCCGTCGTCTCGACTGACGCTGAGCTATCATTATCGTCGCAACCGTGATCACAACATCACAGAGTTCGGCGCTCGTTATCGCGAAAACCCGAACAAGACATTGAAAAAATTGCCAATCAAGATCGTAGGCCGTGCACTCAAATTTTTGGGTGCCGTACTGTCTATATCTTTCCGAGGCGGCCAAGGGCTCGTATCAGCGGCCACGGCGCTAGGCGGGCTAGTTGGCCTCATACAGGGAAGTATCGGAAAGAATTCCCTGCACTACGCGAACACGACAGGCTTCTGACCAAATAAAAAGCCCCGCATTTTGCGGGGCTTCTTAGTTCTTAGTACCAACCGACAGCGACCTGCGCTTCTTCCGACATGCGGTCAGCAGACCATGGCGGATCAAATGTCATGGTTACTTCGACCATCGAAACACCTTCAACTGCACCAACGGCATTCTCGACCCAGCCCGGCATTTCGCCAGCAACAGGGCAACCAGGGGCAGTCAGCGTCATTTCGATTTTGACCGTGCGATCATCTTCGATGTCGATCTTGTAGATCAGACCGAGCTCGTAAATATCCGCTGGTATTTCAGGATCATAAACCGTCTTCAGCGCACTGATGATATCATCCGTCAGCCGAAGCAGCTCTTCCTGCGGAATAGCAGAGGCAGAGAAAACAGACTTTCCATCTGCCGGTGCGCTTGCATCATCCGTCTTGGTTTCAGTCTGTTCCTGAACTTTTTGTTCGATCTCGGTCATCCGAAAAACTTCCTTGCCTTTTCCAAGGCTTCTGCCAGCGCGTCCACTTCAGCACGGGTGTTATACATCCCAAAAGATGCACGGCATGTAGAGGTGACACCAAAGCGTTTCAAGAGCGGTTGTGCGCAATGCGTGCCAGCACGCACGGCAACCCCTGCCCGGTCAATGACCATTGATACGTCATGCGCGTGAATACCATCAAGCGCAAACGAGATGATCGCCCCCTTGTCCGGAGCATTGCCGTAAATGCGCAAGCTGTTGATCTTGCCCAGTTGTTCATGCGCATAAATACGCAAGTCTTCTTCGTGGGCTGCGATCGCATGACGACCGATTTTTTCCATATATTCAAGCGCAGCGCCAAGGCCAATCGCTTGAACGATTGGCGGTGTGCCAGCTTCAAAGCGATGTGGCGGATGATTGTAAGTGACGTTTTCTTCCGTCACTTCCTCGATCATTTCGCCACCACCCTGAAACGGGCGCATCTTTTCGAGCATTTCAGCGCGACCATAAAGAACGCCAATACCTGACGGGCCATAGACTTTATGGCCGGTAAAGACATACCAGTCACAGCCGAGATCCTGCACGTCGACCGGCAAGTGGACAGCGCCCTGGCTACCATCGACCAGCACGGGAATGCCGCGCGCATGAGCAAGTTCAACGATCTTCTTGATCGGAGTGACTGTGCCAAGCGCGTTGGACATGTGGGTGATTGCAACAAGCTTCGTACGCTCGGTCAGACGCTTTTCGAATTCCTCAATATGGAACACGCCTTCGTCATCGACCGGTGTAAACACAAGCTTTGCGCCCTGCCGCTCACGGATGAAGTGCCATGGAACGATATTGGAGTGATGTTCCATAATCGACAGAAGGATTTCATCGCCCTCGCCGATGTCGGGCATACCGTAACCGTAAGCGACCGTATTGATCGCTTCAGTCGCATTCTTGGTGAAGACGATTTCGTCTACAGAACCGGCATTCAGAAAGCGACGAACCGTTTCGCGCGACTTTTCGTAAGCATCGGTTGCAGCATTGGAAAGAAAATGCAGGCCGCGATGCACATTGGCATATTCATTCGCATAAGCATGCGTAACAGTGTCGATGACGCTTTGCGGCTTTTGCGCAGATGCGCCATTATCGAGATAAACGAGCGGCTTGCCATGAACCTGTCGTGACAGGATGGGGAAGTCTCTGCGGATCGCTTCGACATCGTAAGCCGCAACAATTGGATTCTTCTGATCCATGATCGCTCCTTCTACCATTCAGGCAGAAAAGGCGGAGCAATTATTACTCCGCCTTATTTACTCAAGCGTGGGCTGCAAGCCAGTTCGAGAGCACTTCTTCCAGTGCTTCAACGAGAGCTTCGTTTTCCAGCTCTTCAATAATCTCGGCGATGAAAGCCTTGATCAGCAGGCCGCGGGCTTCGTTTTCAGGAACGCCGCGTGCCATCAAATAGAAGAGATAGTCTTTCGACAGCTCAGTAACCGTTGCACCGTGGCCGCAAGCCACGTCATCCGCAAAGATTTCCAGCTCCGGCTTTGCATCAAACTCGCCATCATCAGACAGCAGCAGCGTGTTGCAGGCCATGCGGGCGTCGGTCTTCTGGGCGATCTGTGCGACACGGATCATGCCCTGGAACACGCCACGCGCGCGATCTTTGACCACGTTGCGGATGATCTGGGTCGAACGTGTATTTTCGACCAGATGCGCCACCGTCATGGTGATGTCGGTGTGGGAATCGTCAGACAGAAGATTGAGTCCGCGAAGTTCAAAGTCTGAATCTTCACCTGCAACAGTCAGATGCACTTCCTGACGAACCAGCTTGCCACCAGCATTGACGATGTAAAGCGTAAGCTTCGATCCTGCGCCAATCGTTGCGTTAAACTGGGCAAGCTGCGTTGCCTGACCAAAATCACGCAGAATAACCCAGATGACATCGGCGCCATCGCCAACGCTCACATGGCTTACGGAGGTCGAGAAAGCATCGCCTTCACCGCCCGACTGACGCTCAATGATCGTTGCCTTGACGTTTGAACCGATTTCAACTGGGAAGCGCGTGTGACCCTGCCCGGTCTTCTGGATGTTCTGCAGCTCAAGCGGTGCTTCAAGCTCAACGTCATCGGCAATCGACAACGCCCAGCCATCGCTTACATAAGCAGCGTTGATCTGGCCGATCGTGTCATCGGTTCCCCGAACGGTAAGCTGCGGAACGAGCGAGCCATTAGCAAGCGCGTCGCGCACAGCAGTCAAGGTCACACCTTCCGGAGCCTTTGCGTCAAGTGCTGCACCATTGCTTGCAGCAATGATGGACGAGCCTGCGAGCAGTGCAGGAAGCGCATTGGTTCCAGCAGTCGGATTGAAGTCAGCAACGCCTTTAAGCAGCGTACGGAAATCCGTGTAGTGCCAGCTTTCAATGCGGCGTGACGGAAGACCATGCACTTTCAGCGATTCCAGGGCGTTGTCGCGTGCAACGACGACATCGCCATTGCCCGGCAGTTCGCCCATACGAGTGGCGAAGCTGTCAATCAGTGCGCTTTCAGCTGGTGTCCTTGGTTTAGAGGTCTGGATGTTCATAATCCGCTCCTCAGGCTACTTCGCCGATAATGTCGGCATAGCCATTTTCTTCAAGGTGGTTTGCGAGGGTCTTGTCGCCCGACTTGATGACCTGTCCCTTGTAAAGAACATGGACGCTATCAGGTACAATGTAATCGAGCAGACGCTGATAGTGAGTAATCACGATCACAGCGCGGTCTGGCGAACGCAGAGCATTCACGCCATCCGAAACGATCTTCAGCGCATCGATGTCGAGACCGGAGTCGGTTTCGTCGAGAACGCAGAGGCTTGGTTCGAGAAGCTGCATCTGAAGAATTTCAGCACGCTTCTTTTCGCCGCCCGAGAAGCCAACATTGAGCGGACGCTTCAGCATGTCCATGTCGATGTTAAGGCCGCCAGCGGCTTCCTTCACGCGCTTGATGAATTCAGGAATCTTCAGTTCCGCTTCGCCACGCGCCTTGCGCTGGCTGTTCATCGCAACCTTCAGGAACTCCATCGTGGCAACGCCTGGAATTTCCATCGGATACTGGAACGCAAGGAAGATGCCCTTGGCAGCGCGTTCAGCCGGATCGAGCTCGAGGATCGACTCGCCGTTGTAAAGAATGTCGCCTTCGGTCACTTCATAATCATCGCGACCTGCAAGAATGTAGGACAGTGTCGACTTGCCCGAGCCGTTCGGGCCCATGATGGCGGCAACTTCGCCCTTGTTCACAGTGAGGTTCAGACCACGGATGATTTCTGTATCCGTGTCAGCGATCTTTGCATGAAGGTTCTTGATCTCAAGCATGGGTATAAACCTTGTCTCTCAGCGCAGACTCACGAAGAGCTGCTTATGCCAGTTAAAGGGCTGGCCAGAAAATCGGATGTTTTAAGGCAGTAAAGCGCGCCGGATTAACCGACGCTGCCTTCAAGCGAAATGCCAATGAGCTTCTGCGCCTCGACGGCGAATTCCATTGGCAGTTCCTGAATAACTTCCTTCACAAAACCATTGACGATGAGGGCGATTGCCTCCTCTTCCGGAATGCCGCGCTGCATAACGTAGAACAGCTGGTCTTCGGAAATCTTGGAGGTGGTTGCCTCGTGCTCAAACTGTGCCGTGGCGTTCTTTGCCTCGATATATGGCACGGTATGCGCACCGCAATCGTTGCCGATCAGGAGCGAGTCGCACTGGGTGAAGTTGCGGGCATTTTCAGCCTTACGATGGGCTGAAACCTGACCGCGATAGGTATTGTTGGAATTGCCTGCCGAAATACCCTTGGAGATGATGCGGCTCGACGTGTTTTTGCCGAGGTGGATCATCTTGGTGCCGCTGTCGATCTGCTGATAGCCGTTGGAAACGGCAATCGAGTAGAATTCGCCACGCGAATTGTCACCGCGCAGAATGCAGGAAGGGTATTTCCACGTTACAGCGGAGCCGGTTTCAACCTGCGTCCACGAAATCTTGGAATTATCGCCACGGCAATCGCCACGCTTGGTAACGAAGTTATAGATGCCGCCCTTACCGCTGCTATCGCCCGGATACCAGTTCTGAACAGTCGAATACTTGATCTCGGCATTATCAAGCGCGATCAGTTCAACGACTGCTGCGTGGAGCTGGTTTTCGTCGCGCTGTGGTGCGGTGCAGCCTTCGAGATAGGAGACGTAAGCGCCTTCTTCCGCAATGATCAGCGTGCGCTCGAACTGGCCCGTATTCTTCTCATTGATACGGAAATAGGTCGAAAGCTCCATCGGGCAGCGAACGCCCTTTGGTACATAGACGAACGAACCATCTGTGAAGACAGCCGAGTTCAGCGTCGCATAATAATTGTCCGAAACCGGAACAACCGAAGCGAGATACTTCTGAACCAGTTCAGGATGCTCGCGAATGGCTTCCGAAATCGAGCAGAAGATCACGCCCGCTTTGGCAAGCTCTGCCTTAAAGGTCGTGACAACGGAAACACTGTCGAACACAGCATCAACAGCCACGCGGCCCGATGCATAAACGTTGTCCGATGGATTGCCGTCGATTTCGCTTGGATCGCCCTGCTTGCGCACGCCAGCGAGGATTTCCTGCTCACGCAGGGGAATACCAAGCTTTTCATATGTGCGAAGCAATTCCGGATCGACTTCATCCAGCGATTTCGGGCCTGTCTGATTCTTTGGGGCTGCGTAATAATACGCATCCTGGAAATCGATCTTTGGATAATCCACGCGCGCCCATGATGGCTCTTCCATGGTGAGCCAGCGTTCATAGGCCTTCAGACGCCACTCAAGCATCCATTCCGGCTCTTCTTTTTTAGCGGAAATGAAGCGAATGATATCTTCATTAAGACCCTTTGGGGCCTTCTCGGATTCGATCGTTGTTTCGAAGCCGTACTTATACTGGTCCACGTCCAAGCCGCGAACCTGATCAATGGTCTCCTGCACTGCAGGCATTGGCGTTCTCCATCCTCGTCGAATTCAAGGTTCGACAGTTGCAAACGTCAGGGCGATGATAGTCGCTATCCTCGCCACAATATAGTGTGCGTGACGCTTCTTTAAAACCTCTCTAAACTAAATTTCAAGCCCGGCTTTAAATTTGCTGGTAAAATTCAAGAATAATTTACGAGGTTAGGCCCGATTAGGCGTTTAACTGGCCTTTGAGCGCTCGTGACGGGCAACGATTTTGCGCAAAACGTCAAGAAACTGATCAACAGATTCTATTGGAGCGTTTGGTTCGAGCGAAACACGGATCGCGCCCGGCCCTTCCTCAAGGCCCATTGCAGCCAGCACATGACTTGGTCCGACCTTTCCCGAAGAACAGGCTGATCCTGCCGACAGAGCTATTCCGCCAAGGTCAAATGCGATTTGAACGGTTTCAGCTTTTTGTCCATCCAGCGAGAAGAAGGTCGTGTTCGGGAGACGATCAACGGATTTACCGTGGATCGTGGCACTTGGTGCAATCTCCATGAGACCGGTTTCAAGCCGGTCACGCGCTTCGAAAGACCAGCCATTGCCATTCAGTCGGGTGGCTGCAACATCCGCAGCCGCACCAAAGCCTGCAATCAATGGAAGCGCTTCTGTGCCTGCGCGATGTCCCTTTTCCTGACCGCCACCCCGGACCAGCGCCTTCGGCATCATGAGATCGGAGATTGCGATCACGGCACCAACACCCTTCGGACCACCGATCTTATGTGAAGAGATTATGAGATAATCGCCACAACCCTCTTTAATATCGATCTTAATACGTCCAGCTGCCTGTACCGCATCGACAACGAAGATACCGCCTGACGTTTTGACGAGTGCTGCGATCTCGCGAATGGGCTGAATTACTCCGGTTTCATTATTGGCGGCCTGCACAGCAACCAGCGGCAAGCCCGCGCTCTTGTCGTGCGCTTTCAGCGCTTGTTCAAGCGCATCCAGACGAAGGATACCATTTTCATCGACCGGAAGAACCGTGATGTTGTCTGGAGCAAATTGTCCGCCCGCCAACATACAGGGGTGCTCAGTTGCACTTACGTAAAGATGCGACAGACGCACCGGCGAACGCCCCATCATATAGATCGGCGTCAACAAGGTGGATGCGGCTTCGGTGGCGCCAGATGTGAAAAAGACATGCTCTGGCTTGGCATTCACGAGTGCTGCCACACTACGGCGAGCCGATTCGACCAGCGCGCGGGCAGCCCTGCCCTCGCGATGCACGGATGAAGGGTTGCCGGTTATGCCTAATGCCTCGATGACTGCATTGCGCGCTTCATCAAGCAAAGGCGCACTGGCATTATAGTCCAGATAGAGCCTCTTGCCGGTTCCGATCACCGATACTATCTCCTAAGCGACACCATAAAGTGGCCAGAAGCGCAATTTTCTTGAATTTTCAATCAGGAAAAGCCTATTAAGCCACATTAGGTACTGAACTACGGTCCAGTCTAACGAAATTTCAAATCGGTTCTAGAAGCGGCGCACCCCCACGTCAAGTTCGCCACCCTGAAGCCGATCTTCCGATCACCAGCGGAGTACACATGCCAGAAGTCATTTTCAACGGCCCTGCCGGACGCCTTGAAGGCCGCTATCAGCCTTCACGGGAAAAGAATGCGCCTATAGCCCTTATCCTGCATCCGCACCCGCAGTTCGGTGGAACGATGAACAACAAGATCGTCTATGATCTGTTCTACATGTTCCAACAGCGCGGTTTTACAACGCTTCGCTTCAACTTCCGTGGCATTGGCCGCAGTCAAGGCGAGTTCGACCACGGCGCAGGTGAATTGTCGGATGCGGCAAGCGCGCTCGACTGGGTGCAGGCTCTGCATCCGGATTCGAAGAATTGCTGGGTCGCCGGTTATTCGTTTGGTTCGTGGATCGGTATGCAGCTTCTCATGCGCCGTCCGGAAATCGAAGGCTTTATCTCGGTTGCGCCGCAGCCGAACACCTATGACTTTGCGTTCCTCGCGCCCTGCCCATCTTCGGGCCTGATCATTCATGGCGATCAGGATAAGGTTGCACCACCAAAGGATGTTCAGGGGCTCGTTGATAAGCTCAAGACGCAGAAGGGTATCACCATTACCCAGAACACCATTCCGGGTGCGAACCACTTCTTCACCGGCATGGGCGATCAGCTGATCGACGAATGCTCGGAATATCTGGAGCGCCGTCTTGCTGGCGAACTGGTTGAAGTCCGCCAGAAGCGTCTGCGCTAAAAGCCTTAAAAGGCTGATCCTACTGAAGCCCGGTGAGAATATTCACCGGGCTTTTATTTTGGCGGAAGTGCAAGAACACCGCCGGAAACAGGCTTATCGCAGCCCGTTGTCGTCGGATAGGTGAGCGGCAACCCACGCATTGAGCGCACAGCCAGATAGGCCCATGCTTCCGCTTCCATGGCATCGCCATCAAAACCCGCATTATCAGCATCCAAAACGCGTGCGCCTTCACGCTCTGCAAGCGCACTCAGTTCAGCCATGATCGCTGCATTCTTACGTCCGCCGCCACTGACGACATAGGTTCGAGGCTTCGACGGCAGATGCGAAGCCGACCGCAGAATGGCGGCCGCACTGACATAAGCAAGCGTGCGTGCGCCTGTTGCCAAGTTCGCTTCATCTTTCGCAGGAACGACAAAATCACCCCGATCCAAAGAACGACGATGATTCCCTTTGAAAAACTCGTGATCGAGATATTTCAAAGCCAAGGTCTCATCCACAGTGCCACTCATCGCCGTGATGCCGCCTGGATCAAAGCTTCCCTGTTCATGCAGCTCCATCCACTGATCGATCAGCATATTGCCCGGCCCACTGTCATAGGCCATCAGCGCACCGCCCTCGCCAACATAGGTCAGGTTGGATATGCCGCCGATATTGACGAAGACCACCGGCCCATCGAGGCCAAACGGAAGATTGGCCGCTAAAGCTGCGTGATAGGCCGGAATCAGAGGGGCACCCTCGCCGCCGTGCCGCATATCTTCGGCACGCATGTCATAGACGACGGGAATGCCCGTCTCTTCAGCCAGCAGCTGTCCACCGCCTATCTGAACAGTCAGCGCCTCACGTGGACGATGCAGCACGGTTTGACCATGGAAACCGATCACATCGATCTCATCAGGCCTTAACGAATGCGCGTATAGGAAATCCTGAATCGCTATCGCATGAAGAAGGGTCTGGTCGTGTTCAAGCTGTTTAAGAACACCGGGGCGTTCACTGCGTTTGTTGATACTGCGTGCATCAACCAGCGCTGCCTTCAAGCGCCCACGAAACCCTTCCGAATAAGACACAGCACTGGAAGGTCCACGCTCGACCCAATTTTCGCCATCAGTGGTCAGAAGCGCAATATCGATACCATCCATCGAAGTACCGCTCATCAGTCCTATTGCGCGTTTCAAATCGGCCATACCGGACTTTCCTTGTTATTCCCGCTTGAATGATGCTAAAGGCAAAATATCATAAGGCGGTAAGCACTTGATTACTGTTGTTTCCATTCTCGCCTAATCAGTCAGGAAAAGGGCATGTCCGGTTTTAAATCCGATTTTCTTCGCACACTTTCCGAGCGCGGCTTTATTCATCAGATTTCCGATGAAAGCGGCCTCGACGAATTGTTGGCCAAGGAAACCGTGACGGCCTATATTGGCTTCGATCCTACAGCGCCGAGTCTCCACGTTGGCAGTCTGATCCAGATCATGATGCTGCACTGGTTCCAGCAGACCGGCCACAAGGCCATAGCCCTTATGGGCGGCGGTACAGGCATGGTTGGCGATCCATCCTTTAAGGATGAAGCACGCAAGCTGATGACTGAAGACACGATTGCCGAGAATATTGCTGGCATCAAACGCGTTTTCGCAAATTACCTGACCTTCGGTGACGGTCCAAACGACGCCATGATGGTCAACAATGCCGACTGGTTGCGCAACATCAACTACCTCGAATTCCTGCGCGATGTCGGCCGTCATTTCTCGGTCAACCGCATGTTGTCGTTTGATTCGGTAAAGACACGTCTTGATCGCGAGCAGTCGCTGTCGTTCCTCGAATTCAACTACATGATCCTTCAGGCCTACGACTTCGTAGAACTGAACAAGCGTCATGGCATTCGCCTGCAGATGGGCGGTTCGGATCAATGGGGCAATATCATCAACGGTATTGACCTCGGCCACCGCATGGGCACACCACAGCTTTACGCTCTGACCTCTCCTTTGCTCACCACGGCTTCCGGCCAGAAGATGGGTAAGTCGCTGGGTGGTGCGATCTGGCTTAACGCCGATATGCTCAGCGCCTACGATTTCTGGCAATACTGGCGCAATACGGAAGATGCGGACGTAGAACGCTTCCTGAAGCTCTACACGACGCTGCCTATGGATGAGATTGCAAAGCTTGCAGCACTGGGTGGTTCGGAAATCAACGAAGCAAAGAAGATCCTTGCAACCGAGATTACCGCAATCCTGCATGGCCGTACCGCTGCCGAAGAAGCTGCGGAAGCCGCACGCAAGACCTTTGAAGACGGTGAACTGTCGGAAAATCTTCCAACGGTTGGCGTCCACAAAGCAACGCTAAATGACGGTATTGGTGTGTTGGCGCTCATGGTTCTTGCAGAACTCTGCGCAACCAACGGCGAAGCACGTCGTCACATCGAAGGTGGCGCAGTTCGTATCAATGACGAGCCTGTTACCGATCCGCGCCTGACGATCAACGCTTCCGCTCTCAACGAACAGGGCGTTATCAAGGTATCGCTCGGCAAGAAGCGTCACGTTCTGATCCGCCCAGCGTAAGGGCTTATCGCATAACGATAAAAGCCGGGCTAAGCCCGGCTTTTTTAATGCTCAGATTTGGTCTCTTTTAGAGCATTTCCTGTTTTGATTGAGTCATTGGAAATGCTCTATACATTTGTCTTTACGCGCATCTTGTTCCGAAAACCGCTTAGCACTTTTCGGGATGCGCTCTAGAACTCGAAGATCGAGCGGAAAATGCCCGGCGCGATAATCGAGATCGGATTGACCATTACCTGTGGCTGTTTAGCGCTGCCTTCAAGCTTGAAGGTAATGCCGAGAAGTCCGCGATCACGGCCATTGCCAAGCAGCGCGCCGAAGATTGGAACCTCACCAAAAATACGATTCACGCCATAAGCGGGCATGAATGTGCCTGTGATCGACATATTGCCACGTTGATCATAAAGCGTGCCTTGGAAGGTCGTCCCTACAGATGGGCCACGTACCACGCCCTTGGAAAGCTTGAGATAACCCTCACCCTTTTCGATCAGAGAGAACCCACGTTCAACATCAACCCGTGAGACGTCGATATCCCGCTTAACTGCCTGATTGAGGCTGGTGCCACCGCTTGAAGGAGAGCTGGAAACGATCTTGGCCAATCGCGGCTCATTGATAATCGCGAAATTACGCGCATCAATCTGGCCGCTCAATGGTCCATTCCCCTGACCGGCAAGACCAACGGTAATTTTTCCGCCGCGCATTTTGTCATAAAAATCGAAAAAGCGCAGAACTGCACCGGCATCATTGGATTGCAGCGAGACCGAACGGGCATCACCCTGATCGTTGTTTGTCGCAACGAAAGCTGCACCGGATGAAGTAACGGCATTCACGGAAACGCCGGAAATCTTGTTGCCTGCATTCTCATAAGAAACAGCCACGTTACGAAGCTTTTCATCATTGAACCCGCTCACTTCATCAACCTGGGCGCTGACGACAATGCGTGGGCTTTTTCCCCCCGAACTTTCGCTCTTCTTCTGGATATCAGATATCTGTTTGATGATTGAACGAGCATCGAACTGTGAGCCGCGAACGGTCACACGATAGCCGCCGGAGCTTTTGGTGGCTTTTACACTCATTCGGTCCGAACGCGTCAGTCGAATTTCGCTGAAGTCAGCCGACTGGAAATCGCCGCCCAATATCGAAAGATTGCCCTTCGCGCCGAATGCATCGCCTGTCAGAACCAAATTGCGGATATCAAGCTTGCCGTCAGTGCCGCTGGCTTTTACCAGATCGAATGTCGCCTTAGCCGGAACGCCGCTACCTTTGCGCCAACCAAGCCAAGGCAAGCTTATTTGTGTCTTGTCCAAATCCGCAGAAACGCGTCTTTGGCCGTTATTCTCCATACCGAGATCAACGGATATCGGGCCAGAGAAGAGATCTTTTAATCCGGGCAAAAGCTTGTCCCGAGAGCTATCATCGAGCTCAAGCTTAATCTTCTGCTCGCGCTTGACGGGGCCAGAACGATCCACCGGCTCAGTCATCGATATCTTGGCAGGGACGCCATCAAGCTTTGCATCTGCCGTTATGAGCGCAGCAGATTGATCAACTTTGATGCTGCCCGTCGCATCGCTCACATTGGATCCGCCAACGGGCTTGGCAATCGCAAGGTCGGTGAAACCTATATCGGCATTCCATGTCAATGTTCCAGGAGGAGCGCCCTTGGAAACAGCAAACCCGACTTTCACCTTTGCCTTGACATCGCCGGTCACATCTTCTGGCACAAACGGCACGCTTTTCAGCACATCAATCGGCTTTTTGCCTGCAATCTCAGCAATTGCCGCTGCATCCCCAGATACCAACAGATCAAGATCAGCAATAACCGGGCGCTGTGGTCCCCATGGGATAATCAGCGTGCCGTCCGAAACGGATGCCTTGCGATTATCCGGTGTGTAGGCAACACCCTTTTCCAGCTTGATCGTCGTATGCGCACCGCGCACTGAGATGTTCCCCGTAACATCGCGAACGGGCGGCAACTCACCGATCACATCAAAGCGCGTATCCGACACATTGAAGTCTGCTTTGATCTCTTCGCCGGTCAATGGAGGCGGTAAGCCTGGACCGTTAAAACGTCCACCCGCCAGAGAAATATCAATGCGGCTGTCTTTCAGAATGCCGCCGTAGAGGTTCTTCAGTACCCATTCGCGCGCGCCGTCAGCGACATCAATCGGCCAGAGATGTTTTGCGTCCGCTACAGGCATTTCTGGAATGCGCAGCATGAAAATCATCTCGGGCGAACCATTGCCGAAGGCCATGCTGCCCTGCCCGTAAAGTTCCCCTGTTTCAGTCTTAACATCCAGATTGGAGAACTGCAGTCGTTGCTGATTGGCAAGAAACCGACCCGCAATTTTAACACCAAACGGCAATTCAGGATCGCTCGATTCGGCTGGCATACTGGTGGCTGAACTTGTCACGACTTCAAAACGATAGCTCGGACCACCCGCATTGTTTTCAGAATCAGGGTCTGGTCCAAACGCTCCGTTAAACGACGCGTTCATTCCGCCAAGCTGGATTCGGGACGGCTTGATTTCAAGTTTGCCACTCCCAACAGAATGCTCAATGCGGAGAGCCGCTTTACCGAGCACATCATTCACGCGACCAATTTCCATCTCGATGCCATCAACGGCGAGATCGGCGGTTACGCGTTCTGGATTCTCACCATTCGCTGCCTTGCCTGACAGGGCGAGGCTCGCCTTACCCTGCAAATCGAAATGAGCTGGATTAACCCGATTTCCATCAATTATTGGCGCCACTTCTTCGGGCGAACCAAGGTCAATCGGCAGGTTGCTGACCTTGATCTGGAAAGCGTCAAGATCATTTTCCTGCCCTTTGCGATCAATATTCCCATCAATTGCTATGGTTTTATTTTGCCAGACAACACTGCCTTCGATTGAAATCTTGCCATTGTTTTCGACCAGTCGAAGCTTCTTAACTTCAACACTTTGCTGCGTGTCGCCTGTCTTAAATCGGATTGTTGTATTCAGAAGGCCAATTGCCTGAGTATTCTGATCCCTCAGCAATTCGAGATTGCGGCGCATTGTCGAGAACAACTCGTTTGAAACCGCATCAAAATCTATATAGCCGTTGTTGTCGTAAGGCAGGGACTTCCAGAAACCTGCGCCCTTCTGCTCAGGCAGGTCGAAACTCGCACCGTCGATTTCAAGCTCTGCAACGCGGACCTTGCCCGTCAACAGCGGCAGTGGGGCCAGTCCCAATCTTACCGATCTGATATCTTTGATTTCCAGCCCCTGCTTTGGCTCAGAAATCGACACGCCCCGCGCTTCAAGTGCAACCAGACTGTTTTGGTCAAGCGACAAACCCGCACTCGCAATGGAAGCCGATGCTTCTTCACCGAGAATTCCGCTAAGGCTCTTTTGCGCTTCGTCGCGCAAGAGATCGCTGTTTACGCCGCCACGTAAAATGACAAATCCTGCGCCACCGATGAGGACGAGCACGATGCACAAAGAAAGAAAAGCGTGAGAACACCAGGTGACAAACGAGCGCCGAGGCCGCGTTAGTCCAAGCGCAGCACAATCCTCGCCTTCAGCTGCGAGGCGTTCGATTCTTTTCATCTCCCGCTTTGTAAAGCGGATCTGGCGCGGTTTATCTGTCAATATTCCAGCCGAACTACATATTTCCGCAAATGGAAGACCTCACGAGACGGTTTATAAGAGCTAAATAACTTTCTGTTTTTATTTCACTTCCTCATCGCATCCGAAACATTCTTGATCGAATCCGATGAATTATCAACACCCGTCAAAGGTCTCTGCAAGCTGCACTTGAACGGTTGCATGAGCTTACCCTGAATGCGATAGATTTGAGTGTAACAGGCAGTTTCCCCGTTTATCCATAAAAGAAAGGCCTAGATATGGCTCGTCCCCAAGTTGGAGATCTGGCACCGGATTTTTCATTGCCATCCGATAATGGTGCAATCTCGTTGTCTTCACTTAAAGGCGGACCAGTCGTCGTTTATTTCTATCCGAAAGACGACACATCCGGCTGCACCAAAGAGGCGATTGCGTTTTCGCAGCTAAAGCCTGAATTCGACAAAATCGGCGCTCGCATCATTGGCCTGTCGCCCGACAGCGCGGAAAAACATGCCAAATTTCGCAAAAAGCATGACCTGACGGTCGAGCTTGCAGCAGATGAAGACCGAACCGCTTTGGAAGCCTACGGTGTTTGGGTAGAAAAGAGCATGTATGGCCGTAAATACATGGGCGTTGAACGCGCCACTTTTCTTATTGATGCAGATGGCCGCGTCGCCCACGTCTGGGAAAAAGTAAAAGTCGCAGGTCACGCTGAAGCCGTTCTTGAGGCAGCGCGCGCACTCTGAAAAGCAAAGGTTTGAACCGTCTCTGCGCGGGGAATGCCATCAGAGCAATTTCCGCGAGTGACCTCAAGCCGCCGTTCAATGAACTGGCGCACGCATTTATCGCAACTTGTCACCTGTTTCGATCTAACCACAAAAGCTTCGGATAAGCTTTGTTAACCATGATAGAATTTGGTTGATTCGAAAGCATGGAAAGCAAAGCAATCGGCATGTTCGGAATTCGATCTAAAGTCCTTGGATTTGGCGCTGTTACGGTCGCCCTTTGCTTTGGCGTTGGTATCTATCTCAATACTGATGGTGGCAATTCGGATAAACCGCAGAACAGCAAGCTCGCGTTGCTGTTAAAAGGTTCTTCGGCGATGCAGCCGTTGCCAGAAATGCCATCTGAGCCCATGCCGAATATTTCTGCGCAGCAAGAGCTGCTTATTCCCGATAATGCGCCAAATGTTCAGGGCATTGATCCCATTATCACTGGTCCGCGGGCCTATAAGCCAAGAGCTGAGATCAAGCGCACGGCGTCAAAAGATTCCTGACGCTTAGTAAGGGCCGCAAATTTCTCCGGCATAATCTGACATGCATATGCAAAAAACCCGGCACAAGGCCGGGTTTTCTATTTAGCGTTATCGGGAAGCGATCAATCAATATCTTCGATTGCTTCGCCACCGCCCTGAATGCGATGTGCGAGGGCTGCTTCCATGAACGGTGTGACCGCGCCATCAAGCACTTCTTGCGGGTTTGTGCTTTCAACGCCCGTACGAAGGTCTTTAACGAGCTGATACGGCTGAAGCACGTAAGAGCGGATCTGATGCCCCCAACCGATATCGGTTTTGGTGGCGTTGGCTGCGTCAGTTGCTTCTTCGCGCTTCTTGAGTTCTTCCTCGTAAAGACGCGCACGCAACATCGACCAAGCCTTTTCGCGGTTCTTGTGCTGCGAACGTTCGGCCTGACACTGCACCACGATACCCGACGCAATGTGCGTAATACGCACGGCCGAGTCAGTCGTATTGACGTGCTGACCACCGGCACCCGATGCACGGTAGGTATCGATACGGACATCCGCTTCCGTTACCTGCACATCGATGTTGTCATCAATGACCGGATAAACCCAGATACTCGCAAACGAAGTGTGACGACGGGCATTCGAATCGTAAGGCGAAATACGAACCAGACGGTGCACGCCGGATTCCGTCTTCGCCATACCGTATGAATTATGGCCCTTGATCAGGATCGTTGCAGACTTGATGCCTGCTTCTTCCCCGTAATGCACTTCCATCACTTCAACTTTACGTCCGCTGCGTTCGGCCCAGCGTGTGTACATGCGCAGAAGCATCGACGCCCAATCCTGACTTTCCGTGCCGCCTGCGCCAGCATGGACTTCAAGATAGGTGTCGTTGGCATCCGCTTCACCTGAAAGCAGCATATCGATCTGTCGGCTGTCGACTTCCTTCTTCAGATCGCGAATGGTGTTTTCAGCATCCGCGATAATCGACTTGTCATCTTCTTCTTCGCCCATGGCGATGAGTTCGATACTGTCGTTAAGCGTCTGCTTCAGGCCGTTAATGCCGTTGATGCTGTCTTCCAGTTGCTGCCGCTCACGCATCAGCTTCTGGGCTTCCTGTGCATCATTCCAAAGGGTCGGATCTTCAGCTCTCTGATTCAGATAGCCCAGACGTTTGATTGCCTGATCCCAGTCAAAGATGCCTCCTCAGCAGGCTTATGGCCTGCTGGATTTCGTCAACCAGCGTCTCGATTTCCGCGCGCATGGGCAAATCGTTCCTTCAATAATTCAGTCGTGGATGGAGAGAACAGACGCTCGAAGCGAGCCGCTTTGTTCTGAAGCGCATCCCACCAAAGCGATGCGCTCTGCCTCAACGCAGAATGGCTAAAGTTAAAACCATTCAAGCGCCGCGGACCATAATTAGCACGCGGCGCAGTGTAAAGAGGCTGACGTCAGTAAAGTCCGCCTGAACCCGAATTGATAGCGCGGGTTGCCTGTGGCGACTGCGGCTGAACCGGTGATCCTTCGCGGAACTGATCCATACCAATGACCGAATAGGTATCAGACGGTCCCGTCCCAGGCTTGAAGGCTTCCATGATCAGGTTCGGATCGCCCTTATTCGTGCGCATACCGGTTTTACGGTTGATCGCAATCAGCGTCATGCCTTCAGGGACACGGAAATCAACCTTCGGCGTTCCAGCCAGAGCCTGCCCCATAAACTCCTTGAAGACCGGAGCAGCGAGACCGCCACCAGTACCCCCGCGACCAAGCGGAGTTGGCGTGTCATAACCCATGAATACACCGACAACCAGGTCAGGCGTGAAGCCGACAAACCAGGCGTCTTTTTCGTCGTTGGTCGTACCGGTCTTACCGGCAAGTGGACGATCAAGGCTCTTAAGAAGCTGAGCAGTACCGCGCTGAACGACACCTTCCATCATGGATGTGATCTGGTAAGCGGTCATCGGATCAAGCACCTGATCGCGATTATCGATCAGAGTTGGCTCTTCCTGATTGGACCATTGCTGGGCATTGCAGCCTTCGCACTGGCGTCCATCGTGCTTAAACACCGTCTTGCCGTAGCGATCCTGAATACGGTCAATCATCGAAGGTGTGATGCTCTGTCCGCCATTTGCGATCACAGAATAGGCCGTAACCATCCGCAGAACCGTTGTTTCACCAGCGCCGAGCGACATCGACAGAACCGGCAACATCTTGTCGTAAACACCGAAGCGTTCTGCATATTCTGCAACCGTCTTCATGCCCATGTCCTGCGCGAGGCGCACGGTCATGACGTTACGCGACTGTTCAATACCGTAGCGGAGCGTCGAGGGGCCGGAGAACTTACCGGAGTAGTTTTTCGGAGCCCACACACCGAGTGCGCCACCCTGATTAACTTCCAACGGACCATCCAGCACAACGGAAGCCGGGGTATAACCATTGTCGAGTGCAGCAGCATAGACGAACGGCTTGAACGATGAGCCTGGCTGGCGATAGGCCTGTGTCGCGCGGTTGAATTCAGATTCACCAAATGAGAATCCGCCAACCATCGACAGCACACGACCGGTATGAGGGTCCATCGCGACAAGCGCGCCCTGTAGCTTTGGCGGCTGTTGCAGACGGAAACGCGAACCGCCGTCACCGACCTTGGATACATAGATAATATCGCCAGTGTTCAACACACCTTCCGGCGACTTGGCGCTGCTGCGCTTGCCACCGATATTGGTGACCCGCATTGCCCATTTCATGTCATCAGCCGCAATAAAGGCACGTGTGCGCTCTTTGCTGCGGGAACCAGAACCTTCGACTTCAGGCTGAAGCCCGATATCAGCGCCTGCAGCGGATACATTGAGTACAACTGCGAGCTGCCATTCAGGCACATCGGGATACGCCTGCAAATCACCGAAGGCAGAAGCCCAGTCGCTACCAAGCTCGGCGTGCTTTACAGGGCCGCGCCAGCCGCGTGCTTCGTCGTAACGGAGCAGAGCTGCCTGCAGCGCCTTGCGCGCTTCGACCTGCATGGTTGGGTTAAGAGTTGTACGAACCGAAAGACCACCCTCATAAAGGGCATCGACGCCATATTTCTGGATGATCTGGCGGCGCACTTCTTCACTAAAGTATTCCGAAGCAAACAGATAATGGGTAGCAGTACGGGTCTTTACGCCGAGCGGTTCTTTCTTCGCTTCATCCGCTTCCTGCATCGTGATGTAGCCGTTTTCGGCCATACGATCGATAACCCAGTTGCGGCGTTCGATCGCGCGATCTGGGTAGCGGAACGGATGATAGTTGTTTGGACCTTTTGGCAGTGCGGCGAGATACGCACTATCAGCAATGCTCAACTCACCAACAGACTTGTCGAAATAAGTGAGTGCAGCGCTGGCGATGCCGTAGGAACCGAGACCGAAAAAGATTTCATTGAGATAGAGCTCAAGAATACGGTCTTTGGAATAGGCCTGCTCAATGCGCATCGCAAGAATCGCTTCTTTGATCTTGCGGTCATAGGTCTGGTTAGAGCTTAGAAGGAAGTTCTTTGCGACCTGCTGCGTGATGGTCGATGCGCCAACCGGGCGACGGCCAGAACCCATGTTCTTAACATTCGTCAGCACTGCCCGCGCGAGACCACCAAAATCGAGACCATGGTGTTCGTAGAATGTTTTGTCTTCAGCAGAAATGAAAGCAGCTTTGACACGATTTGGCACGGCCTGAATCGGCAAATACATGCGGCGTTCACGCGCAAATTCCGACATCAGACTACCGTCAGATGCATGAACACGCGTCATGACAGGAGGCTCGTACTTTGCGAGCACTTCGTAATCAGGCAGTTCCTTTGTGACGCTACCGATATAGACGGCAACGCCGCCAGCAACCAAAAGTGCCAGAACCGTACCAATTCCGAAGAAATATCCGATAAGCCTTACCATAAATCCGGGATCCTGCCTTCAGATCATTCGCATATATTTAGGGGCAATCAAAACGAGCACCCGTCGACCTATGCCGCATTGGCAACAAGCTGGTTTAGTGACCATCAAATGCGTCAAAGGCAAGATCGTTTCTATGTTTTTACCAATTTAACGCATGCAAATGCCGGGCAGCGACAAAAATCCAAGAAACTGTTGCAACCATGCATCTTATCAGCAGGGATGAACATGAGCCCCCACTAAACATTACATAATTCTAGCCTTTTGACAAAGTGTCCGGATGTTTTTGGATTTCGAACGCTTTTACCGCCCGGGCAATACGGTCAGCCAATTTGCGACGCCACTCAGGATTACTGATTAGTTTTTCGTCTTCAGCATTGGAGAGGTATCCGATTTCGATAAGCACTGATGGCACATCAGGCGCACGCAGAACCTGAAAACCGGCAAAGCGATGCGGATTATTGATGAGGTTTACCTCACCCTGCAGGGAACTGATGACCTTCTCGGCAAAGCTCAACGAAAATGTATGTGTTTCCCGGCGAGTCAGATCAAGCAAAATATCGGCAACTTCCGGGAGTTCTTCTGGAACGGCGCCCGCAACGCTATCCGACTTATTTTCACGTTCAGCCATGGCTCGCGCAACGGAGTCAGAGGCTTTGTCGGAAATTGTATATACCGTCGCCCCGCGTATATCGCCCTGATTGATCGTATCTGCATGGATGGAAATGAAAAGATCAGCCTCGTACTGGCGAGCCAGTCGCACGCGCTCTGAGAGACGCAGGAATGTGTCGTCATCTCGCGTCATCATGACTTTGATATTCTTCTCCTTACCCAGCCGATCGCGCAGCTCCTGACCAAAGGCAAGTGTCAGATCTTTTTCTTTAATACCACTCAGGCTTTCAGCACCGCTATCGATACCACCATGGCCGGGATCTAACATCACGATGAATGGCCGCGCCCCGCCGGATTCAGATGCAAGTGCCTTAGCAGCCGTTGCGGACTTACGCTCAGTTGAGCCAGTAACCTCATGCTGCGACTTGAGCCTTTCAGAAAACTCGCGATCAGAGGACGCAATGATATCCGCGACAAGCCGATAACCCGACGTTGTTTCGTTTTGGATCACCTGAACGTTTTCGACGTTGAATGGTCCACGCAAGGTGAGAATAAGACGTGACCGGCTTTTTCCAACCAGGCCATAGCGCACGCGCGATACAATTCCCCTCGCCTCCAGGCTTTTTTCATCAAAGCCGAAACGCGTTTCTGGAAGATCAAAGACCAGGCGATGCGGATTGTCGAGCAGCAACGTCGAAACTTCGGGCTTACGATCAAACATCACAACGACCCGCATTCGCAGATCGTCCCCCGCCATACGATATGTAAGAGCAGAAAGTGGCGCTTCGTCAGCAGCAACGGCCGAACCGACATGGAAAATAGCGGCGAAAACCATCGCCAGAAGCGCGAGCGTGCTTCGAACTGCCGAAATTTTGTTTGCTGCGTTTTTAAAGCTCAGACAATGCATCCGTAATCGCGATCCAGATATTATCGAATAATCTCAAATCCTGACATTTCAGCCAAGACCTATGATTGCGCGCACTTCATAAATCTACCCGTACAAAATTATAGTTAATGAACACTTTTCCGCTCGCATCTGATGGCTCTATTGGATTGAATTTGACGCTTGAATCCCGACTGAATGAGATGCTGTTTCAAACGTCAAATGCGAAAAATCCAGTAGATGCTTAAAGTTACTAGTGATCTTTGCGATTCCGACATTTGCTCGGCGCCTGTATCAGAGGGACGCAAATGTCGAAATCAGACCACTAGCAGGGCATTTTGAGCCCTATAATCATCTTTCGGCAAAATTACGATGAAGGTGTCAACTGATATTCGTACTTGTCATAGTTCAATTGACGCCATAAAAGCTTAGTTAGGTTATGGAGCAGCTGCCAGAATCGTTTGCCGGTTCTCAATTTGAACCGTTACTAAAAGCAGCGAAAACAGTGGCATATACGTTTGTTGCTCCAATAGCCCGCACAGAATTCAACGGAATACGGCTCCCCTGCCGCCTCCGTTTTTTAATCGGCCGACTGCGTACTGATACGCGCTGTCGCCAGTGCTCTGAAAAGAGCAAAGAGGTCGGCCCGGCTTTTTCGGGTCATATATGAGGTCGTTTCGTTCGGAACAGCTATGGGTCAAGCAAGACTGACCATCGCAAGCCTGAAGACCGTGATCGCCATGAGGCCATCGCGCGCAAGGACAGCAGCTTTTATTCCGACGAACCCATTATCATCCGGCAGACGCATCCCAGCCAGGACGACAGCCTTCAGGGTTTCGTCCGGCGCACGCGGCTTGCGTCTTAGCGCCGGCAGGAAAGACAATAATGTCCAACAAAATGCTTATAGATGCCTCCCACCCGGAGGAGACGCGCGTTATCGTAACGCGTGGGAACAAGATTGAAGAATTCGACTTCGAGTCGGAACATAAGAAGCAGCTGAAGGGTAATATCTATCTCGCACGCGTTACCCGCGTCGAACCATCTCTTCAGGCTGCGTTCGTGGAATATGGCGGCAATCGCCACGGCTTCCTCGCATTCTCTGAAATTCATCCGGATTATTACCAGATCCCGGTTGCTGATCGTCTGGCCCTGCTCGAAGCGGAAGCAAAAGCTGCGCGCGCAGAAGATGAAGACGAAGAGCCGAAGGCAAAGAACGACCGTTCGCGCCGTCATCGCCGTCGCGGACGTCGTGATGGCCAGAACGGTGATTCGCATTCAGGCGGTTCGAACAGCGGCTTGCCTGCAGCGGAACCTGTCGGACCGGCTTTTGAAAATTACGTTCCTGGCACTCCTGCCATCGTATTGATGAAGCAAGCTGGACATGTCATTTCCGAAGCAATCGACACCGACAATGGTGACGATGATGACGACAATGATGTTGAGAACGAAGAAGACATCGTTGAATCGGTAGGCTCGGAAGATGCGATGGAAGAACTTCCTTCGCATGGCCGCACCAGCCGTCGTCAGTACAATATTCAGGAAGTCATCAAGCGCCGCCAGATCATTCTGGTTCAGGTCGTTAAGGAAGAGCGCGGCAATAAGGGCGCAGCTCTCACCACGTATCTGTCGCTAGCTGGCCGTTACTCGGTTCTGATGCCAAACACCGCGCGCGGTGGCGGCATTTCGCGCAAGATCACCAATCCGCAGGATCGCAAGCGCCTGAAGGAAATCGTCAAGGAACTCGAAGTGCCGCAGGGCATGGGCGTGATCCTTCGTACCGCTGGGGCAAACCGCACCAAGGCGGAAGTTAAGCGCGACTACGAATATCTGATGCGCATGTGGGAAAATGTCCGCACGCTGACATTGCAGTCGACAGCGCCTTCCCTCGTCTATGAAGAAGGCAGCCTGATCAAGCGCTCGATCCGCGATCTTTATAACAAAGACATCACCGAGATTCTCGTATCAGGTGAAACCGGTTATCGCGAAGCGAAGGACTTCATGCGTATGCTCATGCCGAGCCACGCCAAGGTCGTTCAGCCTTACCGCGAACAGGTGCCAGTCTTCACGCGCTATGGTCTGGAAGCACAGCTTGATCGTATGCTTCTGCCACAGGTAACGCTGAAATCCGGCGGTTATCTCATCATCAACCAGACCGAAGCTCTGGTTGCAATCGACGTGAACTCCGGGCGTTCGACCCGTGAGCATTCGATTGAAGACACTGCACTGCAGACAAATCTGGAAGCAGCTGAAGAAGTTGCGCGCCAGCTGCGTCTGCGCGACCTTGCAGGTCTTATCGTCGTTGACTTCATCGACATGGAAGAAAAGCGCAACAATCGCGCTGTCGAAAAGAAGATGAAGGATTGCCTGAAGGACGACCGTGCCCGCATTCAGGTCGGCCGTATCTCGCATTTCGGCCTTCTGGAAATGTCGCGTCAGCGTATTCGCGCATCCGTTCTCGAAAGCACGATGCAGGTTTGCCAGCATTGCGGCGGCACCGGTCATATCCGTTCCGACTCGTCCATGGCGCTCCATATCATCCGTGGCATCGAAGACTATCTGCTGCGTCATTCGGGCTACGACATTGTCGTTCGCACGCCTGCAGCGTCGGCTCTCTATGTCCTCAATCACAAGCGCCAGCTGCTTGCTGATCTGGAAGGCCGTTTCGGCGCCAATATCAGCATCGATGCCGATGAAAGCGTCGGACATCAGCATTTTGTCATCGACAAGGGTGCGCCTTCGACACGTCCAGTAACCATCCAGCCTGTACAGCCGATGATTTACGAAGACGATATCGAAGATCCTGAGATTCCACTTGAGGACGACGACGCCGAAGAAGAAATCAAGGCAGAAGCCCCTGCTCGCGAAGAAAGCAGCGAAGAAGGCGATCGCAAGCGCCGTCGTCGCCGTCGCCGTCGTGGTGGTCGTGATCGCGACAATCGCGAACAGACTGAGCAGGTTGAAGCAGGCTCTGACGATTCAGACGAAGACGATGAAGAAGACAACGCATCTTCGAGCAATGCCTCGCAGAGCGATGAAGATCGTCGCAAGAAGCGTCGTCGTGGTCGTCGTGGCGGTCGCAAGAACCGTCGTGAAGACGATATTCAGTTCAACAAAGTACCTGATCCTGAGTTCGTCGGTTACACGCCTGTCATTCCTGCGAAGGTAGAAAAACAGCCTGTTGATGTGGTTGTTGCTGAGGCCGTTGCGGTTGAAACCGTCACTGTTGAAGCGACTGAAGCTGCTCCGGCTGCTGAAACAGTTGCAGACGAAAAGCCTGCGAAGCCAGCGCGCAAGCCACGCGGTCGTAAGACTGCAAAGAGCGAAGAAGCGGCGAATGACGATGTCGTCGTTGCAGAGCCAGCAGAAGAACCTGCGAAGCCTGCTCGCAAGACACGTTCGCGCAAGAAGGCTGCTGAGGAAGAAGTTGCAGCTCCTGCTGAAGAAGCAGAAGCCGCAAAGCCTAAGCGTCGTACACGCAAGACTGCTGTAAAGCCGGAAGTTGAGGAAGTTGCGGTGGAACCAGAGGTAGCCCCTGTTGCAGAAGCGCAGAAGGTTACCGAGCCTGTCGTCACCTCCAGCGATACGGAAGAGCAGAAGCCGAAGCGCGGCGGCTGGTGGCAGAAGAAGGGCTTCTTCTAAGCCCTGCTCACTTCTGATGTAGAATATAAGAAAACCGGCGGAAACGCCGGTTTTCTTTTTGTTT
Organism: Brucella sp. NBRC 12950; assembly: GCF_030268145.1. NCBI lineage: Bacteria > Pseudomonadati > Pseudomonadota > Alphaproteobacteria > Hyphomicrobiales > Brucellaceae > Brucella > Brucella sp. NBRC 12950. Next base: position 81,567 of record NZ_BSQC01000005.1, read on the forward strand.
TAGTAATTAAAGCATTTCCAGCAAGAGTGCGAAGCGGCTTTGCGTAAAAACAGAAACATAGAGCGGTTCCACGATTCAATACTAACTGGAACCGCTCCAGCTATCAGGCGCGCTGTTGTGGAAGCCACTCTTCAAGACGGCGAACCGCTTCCTCAATTTCTTCTATGCTGCCTGCATAAGAAAAGCGCATGGTGCGGTGCCCGTCGATCGGATCAAAATCCCGTCCCGGAGTAGCCGCAATGTTGGTTTCGGCAATCATGCGTCGCGCAAATTCCATGCTGTCATTGGTAAAGCGCGAAACATCGCAATAGGCATAGAACGCGCCGTCCATGGGCGCGGCGAGGCTTAGCCCCATGCGCGGCAGGTGTTCGAGCAGGATTTGTCGGTTCTGCCGATAGCGGTCTTTCACGCGTTCCAGCTCTGCGGTAGCGTGAAACGCTTCAATTGCCGCGCGCTGCGAAAGTTCAGGCGCGGAAATATAAAGGCTCTGGCCGAGGCGTTCGATGGCACGCACATCAGCACTTGGCAGAACCATCCAGCCAATGCGCCAGCCGGTCATGCAGTAGTATTTTGAGAACGAATTGATGATGGTGACATCGTCCGAAATCTGCAATGCCGTCACATCTTCGCTCTCATAGGAAAGACGGTGATAGATTTCGTCAGAAATTACGCGGATACCAAGATCGCGCGCAGTTTCAATGATGGCCTTAAGTTCCGGTTTGTCGATCACGGCGCCAGTTGGATTGGCGGGACTTGCAAAAAGTACGCCCTTCAACGGTTTTTCTGCATGAGCGGCAGCCAATGCCTGAGCGGTCAGTGCACCTGATGCGCCGCCTTCATTGGCGATTTCAACCACTTCGAGGCCAAGCGCTGTCAGAATATTGCGATAGGCTGGATAGCCCGGGCGCGTGATTGCAACGCGATCGCCTGGATCGAAATAGACAAGAAACGCCAGATTGAACGCGGCCGATGACCCTGTCGTAATCGCAATGCGTTCCGGCGAGACGGTTACGCCATAGTTGTCAGCATAATGCGCGGCAATTGCTTCGCGCAGCTCTATCAGCCCTAGAGCATCGGTATAACCGATACGGCCATCTTTCAGGGCGCGTTCCGCAGCCAGCCGCACGATTTGCGGTGCCGGGTCTGCCGGTTGCCCGACTGCCATCGAAATGATTGGATGGCCCGCAGCGCGACGACGATTGGCCTCTGCCAGAACATCCATGGCGTGAAACGGTTCGACTGCGCTACGGTTGGAAAGAGTATTCAACTTAGCCTCCAGAAAAGCGGGGAATGCAATGCAACTCACCCGCCCTATAATCGCCGGATTGGTAAAGCAACAGCGCTGTAGTAAAAACAGCGATGAAGATTGATATAAAGCCCTTAAACTAGGCCGGATTTGTAAGATTCGCTTTTGTTTCGTTTGAGCAGGATGAGGAGCACTATGGGGAGCATGACTGCAACTTTCACGACCAAAGCGTTTTCTTTTCAGAATGTGATGCGCCGTTCAGTTGCTGCCTTTGCAGCCCTAGCTGTTGCCGTTACAGGCGTCCTGCCTGCACAGGCGCAATCGCGTGGCGGTGGCGGCGTTCCAATCGTACGCGATGCTGAAATCGAAGCGCTTGTCGCCGATTATGCAGCTCCGATCCTCAAAGTCGCCGGATTAGGCGGACGTGGTGTCCGCGTTATTCTCGTCAATTCCCAGAGCTTCAACGCCTTTGTCGATGGCCGTCGTATTTTCATTAATACAGGCGCCATCATGCAGGCAGAAACACCGAACGAAATCATCGGCGTCATTGCGCATGAAGCCGGTCATATCGCTGGCGGGCATCAGGATCGCTTGCGTGAACAGTTGAGCCGCGCACGCACCATGGCAGTTATTGGTATGCTTCTGGGCGTCGGCGCAGGCGTTGCCGGTGCAGCTTCAGGCAGCGGTGCTGCTGCGGGTGCAGGTGGCGGCATTGCAATGGGCAGTACGGAAATGGCAATGCGCAGCCTGCTCAGCTATCAGCGTACCGAAGAAATGACCGCCGACCGTCTGGCTGTTAATTATCTCAATGCCACTGGCCAGTCGACAAAAGGAATGCTTGATACGTTCCAGCGCTTCGCGTCGGCACTTTCACTGTCCGGCACCCAGATCGATCAGTATCGTATCAGCCATCCGTTGCCCCGCGAGCGAATTTCCAACCTTGAAGAACTGGCCAAAAAAAGCCCGAACTATAACAAGACGGATTCCGCAGCGCTGCAACTCCGACATGATATGGCACGCGCCAAGATCGCAGCCTACTCCAACAATATGGGCGCTTTGCAGCGCATGTTCCGCGGTAATCCCGGTGGCCTACCGGCCCGTTATGGCAGCGCAATCACCACTTATCTGAATGGCTCGGCCCGTGCCGCACTCCCGAAGTTTGAGGCACTCATCAAAGAACAGCCAAAGAATCCATATTTCCAGGAAATGATGGGCGAAGTGCTGATTAAGGCTAACAACCCACAAGGTGCTGCAAAAGCTTTCCAACGTGCAGTTTCTCTTGATACGCGCAAGTCTCCACTGCTGCGCATGAGCTACGGCCGCGCCTTGATGCTTACTGGCACCAAGGCCAATATGCCCAATGCTATCAAGGAGCTGAAAGCAGGTATTGCGGCCGACCCAGAGTTTCCCGGCGGATATGGATATCTAGCGCAAGCCTATGGCCAGTCTGGCGATATGGCCCGCGCTGACCTTGCCACAGCCGACATGAACTACTATTCCGGGAAGCTGCAGCAGGCCCAGATATTTGCCATTCGCGCGCAAAAGCAAATGAAGTCAGGAACTCCCGACTGGCTGCGTGCGCAGGACATCATCAACGCCAAAGCTAAAAAGTAAGCCACTTAAGAGGCTACCCAAGCCGCACTTTAAGTGAGATTTCAGAACGTATGAAAGTGATCGGTATGAAGAACGTCATTCTTGGTTCAATCGGTGGTGCCGTCGTCGGTGCAGCTGCGCTTGCACTCGGCTATTATGCCGGCACCGCACATCAGCCAGCGCCCGTAGCCCCAGCAGTTGCACCTGTGGAAATGGCTGCTGCGCCGCAATTGGACCAGCAGGCGGTAGAGACAATCGTTCGCAATTATCTGCTGAAGAACCCAGAGATCATGGTTGAGGTGCAGACCGCACTTGAAACCAAGCAGGCGGAAGCTGCTCAAGAGCAGGTCAAGCAGGTTCTGGCATCAAGTCAGGATCAGCTTTTCAATCCGTTACACGATGCTGTCTTCGGCAATCCAAACGGTGATGTCACCGTTTACGAGTTCTTCGATTACAATTGCGGCTACTGCAAGCGCGCGCTTCCAGACATGGAAGCAATCCTCAAGAACGATCCAAACGTCCGCTTCGTTATGAAGGAATTCCCGATCCTCGGACCTGATTCCATGCGCGCCCACATTGTAGCGCAGGCGTTTAAAGCCCTTATGCCGGAGAAATATGCCGAGTATCATGAAGTTCTTCTCGGTGCGCAGGAACGCGCAACAGAAGCTTCGGCTATTGCTGATGCGGTCAAGCTCGGCGCAGATGAAGCACAACTTCGCGAGAAGATGAAAGACCCGGCAATCACCAATGCCTTCCAGGAAACCTATCAGCTCGCCCAGAAGCTCAACATCACCGGCACGCCGTCCTACATCATCGGAAACGACCTCGTTCCCGGTGCAATCGGCGCAGAAGGCCTGATTGAAAGAATCGCTGCAGCGCGCTCAGCCAAAAAAAGCTGATCTGATTGAGATCGCGTCTTGTTGATTATTGGCAAGGTACATTCAATAAATCAGAAGTGATAAATGACTATTTTTGCCACAAATAGCGTTCATTCCACAAAGAATAGCGGGAAAAACGCTGTGGTGAAACATTAGCTTTAATTTAGAGGGTTTCGACTTGCGTCCAAGCCCTCTATATGAAATGCGAAGTGTAATTGAATTTTCGTAATAGGCCCGTTATCGATCACGGACGAATATGGTGAAAACGGTTTTTGTTCTGAACGGCCCCAATCTCAATCTTCTTGGGAAGCGCGAGCCGGGCATCTACGGTGTGGCAACGCTCGAAGATATCGAAGCGGGCTGCAAGCGCGAGGCTGAACAATTGGGCCTTGCTGTCGATTTTCGCCAGACTAATTACGAAGGTGATCTGGTTAGCTGGATTCAGGAAGCGGGCGATAAGAACGCCTATGTCCTGATCAATCCCGCAGCTTACAGCCACACTTCGGTTGCTATTCACGATGCCATCCGTTCGGCCAAAGTTACGGTCGTGGAAGTGCATCTGTCGAACATTCATGCGCGTGAAGCTTTCCGGCATCACTCCTATGTCTCCGCAGTCGCCAAAGGCGTCATCTGCGGCTTTGGCGCGGAAGGATACCTGCTCGGCCTGCGCGCACTCGCGGCAATTGCCAAAGAAGAAGAAAACAACGGGCAAGCGTAAAGGGGCCTTTATATGTCCAGCAAAAATTCCGTCATCGACAAAGAAACCATTCGCGATCTCGCGAACATTCTCAATGAAACCGACCTGACCGACATCGAAGTCGAACATGGTGAATTGCGTATCCGCGTTTCGCGCAATGTAACGGTTCAGGCTGCGGCTACTGTGATGCAGGCTGCACCAGCCGCAGTTGCAGCGCCGGTGGCTGCTGCTGTTGCAGCAGAACCAACAAAGGCAGAACTCAGCAAGAATGCTGTTCCTTCGCCAATGGTCGGTACCGCCTATCTCGCCCCCGCTCCTGGCGCACGCAACTTCATCGAAGTTGGCACACAGGTCAAGGAAGGCCAGACCCTTCTTATCATCGAAGCCATGAAGACCATGAACCAGATTTCCGCGCCTCGCGCCGGTACGGTCAAGGCTATTCTGGTTGAAGATGCAGCGCCTGTTGAATTCGGCGAACCGCTTGTCGTCATTGAATAAGACGACCCATTGGTCAGTAGAATTCAGGCTTATTCAATGAACGGGCAGCAAAGCGCAATGTTTCAAAAGATACTCATAGCCAATCGTGGCGAAATCGCTCTTCGTGTGCTCAGGGCTTGTAAAGAACTGGGCATCAAGACGGTCGCTGTTCATTCCACAGCTGACGCCGATGCGATGCATGTTCGCCTTGCGGACGAAAGCGTGTGCATTGGACCGCCTCCATCACGCGACAGCTATCTGAATATTCATCAAATCGTTGCCGCTTGCGAAATCACTGGCGCGGATGCAATCCATCCGGGCTACGGCTTCCTTTCGGAAAATGCCAAGTTTGCTGAAATTCTTGAAGCACACGGCATTACTTTCATCGGACCGACCTCTTCGCATATTCGCACCATGGGCGACAAGATTGAAGCCAAGCGCACTGCAAAGCGCCTCGGCATTCCAGTCGTTCCGGGTTCGGACGGTGGCGTAACCGATGAAAACGAAGCCAAGCGCATCGCAAAAGAAATCGGCTATCCGGTCATCATCAAGGCATCCGCCGGTGGTGGTGGTCGCGGCATGAAGGTTGCCCGCACTGAAGACGATCTGGCAGTAGCTCTTGCAACTGCGCGTACCGAGGCTGGTGCAGCATTTGGTGATGATGCCGTTTACATCGAGAAATATCTCGAAAAGCCGCGTCACATCGAAGTACAGGTCATGGGCGATGGTGCAGGCAATGCAATCCATCTGGGTGAGCGCGATTGTTCGTTGCAGCGTCGTCACCAGAAGGTCTGGGAAGAAGCCAACTCTCCAGCATTGAATGCCGAAGCACGCGACAAGATCGGCATGATTTGTGCCAATGCTGTTGCTGATATGGGTTATCGCGGTGCAGGCACGATCGAGTTCCTTTATGAAAACGGCGAGTTCTATTTCATCGAAATGAACACCCGTCTTCAGGTGGAGCACCCAGTTACCGAAGCAATCACCGGCATCGATCTCGTTCACGAGCAGATCCGTGTGGCAGCAGGCCTGGGCCTGTCCGTCAAGCAGGAAGATGTACGCTTCCATGGCCATGCCATTGAATGCCGCATCAATGCGGAAGACCCGCGTAACTTCACGCCTTCACCGGGCCTGATCACCCATTACCATACGCCAGGTGGCCTTGGTATCCGTGTGGATTCAGGCGTCTATTCCGGCTACCGCATTCCGCCATATTATGACAGCCTCATCGGCAAGCTGATCGTACATGGCCGGAACCGCGTTGAATGCATGATGCGTCTGCGTCGTGCGCTTGATGAGTTCGTGGTCGATGGCGTCAAGACGACCCTGCCCCTGTTCCAGGACCTGATTTCCAATCAGGACATTGCCAATGGTGATTACGACATCCATTGGCTGGAAAAGTATCTGGCCAAGCAGTCAGAAACTCCAAATACATAAGAACATGGGTGCATAAATAAAGTGACCGCAGGAGCCTCACCGGACGACTATACAATCGAACCGGAGCTGCTCCTGCGGGCCTATGCCACCGGGGTTTTCCCGATGGCCGAAGAAGCAGACGATCCTGAGATTTTCTGGGTTCGTCCTGAAAAGCGCGGTATCATCCCGCTCGATGGCTTTCACATTCCGAAAAGCCTGCAGAAAACCATCAGACAAGCAGTTTTTGAAATCCGGCTCGATAATGACTTTGAGGGCGTTATCGACGGCTGCGCAAGCGGTACCGGCGAACGTGCGCGGACATGGATCAACGCGCCGATCCGCGAAGCCTATCAGAAACTCTTTGACGCTGGTCATTGCCACACAGTCGAAGCATGGCATGACGGCCAGCTCGTGGGTGGGCTTTATGGCGTCACGCTCGGACGCGCCTTCTTTGGCGAGAGCATGTTTACACGTAAGCGCGACGCTTCAAAAGTCTGCCTCGCCTATCTGGTCGAGCATCTGAAACGACAGGGTTTTGTACTGCTTGATACGCAGTTCACGACAGCCCATCTGGAGCGCTTCGGTGCAATCGAAGTGAGGCGCAAAAAATATGAAGGGCTTCTCGATGAAGCACTTCAGGGCGTCGCCATTTTCTGAAATGAAAGATTACTTGCGCTGATCTGGTGGCGGAACGTCGGACTTCTGCTTGCAGTCTTTAAGCCACACGTCATAAATCGGATGTTCAACAGCGTTGAGACCCGGACTATCGGCAAACATCCATCCGGTAAAGATACGGCGAATCTTGCGGTCGAGGGTAATTTCATCAACTTCGACAAAACCGTCTGTGCGCGGCGCTTCGTTCTCGGTGCGCGAATAGCAAACCTTCGGCGTTACCTGAAGCGCGCCGAACTGCACAGTTTCATTGATGTAAACATCGAAACTGGTGATGCGGCCGGTGATCTTGTCGAGACCCGAAAACTCTGCAACAGGATTGGAAATACGTTCGGCATAAGCTGCATTAAAGCTTGAAGTGCCGGCGAGCAGAGTAAGCAAAGCCACCTTTGCTGCCTGCTTGAACCAGTTCTTTCCGTTAATAGCCGTGCCGGTGAAATGCTTCGTCAAAACGGATATCCGTATTAATCTGGTTAAATAATGAGCCAGAACAACTCCTAATCGTCAATTGTGACGATTCGTGGCCCAGCTGCAAGCAGCAATGCTTTGCTACCGTATGTGCGATCCAACTATCCTCAAACCTTTTGCGTTAGACAGCCTTTCGATCTGAATGAATCAAATCGGCGCTCTAAATTTTTTGATGTTGAGCATAATCTTATCGCGCCCCGATTCGCGCCGGTCGAATTATGCTCTCATACCGCAAAAGAGAAAAAACCGGCATGAAATCCATGCCGGTTTAAAGCTTCAAATCAGCTGCCCGGTGTCCAGGCATCGTATTCGCCGGTCACGCGTGGACGTTCGGCAGGAGTGGTTCCCGGAATCGCGATCGATCCCTTCGGACGATAAGCCAGCGACGAACCAGTCAGGTTCTGCAGGTGTGGCTTCTGCCAGTCACGCGGCTTGTAGTCTTCCTTGCTTGGCGGCGTATCAACGCGGTGATGCATCCAGCCATGCCAGCCCGGAGGAATAGCGCTTGCTTCCGCATAGCCATTGAAAATGACCCAGCGGCGGGTGCGACCTTCAGAGTCCTTGCCACCCTGATAGTAGACATTACCGAACTCATCTTCGCCGACCCGTTCGCCTTTGCGCCAGGTGTGAAGGCGGGTGCCAAGCGTTTGGCCATTCCACCAGGTGAAGACTTGCGTAAGAAATTTCTTCATGACCTATCCAGATCCGTTATTGCCACAGGCAGATTAACTGCCGGGTTTTCAACGCTTATGGCCCTATCAAAGGCCCAAGGCAAGGGGCAAGTTGCCGCTGTCACAAGAGTATGAAGCGCATCCCGAAAAGTGTGAAGTGGTTTTCGGATATGATGCGCGTTAAAGCAAAAGACTACATACTCCAGCCTTCGAGAGACTTTTCCATAATCAGCACGGGCTCCTTGCAATTGGGATCGCCCCAATCTTCACTGCGGCCCACGCGGGCATAGCCTTTGCGCTCGTAAAAGCGCACCGACTTTTCATTGCGTTCGATCACTTCAAGCCGCATCGTGTTTACGCCCGGAAAAGCCATTTCGACTTCTGCCAGAAGCATTGTGCCGATGCCCTGCACCTGCGATTCAGGACGCACATAGAGCTGATGGAGCGAGGCCTTGCCCTCTCCGGTCTGGCTCGCAAAAGCCATGCCGTCGATGCCACCCTCGCCGTTATCTGCAACGATGAATTCAGAATATGGCTTCTTGAGATTGGCTTTCAGCGCCGCAACCGAGTGCCATTTGCCGGTGACGGCATTAACCGTTTCCCGGCCAAGAATATCGTCGAAAGTCGCGTGCCAGGTCGAGACCAGCAATTCATGCACGGCCTTAAGATCTGCCTCACTGGCGCTGCGAACCCACATTATTCTTCAATCCCGAGCTTGGACTTGACCAGATCATTAACAGCTTGCGGGTTGGCCTTGCCACCCGTTGCCTTCATCACCTGACCAACAAACCAGCCAGCCATGCTTGGCTTGGCCTTAGCCTGTTCGACCTTATCCGGGTTTGCTGCGATAATATCGTCAACGGCTTTTTCAATCGCACCGGTGTCTGTGACCTGCTTCATGCCGCGTTCTTCAACGAGGCTTTTCGGGTCGCCACCTTCATTCCAGACGATTTCAAACAGTTCCTTAGCGATCTTGCCGGAAATCGTACCGTCTTTGATCAGATCGATGATCGCGCCGAGCTGAACTGGTGAAACAGGCGATGTTTCAATGTCCTTGCCCGTCTTGTTCAGCGCACCAAGTAGATCGTTGATGACCCAGTTTGCGGCCAGCTTGCCATCACGACCATCGGATACCGCTTCGTAATAGTCCGCAATTGCCTTTTCCGAGACCAGAATCGACGCGTCATAAACCGAGATACCGAGTTTTTCGACCAGACGGTCTTTCTTGACATCCGGCAGCTCAGGAAGATCTGCGGCAAGCGCATCAACGAATGCCTGATCGAATTCGAGTGGCAGAAGATCCGGATCAGGGAAATAGCGATAATCGTGCGCTTCTTCCTTGGAGCGCATCGAACGGGTTTCGCCCTTCACAGGATCAAACAGGCGCGTTTCCTGATCAATAGAGCCACCGTCTTCCAGAATAGCGATCTGACGACGTGCCTCATATTCAATCGCCTGACCGACGAAGCGGATCGAGTTGACGTTCTTGATTTCGCAACGGGTGCCGAATTCGCCGCCCGGACGACGAACGGAAACGTTCACGTCTGCGCGCATCGAACCTTCGTCCATGTTGCCATCACAAGTGCCGAGATAACGGACAATCGTGCGCAGCTTGGTCAGATAAGCGCGGGCTTCGTCGGACGAACGCAGGTCTGGCTTGGAAACGATTTCCATAAGCGCCACACCGGAACGATTGAGATCGACATAGGACATCGTTGGATGCTGGTCGTGCAGCGACTTGCCCGCATCCTGCTCCAGATGCAAACGCTCAATACCGATCTCTACGTCTTCGAACTGGCCCTTATTGTCAGGACCAACGGAGATCATGATCTTGCCTTCGCCGACGATTGGCTGCTTGAACTGCGAAATCTGATAGCCCTGCGGCAAATCGGGGTAGAAATAGTTCTTGCGATCGAAAACCGACTTCAGATTGATCTGTGAATTCAGGCCAATGCCGGTACGCACAGCCTGTTTGACGCATTCAATATTAATGACAGGCAACATGCCCGGCATCGCGGCATCCACCAGAGACACATTCGCATTCGGATCTGCACCGAAGGATGTGGAAGCGCCGGAAAATAGCTTGGACTCGGACGTGACCTGAGCGTGGACTTCCATGCCAATGACGATTTCCCAGTCGCCGGTGGCGCCAGAGATGAAACGTTTTGGTTCAGGCGTACGCGTATCAATAAGGGTCATAGTAACTCGTCTATCTCTTCCTGTGCGACGCAATGCGCAGCAAAAATTCTATCTGACTTTGGCTAAAACAAACGGCGAGGACTGGCAAGCCTTCTCTGCCCTTCAGGTTGATTTGCTCAAGGTTTCATAGGCAGTTTCGTCACTGAAACTTCGCTAAAGCCGATGCGCCTGTAAAGCTTTTCAGCACCAGAGGGGTTATTCTGCTCCACTTTCAAACTAATCGTTGTCTGTTTACGTTGAAAGAAAAGCCGAAGAACACAAAGCAAAAGCGCTTCGCCGAGCCCTTCCCGCCGCCTGCTTTGATCGACAACCAAATCCTTTACGAAAGCACTATTCCAACACTGCACAAATGCTACAGGGCGACGGACCTGATCGAGAACCAGAACGGCCAGTTCCGGATCAAATTCGCTATCGGCTATCAAACCATTGTACCAGCTGTCGAAATCAGTGACCGAACCGCCGCCGCTGGCATAGGCTCGAAGCAACAAATCATGGGCAGCTCTTGCATATTCATCAGAGAAGGTAACTACACTGACATCGGCCGGCCATGCGGGTTGGCGTGGCTCTTCCTGCATCGTCAGCTCCAAATGGAGATATGGCAATCCATTCATGTCACACCTTCAACGGACGAACTAAGCTTCAAATGAAAAGGCCGCGCAGTGCGCGGCCTTCTCGAATAGTTCAGACTTGGAAGAATTAAGCCTCGTCGGACTTTTCTTCTGCCTTCTTCTTAGGAGCGGCCTTCTTCTTCGCAGCAGCCTTCTTGGCTGGCTTTGCTTCCGAAGCTGCATCTTCGTCTTCTGCAGTCAGCTCTTCCTTCGAGACCTTCTTGTCGGTCACGTTGATGTTTGCGAGCAGATGGTCAACGACCTTTTCTTCGAAGATAGGTGCGCGGAGGTTAGCAACTGCATCCGGCGTCTTGCGCAGGAATTCGTAGATTTCCTTTTCCTGACCTGGGTAGCGACGTACCTGGTCGTAAACAGCGCGCTGCAGTTCTTCTTCAGAAACTTCTACGCCTGCCTTTTCACCGATTTCGGAGAGAACCAGACCGAGGCGAACGCGGCGCTCAGCAAGCTTGCGGTATTCTTCGCGAGCAGCTTCTTCAGTGGTTTCTTCGTCTTCGAAGGTGCGGCCAGCCTGCTGCAGATCGAAGTTGATCTGCTGCCAGATGTTGTTGAATTCTGCTTCAACGAGCTTTTCTGGCGTTTCGAACTGGTAATCGCCATCGAGTGCGTCGAGAATCTGACGCTTTACCTTCTGACGGGTGATCTGGCCGTACTGGCTTTCGATCTGTTCACGAACAACCTGACGCAGACGCTCAAGCGACTCGATGCCGAGCTTCTTAGCGGTTTCGTCGTCGAGGACGAGTTCGCCAGCCTTTTCAACGCCCTTAACGGTGATGTCGAAGGTTGCTTCCTTACCTGCGAGGTGCGCAGCACCGTATTCAGCAGGGAAAGTTACGTTGATAACCTTTTCGTCGCCAGCCTTGAGGCCAATGAGCTGTTCTTCAAAGCCTGGAATGAACTGACCCGAACCGAGAACGAGCTGCGCATCGGTGTCTGCGCCGCCTTCAAATGGTTCGCCGTCGAGCTTGCCGAGATAGTCGATCGTTACGCGATCTTCATTTTCGGCCTTGCCCTTTTTGGCTTCAAAAGTGCGGGTCGAAGCAGCAACGCGCTTAACCTGTTCGTCAACTTCTTCGTCCGAGATGTCCACGACTTCACGGGTCACAGCAATCTTCGAGAAGTCCTTGACTTCGATCGCTGGCAGAACTTCGTAAGTCAGCGAGAAAACGAAATCGGCCTTGCCGTCCAGAACCTGTTCAGCTTCTTTTTCGTCTTCCGACATCGAAACAACAGGCTGCGTTGCCGACTTTTCATTGCGGTCCGCAAGAATCGAACGCGACGAATCGTTGAGGATTTCGTTCACGATTTCAGCCATGAAGGACTTGCCGTAGGTCTTGCGCAGGTGTGCCGTTGGCACCTTGCCTGGACGGAAGCCATTGATCTTGGCGCGACCACGGGCAGTTTCGAGCCGCTCAGAGAGCTTGGCTTCGAGATCTCCGGCCGGAACCACGACTTTAATCTCGCGCTTCAGCCCTTCATTGAGCGTTTCGGTAACCTGCATGTTCAAACCTTCACTTCTTGTCATTGTCCCGCCGTTTCCGGCGTTTGTGCCTCGTCGCGGGAGAGAAATTCTTTTGCCTTAAGGCAGTTGGTGCGGATAGAGGGACTCGAACCCCCACGGTCTCCCGCCAGAACCTAAATCTGGTGCGTCTACCAATTTCGCCATATCCGCCTCTGAACCGAAGTGCATTCCACCGAACGCACTAAATTCGCCTCAGATATTGAACCGCCTCTCGAAAGCGCGCGTCTCTATATCATTCAATTTTCCCGGTTCAAAGGAAAAAAGCCGTTTTACCGGCATAGATTTGCCAGCTCTTTCAAGCCGAAGCGCTTTCGTGCTTTCCGCCCCTATATAGCGATCTTGTCGTCTTAGCCAAGCCCCTTTTCGTTCAGAAGCCGATTAATAGAGCGGCTCCTGATAAAGTTGCTCGCCATTATCACGTAAAGCTTTCATGACAGCCGTGCCTGTATCGTCAACGGCAACCACGGCAGTGATCTGTAAATCACGCTGGCTATCCTCAATTACACGCCCCTCACCCTCCGGCACGTAATAGCGTTCTATGCCGTAACGCATACTGATGGTCGCATCAGGATAATCAGAAATCGCATAGACCGAATGGCCGCGAATCTGCTTCTCGTCAGATGCGAGATCAGTAAACGGCTCAAAGGACGCACGCGAAAGATGCCACAAGCCCTGAGCGTCGGGCTTCAGCGCTACATAGACTGTGCGGGCACCGTCCTCAGGCTTGCCCTGAATGATGTTGCGGTTGATCGATGTGATGTCATAGCCGAGGATAACGTAATCACCACGCATCAGATCACGCGGATCAATCGGTCGGGTCTGCAGCACGATCTCGTTGCCAGACCGAAGCACCGAGGCGCGTTTCTCAATACTTGCATAAAGAATGCCTGTCTGGAGCACTGCAGCGACAACGGCACCGGCATAAAGCCACTTACTCTTGAATAAGCTCATGGCTTTGCCTCCACTTGGCGCTTTCGCCCGAACCGGCTCTCCATACGTCGCACGAAGGCTGCAAGGAGCAGCACCAGTACGCCTGCCGTCAGGAAGAAACCTGATGTACCGATCATCGAACCGACCGTCGAGAAGGCGAGATAAAGCACTTCAAACGAGAAAGCTGCATAGGCAATGGAACGCAAACTGCCATTGTCTCGCCCGCACACGGCTAACGAACCAATCGATAGCGCCAGAATGAGAATGCCATAAACGACATCCTGCGTGATGTTCTTATCAAAGATGATGGAAAGCATCTTGTCGACTTGCAGAATGCCAAGCGCCAATAGCGCAAGCAGCAGGCCGTAGGATGCCAGCGGATGCGCAAAGCGTGTGAGCTTCTGAAGCGCATCATGGGCAAAGGCGTCGGCGAGCATGAAAGCAATACCGATAACCAGCATCATGCCAAGAATCGCCCGGCTTTCGTTTTCCGAATAAAGAAGCACCGCCCAGCCGAGAACGAACAGGCACCATAAATGGGCTGCGTGGCGGGATTGCGTGAAACGCGCGGCAACTGCTCCAACAAGAACCAGCAACGGGCCTATCCAGCGGTAGTCCAGGTCGCCATATTCGTTGCTGAACGCATAGGTCCCCAAATAAAAGCAGGCGACGGCTGCACCAAACACAGCCAGAACCGAAGAGCGCAGCAGAAACGCTGCTACAAGAACACCGCCCGCCCAGACCACAGCCGCCGAATGAACATCGCCTGACAGGTGATACATCTGACCAACAAGTGCGATGCCTGCGCCGAATGATGCTGAAGCTATTATATAGAGCACCTGCGGTAACAGCTTGTCGCCGCGCAGCTCACGCCATGCACCGCCGATATAGCACACCCAGATCAATGCGAAGATAAGACCGATACGCATGATGCGCGGCATATCCTGCCAGTTGGCTGCAACCAGCATAATGACCGCAGCGCCAAGCAACAGCCCGCCAAGTGTTGCGAGAACCGAGCCGAGACTGAACCGGGGGCCACGTTTTTCAAGATCGGCATTCAGCCGCGAAGCCGTGTCGGCATCGATAAGGCCATCATGCTGCCATCGCTCGATCAGGCGCTCTACTGAAACTGAAAACGACAAAACAACTCCCGAACAATCTATCCGTTGATACGAAGTTTAATCCAAGTGGCTGGTGGTTAGATTCCGATATTTGTAACCGGACGAGACTCGCGTTGAACAAATATCGGAACCTAAAAACCACCAGCAATATTATGAATCTAGTGGATTTTTCGAATTTGACGTTTGGAGCACCATGTATGTCGGTCCGTGTCCAAACGTCAAATTCAATCCACTAGGAAACATATAAGAAACTCGCCAGCCGGCAAATAGTTAGGTCGAGGTCCTTTACGGCAATTTTGTGCCTGAACAGTCTAATCGATTTAGTCCGTCGTGCAGAACCCGCAGAGCAGCTATGCAAACTCGGGCCTGCAAGTAGCGAAAACAATGAGTTATATAATGGGCAACACAACGAGATGAATTGAACCACAGTTCCTCAAAGATGAAGGAATAAAACGATGAACCTGCTTCGCTCATACAACAACTGGCGCCGTTACCGCGATACTGTCAACGAGCTTAACCAGCTTTCGACTCGCGAACTTAACGATCTTGGCATTTCCCGCGCAGACATTCCGTTTGTCGCACGTCAGTCCAAGGGACGCTAATCAGATTTGACTTCGCTGGGCCTGAATCCTCCTCCCATCAGGCCCGGTTCGTCGCAAAGCACTCCTCCTCCCATGCTTTGCGATACCAAGACCGGTCTCTCCTCCTCCCAATTCCGGTCTGACAATAATGGCATCCGTCGCACCTCCTCCCGCGCCGGATGCCATTTGTTTTTGTGGTATAGGTTCCCTGCTCTGATGCGCTTCTCCCATTGAAGGCGACATTCAAAGGAGGTAAGGGATTTGCCATGTCAAAAGATACCAATCTCTCCCCCGTACATGTCGTAGGCGGCGGCCTCGCAGGCTCCGAAGCCGCGTGGCAAATTGCGCAGGCTGGCGTTCCTGTGGTTTTGCATGAAATGCGCCCCGTTCGCGGCACAGACGCGCATAAGACGGAGCAGCTTGCAGAACTGGTCTGCTCGAATTCTTTCCGCTCGGACGACGCTGAGACCAATGCCGTCGGCGTACTTCATGCCGAAATGCGCCTTGCAGGCTCGCTGATTATGGCTTGTGCCGACGCACATCAGGTTCCCGCTGGTGGCGCACTTGCGGTCGATCGTGAAGGCTTTTCGCAGGCAGTGACTGCAAAACTAGAAGCGCACCCGCTGATTACCATTGAGCGCGAAGAAGTCACCGGCCTACCGCCCGAAGACTGGGGCACGACGATTGTTGCGACCGGCCCACTGACTGCGCCGACTCTTGCAGAAGCGATTCAAGTACAAACAGGTGCTGATGCGCTCGCTTTCTTTGATGCCATCGCGCCGATCATTCATTTTGATTCGATCAATATGGATGTGTGCTGGTTCCAGTCGCGCTATGACAAGGTTGGGCCGGGCGGCACCGGCAAGGACTACATCAACTGCCCCATGGACAAAGAGCAGTATGAGGCTTTCGTTGCTGCCCTCATCGAAGGCGACACGACCGATTTCAAGGAATGGGAAGGCACGCCCTATTTCGATGGCTGTCTGCCTATCGAAGTCATGGCCGAACGCGGCCCGGAAACCTTGCGCCATGGCCCAATGAAGCCAATGGGCCTCACCAATGAGCACAATCCGACGGTCAAGGCCTATGCGGTCGTGCAGCTGCGTCAGGATAATGCGCTTGGCACGCTCTACAATATGGTCGGTTTCCAGACGAAATTGAAATACGGCTCGCAGACCGGCATTTTCAAAATGATCCCCGGCCTTGAGAATGCAGAATTTGCGCGTCTTGGCGGCCTGCACCGCAACACCTATCTCAATTCGCCTGTGCTGCTCGATAATGTGCTGCGGTTGAAGTCTCGCGAAAACCTGCGCTTCGCCGGCCAGATTACCGGCTGTGAAGGTTACGTCGAATCATCGGCAATCGGACTGCTGGCCGGACGTTTCACCGCTGCTGAAAAGCTTGGCAAGACACCGGTGGCACCGCCGCAGACCACAGCTTTTGGTGCCCTGCTCGGCCATATCACTGGCGGCCACATTGTTGCTGACGACGATGAACCGGGTAAACGCTCATTCCAGCCAATGAACGTGAATTTTGGTCTGTTCCCGCCAATCGACGTGCCTAAACCAGAAGGCAAGCGGCTCCGCGGCAAGGAAAAGACGCTTGCAAAAAAACGCGCGCTATCTGCACGCGCACTCGCCGATTTCCAGGAATGGCTCGGCAACGACGCGTAAGTTTCGAAAGAAATTTACAGTTTTAATTCAAAAAGATAAGGCGGTTTTCTTAATCGGGAAAACCGCCTTATCTGTTTAAAAATTAGATCGAAACATCAGCCATTGTTTGCGTATGGCTGACAGGTCAGCCACCTGATCAGCAGCTTTACTACCAAGCCGTTCAACAGAGCTGAGATAGGCCGGAACATGCGCCAGCGGCAGAAATGCAGGACTGAGGCTTTTGGGCAGATCTTTCTTTGCCTTATCAAATATTGCCAGATGTTCACGCGCGAGAGCCATCATCACAGTGATGACGCGCTCATGAGCGGATTTGTCGTCGTTGCCGAGGAAGGCTTCGCGCGTCACGCCAACCGCCTGCAGCATATCGGCAGGCACATAAAGCTGCCCGCGACGACGATGAATCGGCATAAGGCGCAAGAGGCCAGTCACGGCCTGTGCAACTCCGGCATGGCCGACTGTCTCGGTATGGGCCTGCGCCGCATCACGATCAAGAATGAAACCGGCTAGCTGGATAAGTGCCGACGCGGTTTCGCCGCAATAGCCTTCCAGATCGTTCCGGCTTGGCATTGGGTCGTCATAGAGATCGAAAATGCGGGCATCGCAATAATTGTCGAAAGCCACGCGCGGCAGATCATATTTGGTAATCGTATCGATCAGCGCTGCAGCAACAGGGTGGGCATCTGCACTGCCCCGTTCCTCACCATTGATGAGATCGCGCCACCATTGAAGACGGACTTCACCGGGTAGTGGCTCGTGTACCAGATCGCGAATCCGAGCAATTTCTGCATTAAACGCATAAAGCGCCGCAAGCGCGCCGCGTTTTTCTTCCGGCGCATAGAGCACCGAAAGATAACGATCCCGGTCAGCTTCGCGCAGAAGCGCCAGGCAATGTGCCTCATTCTGGTTCATGGAAATCAGTCTACCGCAATCAGCGCCGCTGCTACTGCACGATCTTCGGCGAGCAGCACATTATATGTGCGCACCGCAGCGCCCGTACTCATTGGATCAGAGGAAATACGATGCTCACGCAGCATAGCGCGCACATCTTCCGGAATGCGGCGAAGATCCATTCCCGTTCCCACCAACAGGATTTCAATGTCACTTGCCTGTTCAAGAATGGCGCCCAGATCACGGCGTGACAGGATTGGCGGCGTCTGCGGTTCCCAGCCATGAATGCCGGATGGCAGGCACAGAATAGAGCCAATATGCGACATATCGGCGAAGCGGAAACCGCCATTACCATATGCATCAATTGGTGCGCGGCCCGGAAAGTGGGCCTCACGAATTTCTATACCCTTAGCCATGTCTAATTATCCAGATTGAGCGACTGTGCAAGATCATCGCCCATTGCATCGTCACCATCAGCAGCGCGCGGCTTGAGGCCGAACTGTACGAGCAAAGGTGCTGCGATAAAGATCGAAGAATAGGTTGCCACGATGATGCCCACGCTCAATGCCAGTGCAAACATGCGGATATCTGCTCCACCAAACATATAGAGCGGAATATGCGCAATGAAAGTCACAAAGGCTGTCGGCAATGTACGCGACAAGGTCTGATTGATGGAGGCGTCAATAATCGCGGGCAGCGGCGCACTGTTATAGCGCTTCAAGTTTTCACGCACGCGGTCATAAATCACGATGGTATCATTCAGCGAATAACCGATGATTGTCAGAACCGCCGCAACACTCCAAAGATTGAATTCCATGCGGAAGACAATGAAGACGCCCGCCAGAATGATGACGTCGTGCAGCGTCGAAAGAACAGCGCCAAGCGCCAGCTGCCAACGGAACCTGATCCAGACATAGACGAAGATACCGGCAAGCGACAGGAACAGCGCGAGAAGACCGGCCTGTGACAGCTGCTCCGAAACGGTTGGGCCGACAACCTCAACACGCTGAAACGAGTAGTCCTGCTCGAATTCACCACGCAGTTTCACCGCTACGGTCTGTTCTGCATCGTCGCCCACTTCCTGACTGCCAATAAGGACAAGCGCAGAACGTGGGGATTTGACAGGCAGCACGCGCGCGCTCTCAATATTGAGCTCGCTCATGCGTTCTTCAATGTCAGCCAGATTGGCGTCACCGCTGCGAGCCTGCAATTCGACCATCGAGCCACCACGGAAATCGATGCCGTAATTGATGCCGATATTGACGAAGAGAGCGACAACGATTGCTGAAGCCAGAACGGAAATGCCGAGGGTCACGAACTGAAGACGCATGAACGGAATATGCGTAACGGTCGGAACGAGCTTCAGGCGACGCTTCGGGATTTCTTTCGGCTTTGCCGTGCGCACCCATTGGGCGATCAGCAAACGCGTGAAGGTCAGCGTCGTGAATAGTGTTGTAAGGATACCGATTGTAACAGTGAGCGCAAAGCCATGTACCGGACCTGAGCCAAGCAGGAACAGAACGAGAGCTGCAATCATCGTTGTGAGGTTGGCGTCAACGATGGTCGAAAGCGCGCGATAGAAGCCAGATTCCATCGCCTGAACAACGGAATAGCCTTTTCGGCGATCTTCCCGCACACGTTCGTAAATCAGAATATTGGCATCAACGGCCATACCGATGATCAGCACCAGACCCGCAACGCTGGCAAGCGTTATCGATGCTCCAATCAGTGATATGATCGCTATCAGAATGATCATGTTGACGACAAGCGCCACCATGGCGATCACGCCGAGGATGCCATAGGACAGGATCATGAACAGGCCGACTAGCAGCGCCGCCAGAAGTGCTGCGGATACCGCTGCACTTGCATAGTCGTCACCCAGAGCCGAAGCGATGGTACGTTCTTCAAGAACTGAAACAGCCTTTGGCAACGCGCCCGAACGCAGAACGACGGCCATATTATTGGCAGCCTGCAGATCAAAGCCGCCAGAAATTTCAAGCTCATTCGTGTCAAGCTGTCCGTCTACGACAGGCGCTGAAACAACCTGATTATCGATGACAATTGCGAAGCTCTTGCCAGCGGCCTGAGCGGTCGCAGCAGCGAGACTGCTGCGCCCCTTCTCGTCCAGCGTCAGCGTAATGACTGGTTCATTATCGTCTTCGGCAAGGGTTGCTTTTGCATCGGTGACATCTTCACCGGTAAAAATTGGCTCGTTCTTGACGAGATAGCCGACTGGTGGATCGTCATAGGAATAGACAACCGCGCTGTCAGCTGGTGGTTCTCCGCGGATCGCATCGTCGGGAGACATGCTGTCATCAACCGAACGGAACGAGAGATTGCCACGAATACTGAGAATATCTTTCAGAAGCTGGGCGTCATAAAGGCCCGGGACTTCAACGCGAATCCGATTACGGCCCTCTTCCTCGACGATAGGGCTGCCGTAGCCAAGTTCTTCCAGACGCTGCCGCATAATGTCTTTAGTGCGATCAAGATCGCCACTGGCAGCATTCTGCACCTGAAGGACGAGCCGAGAACCACCCGAAAGATCAAGGCCGAGTGCGACCTGCTTTGTGGGCAAAAATCCGGGCAGATTTGCCAGTGTTTCACGCGAGAAAAAATTAGGCGACGCAATGATGAAGCTGGCAATGATTGCCAACCAGATCAGAGCCGATTTCCAACGTGAAAAATAAAGCATCGAGCAGCAAATCCGTTTCGGCTTGGGTAGATCGTGCTGGAGGAGTGCATTCGCGAACTGCCCTCCGGCTTTGTGAACGCGCCATATCCAAAGACAAGGCACATGCACGATAATGATCGAGCCCCGGTTATGGAAACCTTACCGGGGCTCGATTAGTCTGGTAAAAATTACTTGTTCTTGTTGTCGGCGACTGGTTCGCCCTTAACGCGCACTTCAGAAAGAGCGCTGCGCAGAACGCGGATCTTAACGCCTTCAGCGATTTCAACATCGAGTTCGCCGTCGTCATGGACCTTCTGGACCTTACCGACGATGCCGCCACCGGTCACAACCGTGTCGCCGCGACGAACTGCTGCCAGCATTTCCTGACGCTTCTTCATCTGGGTACGCTGAGGGCGGATGATGAGGAAATACATGATTACGAAAATCAGGACGAAAGGCAGAATGCTCATGAGCATATCTGGCCCCATAGCGCCGCCGCCGGAAGCTTGAGCGAAAGCTGGTGTTACGAACATTAGGAACTCCTCTGAAGTCTCGAAGACAAATTCTTTACGGCATTACAATGGTTAGCGCGACAATTGCAACCGGCGAAGGCCCTACTGCGCCAAGGTCGCACACTTTTCCCACCCGCTGTGGCATGTTAAGCCCTGATCCTCACTATTTGAGGGCTTGGAATGACCACCGAAAATATACTCAGCCAGAAACTAGACCGCCTGATTGCTGCTTTGGAGCGCATTGCACCACCGCAACCAGGCATACCTGATCTTGAAGCCGCTGACTGCTTCGTCTGGGCACCGGAGCGACTGACACTTGATCCGGTCAAACGTGTTAATCGCGTCGATATAGCGCTCATTCGTGGCGTTGATTTGGTGCGTGACCAGCTTGTCGACAATACCCGCCGTTTTGCCAAAGGTTATCCGGCAAACAATGTCCTGCTCTGGGGCGCGCGCGGCATGGGCAAGTCATCGCTCGTCAAGGCTGCTCAAGCCAGCGTCAACGCCGAACAGGCCGACAAACTGCCGATAAAGCTCGTTGAAATCCACCGCGAAGATATCGACAGCCTGCCTGCCCTAATGAATATCATCAAGGAAACGGACTATCGCTTCATTCTGTTCTGCGATGATCTTTCGTTCGATCACGACGACACGTCTTATAAGTCGCTGAAAGCTGCACTTGAAGGTGGCGTTGAAGGCCGTCCAGACAACGTAATTTTCTATGCGACGTCCAATCGTCGTCATCTGATGCCGCGCGATATGATCGATAACGAGCGCTCGACTGCCGTTAATCCATCGGAAGCGATTGAAGAAAAGGTTTCGCTGTCTGATCGTTTCGGCCTGTGGCTTGGTTTCCATAAATGCAGTCAGGATGACTACCTGGCGATGGTTGACGGCTATGCCGCGCATTACAAGCTGGATTACGATCCGCAAGCGATGCACGCAGAGGCGCTGACCTGGTCAACCACGCGTGGCAATCGCTCAGGCCGTGTTGCCTGGCAATATATTCAGGATCTCGCTGGCCGGCTCGGCAAAGCGATTTAAGGTATTTCCAGCAAAAGTGCGAAGCGGCTGTTCGTCGGATGATACGTAAAAACAGACAGTTAAAGCGGGGCCAGGGATTCATTCTCAACTGGAACCGCAGTAACTGAAAGCTTAAAGAAAAAGGCGGGTCCGAGACCCGCCTTTCTTATTTACATGATCCAATTCCGATCAGGATTCCAGATACTTGGACGGATTGACAGGAGAAGAGTTCTTGCGCACTTCAAAGTGCAGCTTTGGCGACTTTGCGTTGCCGCTCATGCCAGACTTGGCGATATCTTCACCGCGACGAACCTTCTGACCGCGCTGCACGAGAATCTGACTGTTGTGGCCGTAAACCGTAACCAGACCATTGTCGTGGCGGATAAGAACTGTCTGGCCGAATTCTTTCAGACCGTCGCCTGCATAGATAACGACGCCGTTTTCAGCAGCCTTAACAGCCGTACCTTCTGGCACCATAATGTCGATGCCGTCATTCACGGAAGTGCCGTCACGCTGACCGAAGCTTGCGAGAACGCGACCGCGAACTGGCCATCGCATCTGCGAGATACCGGTTGAAGATGGTGCAGCGGACTGATCCTTTTCTGCATCTTCAATGACCTTGTTGCTCGCCTGAGGCGGCGTGTAAGGCTTGACGTTCGATGCTGCGTCAGGTGCAACCGAAGCGGTCTGCACAGGTGCAGGAGCTGCAGGTTTCACTGGCTGAGGTGCAGCGGCTGCAACCTGCGTTGCCGCACCTGCTGCCGATGGGATAGCCAGATTCTGACCGACGCGGATTGCTCCGTTTGTCAGGCCATTTGCCTGCTTCAACTGTTCAACCGGTACGTTGTGCTTCTGCGCAATCGAGAAGAGCGAATCACCTGACTTAACCGTGTAACCACCACCAGCTGCGGCAGGTTGTGGAGCAGCGTTCGCGACTGGAGCAGGAGCAACAGTATGATTTGCGGCAGGCAGAGGAACGCCATTTGCGGTGGCAGGCAGCTGACCCAGAACCTGCGACTTCGCATTGGCAGCTGCATTATTTGCAGCGCCGGCGGCACTGGCGACCTGAGTTCCGGCATTGTTAACGGCGCCATTCACGTGATTGGCGGCATTATTTTGTGCCTGATAAACCTGATTTTGTGCCTGCGTTGCAGCAGCCGCGACCGGTGCAGACGACACAGGAGGCAGGCTGTTACGCTGTACGGACCCACTCGAAACCGGCTGAGCCGCCGCCACTGGCGCAGATGCGTAAACATCGCCAGCAGGCTGTTGTTGCACAACACGCTGATTAGACGTGGAGCCTGTGTAAAGACCATCCGTGAAGCGCATTGTATCGGCGCTACACCCTGCACCAAAACCGGCAATGAGAACGATCGCTGCATTCCGCAGAAGACGTTCGGACGTATGCTGCAATATTGGAAAACGCATGTTCAACTCGCCCAACTCTAAAACTCACTTGGACTCATTAAAACGCGTTAATGTTACTCGCTGGTTAAGAATCGAGATTTCTTCGAAAAAATATTCACCAATTAAACACCATAAGCACACAAAAGTGCCACGGCATTGCCCGCAATGCTCCACAAACCCTGAGCTTTTAAAGGATAAATACGCGGGCCACTTCCTCACAAAACGGAGGAAATGCCCTCGATAAACGGCTGATAACGAACAGGCATAATGTTTTCCTGCTCGAAACGGCTACCCACTTTTGCGATGCGCGTTACCATCTGCATACCATCGCCCGGCCCCACTGGCGCAACGAGAACGCCATGCGTTGCCAGAAGCTCCACAAAATGGCGCGGAATATCCTCACAGGCCAGCCAGATCACGATACGATCGAATGGCCCACCCGGCATTCCATGGCGACCATCCGCGTGCTTCACCATGATATTTTCGCGCTTGAGCGTCACGAATTGCTGCAAGGCACGGTCGCAGAGCTTGCGATAACGTTCAACTGTCGTCACGCGGCCAGAAAGCATAGACATGACGGCGGCTGTAAAGCCCGAACCTGTACCGATTTCCAGAACACGGTGTCCCGTTTCCAGATTGAGCGCAGAGATAACCCGCGCCTGATCGTCGATACCTTCAATATACTCACCGCAATCAAGCGGTGCGGTGCGCTGGCTGAAAGCAAGATGCGCCCAGGAAGAGCCCATAAAGCTCTGTCGCGGGGTCGCTTCAATTGCCGCAAAGAGGCGGGCATCATTGATGCCACGCGCTCTCATACGCATTACGAAGGATGCAAATCCTTCCCTGTCCGAAAGCTGCGGGCGTTCAGACACAGCCTGATTCATGCTTCAACCCCAAGAGTCTTGCTCAATTCAGCGCGAACCTTCTGTGCTGTCAGGTCGAGATGCAGCGGCGTCACCGAGATGTAATCAGCGCGGATTGCGGCAATGTCGCTATCGCTGGCGACTTCTGCCTTGGTGCGACCGAACTGCAGCCAGAAATAAGGGAAACCACGACCGTCGCGGCGCTCATCGAGCCGTGCATCGTGGCTCAGCTTGCCCTGTGCAGTGACGCGTGTGCCTTTGACCTTATCCGGTGCGCAATTCGGGAAATTCAGATTGAGCAGGACGCCTTCTGGCCAACCAGCTTCAACCAGCTTCTTGATAAGCCCAGGTGCGTGAGCCTCTGCTGTTTCCCAAGGCAGAATACGGCGACCATCTTCGTAGTCATATTCCTGCGACAGCGCGATTGCCTTTACACCGAGAAGCGTGCCTTCCATCGCACCGGCGACCGTGCCTGAATAGGTCACGTCATCAGCCATATTGGCACCCGAATTTACACCCGACAGGATGAGGTCCGGTGCTTCTGGCAAAACATGGCGAACGCCCATGATAACGCAATCAGTCGGCGTGCCACGCAGTGCAAAATGACGATCATCAATCTTGCGCAGGCGCAGAGGCTCTGACAGCGTCAACGAGTGTGCAAGGCCGCTCTGGTCAGTTTCAGGAGCGACGACCCAGACATCATCGGAGAGCTGGCGTGCGATACGCTCCAGAACTGCGAGGCCTTCAGCGTGGATACCATCATCGTTCGTCAGCAGAATTCGCACGTCGTCTCTCCTTCATTCACGTCATTAATGTTTTATTTCACGCGGCTTTCTCAATGCGCGTGAGGCCGCCCATGTATGGCTGCAATGCTTCAGGAATATGAATGCTGCCGTCTTCCTGCTGATAATTTTCCATCACAGCAATCAGAGCGCGACCAACAGCAACACCTGAACCGTTGAGGGTATGAACAAAACGCGTGGCTTTCTCACCTTCCGGGCGATAGCGCGCGTTCATACGGCGGCCCTGGAAGTCGCCGCAGACCGAGCAGCTGGAAATTTCGCGATAAGCGTTCTGTCCAGGCATCCATACTTCGATGTCGTAAGTCTTCTGCGCGCCAAAGCCCATATCACCCGTACACAAAACAACAGTACGGAACGGAAGACCAAGGCGCTTGAGAACTTCTTCCGCACAGGCTGTCATGCGTTCATGTTCAGCAGCCGAGCTGTCTGCGTCAGTGACAGAAACCATCTCGACCTTCATGAACTGATGCTGGCGCAGCATTCCGCGTGTGTCACGGCCTGCGGAACCCGCTTCCGAACGGAAGCAAGGTGTCAGCGCGGTATAACGCTGAGGCAGCGACTTGAGATCGACAATCTCGTCCGCAACCAGATTGGTCAACGGCACTTCTGCTGTTGGAATCAACCAACGACCATCCGTGGTGCGGAACAGGTCTTCCGAAAACTTCGGCAGCTGGCCTGTGCCATATACGGCTTCGTCGCGCACCATCAGCGGCGGCATGGTTTCAGTATAGCCGTTTTCGGTGGTGTGCAGATCAAGCATGAACTGGCCAAGCGCACGTTCAAGACGGGCGAGCGGGCCTTTGAGAATCGTAAACCGCGCACCGGCGATCTTTGCCGCGCGCTCGAAATCCATGTAGCCAAGTGCTTCGCCCAGCTCATAATGTTCTTTTGGCTGGAACGAGAAATTACGCTGATTGCCAATGCGGCGGACTTCGACATTATCTGCCTCGTCCTTGCCAAGCGGCACATCATCTGCTGGCACATTTGGCAGGCTCGAAAGCGCGTCGTTCAGTTCCTTGACCAGACGGCGTTCTGCTTCCTCAGCTTCAGCCAAAAAGGTCTTCAGCTCACCAACTTCAGCCTTGAGCTTTTCAGCGGTTGCCGCGTCCTTCTCGGCCATGGCTTTGCCGATTTCCTTGGAAGCCGCGTTGCGGCGTTCCTGCGCGGCCTGAACTTTACCGACGTGCTCACGACGCTTCTCGTCCAGCGCGATCAGTTCGGACGAGAGTGCCCCTGCTCCGCGCTTTGCAAGCGCCTTATCGAGAGCTTCAGGGTTTTCGCGAATCCATTTGATATCGAGCATGGGAAAAGCCGTTTCATGAAATTTAACAAGAAGAGAGGCTGCGATCCCGCAGCCTCTGTTTAACATATGTCCGGATCAGGAAGTCGGAGCGCTATCTTCAGCATCAGGATCGCCTTCGGCTTCATCCTTAGCTTCTTCGCGCTGCTTCTCAATCATTCGAGCCAATATGATGGAAATCTCGTAGAGAAGGATCGTCGGTATGGCAAGACCGATCTGGCTTGCCGGATCCGGCGGTGTCAGAACCGCTGCCACCACAAAGGCAATGACGATTGCATACTTGCGTTTGTCTTTCAGGCCCGCTGATGTAATCAAGCCAACGCGTGCCATAAGGCTTGTAACGACCGGAAGCTGGAAAACGAGACCGAAAGCGAAAATGAGCGTCATGATGAGGCTCAGATATTCGGAAACCTTCGGCAGCAGCGAAATCTGAACTTCACCATTGCCGCCACTTTGCTGCATGGCCAGGAAGAACCACATCACCATCGGCGTGAAGAAGAAATAGACGAGCGCGCCGCCAATCAGAAACAGGATCGGCGAAGCAATAAGGAACGGCAAAAATGCCATACGCTCGTGCTTATACAGGCCCGGCGCCACAAACTTGTAGATCTGTGCGGCGATGATCGGGAACGCCAGCACAAGACCGCCAAACATCGCGACCTTGACCTGCGTGAAGAAGAATTCCTGCGGCGCGGTATAAATCAGCTCAGCCTTCGAGCGATCCATACCAGCCCAGTCGATAGCCCACTGGTAAGGCACGACGAGCATATTGAAGAGATGCTTTGCAAAGGCGAAGCAGATAACAAAAGCGACAAAAAACGCCAGAATCGCCCAAATCAGGCGGCGGCGCAGTTCGATCAGGTGTTCGAGCAGAGGAGCGGCGCTCTGTTCAATTTCGTCCTCGTCCCGTTTCACGCTTTGGTTCCTGTCTTTTCAGTCGTCTTTTTGGTGGTCTTTTTAGCAGCAGGCACTGCTGCTTTTGGCGTTGCGGGCTTTGCCGAAGCAGTTTTCTTCGGAGCCACTGCCTTTGCAACAGGCTCAACTTTGGCGGCAGCTTTAGGTTTTGCAGCCACTGCCTTAGCTTTGACAGGCTTGGATGCAGCCGGAACCTCTGCCTCAACAGCTGGAGCGGCCTTCTTGCGCGGGGCTTTAGGCTTGGCTGCCTGTGCTTTTGGCGCAGGCTTTTCTGCAGGAGCTTCGACCGGGACCGTCGTACCATTCGCTTCGACAGGTGTCGTCACCTCGGCAACCTTTGCAGGCTCAGTAGGATACATTGATGTCGTGGACTGGAGACCGGAACGAATATCTTCACCGGCGCTGCGAATCGGATCGAAAACCTGAGTAAGCTTCGAACGCGGATCAAGCTTGCGAGCTTCATCAACGATATTTTTCACATCTTCAAGTTCGGCTTCCTTCAAAGCTTCGTTGAACTGATGCCGGAACTCGTTGGCGGTGCTGCGCATACGCGCTGTCGCCTTACCGAAAGCTCTGAGCATCTTCGGCAAATCCTTGGGACCAACGACCACAATCATCACGATTGCGATTATCAGCAGTTCAGACCAACCGATATCGAACATAATTTGATACTCCGCGCTTCTGACGCGCGCGTCCCGTCTTTCGGCGGAAAACCGCAATCCAGATTACAAATGCATCTCTGGTGAGAAAGCCCTGCAATCAACCTATTATTATTGCGCATGATGGACCCCGAAAACCGGCGTTCAACTCACGGGATCATGCTGTCATGACAAAACATGCTGCGCACCATATTGCACGCAGCAGCATCTAGATCACATCAGGACTTTGTCGTCTTCTTGACATCGTTGACGGTTTCATCCGCACGCGCATCAATTGTACGTGCATCTGCCTTGGCGTCTTCCTTAGCAGCATCTTCTTCAGACATGCCCTGCTTGAAGTTCTTGATGCCCTTGGCGACGTCACCCATCAGTTCTGGAATTTTGCCACGGCCAAACAGAAGCAGCACAACCGCGAGAACGATCAGCCAGTGCCAAATAGAAAAGCTACCCATTTCATTCCTCTCATCGCCGTTAGAGCACGGCCTATTCCTGTATTGCTGATTACGATTTAAGCGCTTTCAACAAATCTTTCAAACAGAAGTATGACTGTGAACCAAGATACAACGAATTTATTTGTTGTAGCTCAATTTTCTTATCAATCTCCGCGTGGTGCTAACAGTCCGAGCCCTTCAAGATCGATATCTTCGAGTGGCTCTTCCTCATCCGTCAATTCATCCGGATCAACATTTGGAACCGGAACCGAGAAACTGGATGGGATGCGGGCAGACAACAGCCCTGCCCCACGCAGTTCTTCCAATCCAGGCAGATCACGGATTTCCGGCAGACCGAAATGATCCAGAAACGTGTCCGTCGTGCCGTAAGTCACAGGGCGGCCAGGCGTGCGCCGACGTCCGCGCAATTTGATCCAGCCCGTCTCCATCAGCACATCAAGCGTGCCTTTGGAGGTTTCCACACCGCGAATATCTTCAAGTTCCGCGCGCGTCACCGGCTGATGATATGCAATGATTGCAAGCACTTCCATGGCAGCGCGCGAAAGTTTGCGCTGCTGCACTTTCTCGCGGCTCATAAGAAAGCCGAGATCAGGAGCGGTGCGAAAAGCCCATGCCGTGCCAACCTGAACGAGATGCACACCACGTCCCTCATACACCTTCTGCAGATGAGTAAGTGCTGCAGAAAGATCAGTCGCATTCGGCAGTCTCTCGGCTAAAGCACGCTCGGATACGGGCTCGGATGATGCAAAGATTATTGCTTCAACCATGCGAGCCAGCTCGGCCAAAGTCAGCGACGAAGCCGGATGCTGTGCATCGTCTTCATATTCATCCATTGCCGCTTCCGCTTCAGACATTGTCGCCCTCATCCAGTTCATTCAGTTCGCCCGACGCCCGCATATAGATTGGCGCGAAAGGCGCGTTCTGTCGCACCTCCAGCTTACCCTCACGAACAAGCTCCAGACTTGCGGCAAATGAGCTTGCCAAGGCTGACGCTCTCTCCTGTGGAGACAACGTATAATCAATAAGAAAGCGATCGAGGGAAACCCAGTCCCCGCTCACTCCCATCAATCTTACAAGAGCAACACGCGCCTCTCTCAACGACCATACCGCACGTTTCTCAATCTGCACATGAGATACGGCTTGTCGCTGGCGTTGCGATGTATAAGCCGTCAACAGATCATAAAGTGACGCAGCAAACTGGCTTGATCGATCGACGACGACCAGTTCAGGCATACCGCGGGCGAAAACGTCACGGCCCAAGCGGTTGCGATTTACAAGCTTTGCGGAAGCATCCCGCATCGCTTCGAGGCGCTTCAGACGAAATTGCAGCGAAGCAACCAGTTCTTCGCCTGTGGCACCATCATCATCCTGTTGCTTGGGAATAAGCAATCTGGATTTAAGGTAAGCCAGCCATGCGGCCATAACCAGATAGTCTGCTGCCAGCTCGAGCCGAAGCGCCTGTGCCTGTTCCACAAAACCGAGATACTGCTCGGCAAGTGCGAGAACAGAAATACGTGAAAGATCGACACGCTGATTGCGGGCCAGATGCAGCAGAAGATCAAGCGGGCCTTCAAAGCCCTGCACGTCGATCAGCAGCGATGGTTCGCTTTCTGCACGCTCGGCTTCACCTTGCCACAAAGCATCCATCGGCACGTTAGCACCGTCTTTTCCGCCTGTGTTCGCTTCAGATTCAGCCACCCGCTCGTCCTGTTTGTAGATTCTGTCCGGCGCGTAAACAGCGCCGGAGTTTATAGTCTACCAAGTTTTGGCGGTTACGCCATCAGTTCGAACATTTGTCCAAACTCTTCGCGCAATTCCGCTTCATCGGAAAGATCAGGGTCGCCTGCATAAACTTCTGCAAGATCAGCACGTTTGCGCGACTTTCCATCAAGGACGGGAACGCGAGCAGCAACTTTCACCAGCTCTTCCATAACGCCCGCGCAATAAAGAACGATGTCGCAACCGGCATTTGTGATGCCTTCAGCGATATCGCCCAGATCACCTGAAAGCGCCTTCATCGAAATGTCGTCGCTAATCACCAGACCATCGAACTGGATAACGTCACGGATAACCGTGTTGATGACCGTAGGCGACATAGTCGAAGGGCGTTCAGGATCGAGACTGTCAAAGATCACATGCGCCGTCATCGCCATTGGCAAGTCATTCAATGCCTTAAACGGCACAAAGTCGTGGGCTACCAGCTCACTCAACGGCACATTAACGCGCGCCAGCTCCTTGTGCGTATCGCTGAATGCACGGCCATGCCCCGGCATATGTTTCACCACAGGCAAAACGCCACCAGCGAGAAGACCTTCTGCGGCAGCCCTTCCCATGGCCGCAACATTGTGCGGATTCTTGGAATAAGCACGCGCGCCGATCACGTCATGAGCGCCCTCGATTGGAACATCGAGAACCGGCAGGCAATCGGCATTCACGCCTACCTTCAAAAGATCGAAAGCATGAAGGCGTGCATGAAGCCAAGCAGCACGAAGCCCTGCTTCGGGATCACGATCATAGATCGCACCAATTTGAGCTGCGGCTGGATAGTTAGGAACCAGTGGCGGACGAAGACGCTGAACACGACCACCTTCCTGATCAATGAAAACAGGCGTCTGAGGCCTGTCTGTCACTTCGCGCAACTGCGCAGTGAGCTCGGCAACCTGTTCAAGGCTTTCAACATTGCGCGCAAAGAGAATAAAACCCCAAGGCTTTTCATCCCGGAAAAAGGCCACCTCGTCCGGCGTCAACTTCGTTCCGGCTACACCAGCAATCCACGCCTTGCACTCTTTCATGCAGCATTCCTTCGATCTGTTCGTCGCCTTCAAATCAGCGGTAACGGTTTAACCCAAAAACAGTGAGCATGGTAGTCACACGAAAAAGGGCGACTGGTGTCGCCCTTCTTTCAATTCACAATCTTGAAGCGTTTACTGCGTCACGAAGCAGCTACCGCCAGCAGTCTTGAGACGACCACATAGTGCGGATGCATCATCCTTCGAACCAGCCTGAACTCGAACGCGGTAATAAGTGCCCTTGTTCGGAATGTCAGCACGCTTGATATCGACTGCACGGCCACCAATCACGCTGCCATAACGCTGCGCCATGTTGGCGTAAGACTTCTGTGCCAGTTCAGCAGACGGCTGCGAAGCGATCTGAATGAAGTAACCGCCTGCACCGGCTGCAGAAGCAACCTGAGGTGCTGCAGCAGGAGCCTGTGCCTGAGTACGCTGCGGAACATTTCCCACGATAGTGGTTGGCTGTTCAGCCGGGCGTGAAGGCACGACAGGTGCCCGCACCTGAGGCGCTGGAGCCTGAGTTGCAGGTGTCGGCTGCGTTACAGGCGTGTTTGCAACTGGTTCCTGAGGCGTATTACCTGCAGCAAGAGCTGCAATCTCATCAGTTTCCGCTGGCGGCGCGATTGGCGCTGAATTGTTTGCAGTATTTACTGGAGCGGCCTGTGGAGGTGTCTGCGCAGGCTGCTGGGCCTGAACAATGGTGCCATCAGGACGAACGATCATCGTTTCAACTTCACGGGGCTGGATCAACGGTGATTCCTGACCGGATTCAGCGGAGTTTCCGGCAGCCTGATTAGGCTCAGGTGCATCATCCGTGCCGACTTCATTGTCCTGTGTGGCACCAAGATCAACAGGCTCTTCGCCGGCAGAAATCAATGACTTCTGCTCAGGGTTGTTTGGCAATGTACCAGCGACACGGTCATAGACAGCCTTGTCCTGATTAGGAACCGTAGCGCCACCCGGATTTTCCGGCTGAACCTTGATTGGCTGATTATCAGCGCGAATCACAACCGGCTCACCGGATCCGCTACCGCCGAGGAAATGGTAGCCAATACCGCCGATAAGGACAGCGATACCAGCAACACTTGCGAGGATAAGACCACGGCGGCCGCGCACCGGACGATTACGATAGGCTTCCGCAGCGCTACCGAGATCATCTTCGGGCTGCATTGTAGCACGAGTGCCGAACTCGCCACTTTCCATAGTCTGCGCACCCTGGGCAGCCCAATGATTATAGAAATCATCGCTGCTACCGCTTGGGTTCTGCGGTGATGCTGGTTGTGCCGTAGGGTTGGCACGTCCATAAGCCATTGTTGCAGCAGCTGCAGCCGCTCCAACGCCTAGCGCGGTACCAGCTGCAACACCTGCGTTTGGCATGTAGGACGAAGCGCTTTCGCGGAAAATATCTTCAAACGCCTTGTCAGCTTCGCTCTGAGCATCTGTTTTTGCAGCGGTTTCATCAACTCCAATCGTGTTGAAAACTTCTGCAAACTCAGTCTCAAGATCGGTCAGACCTGCATTATTTTCTTCTTCGCCATAGCTGACTTCCGGCAAATCGAGCGAATGGGTCTGCTCCACCTTGCTGTCAGCAACACTCAGCGTTTCGATTTCGGGTGCTGGTGCTGCAAACGAAGAACGCGGGTCGGCGTAGTTCGTGAAGGACGGAGCGGCAGGATGCTGCTCTTCCTCGGAATAGGTAGCGTGAGCGTAAGGTGTTTCCACCGATTCACTCTCGGCCTCTACGCTCAGATCGAGATCATCTGCCGTGAAGAAGTCTTCTTCAGTGAAGAGGTTCGCATCGTCAGCCGCAACTGGCGAAGATGCATCGCCCGAGGCTTCGAAACCGAAATCGTCTTCATTGAACGAGATTTCATCAAGGCCGGAAAGTTCATCGCCGGTTGCTTCAACCGCGACAGGTGCAAATGACTGTTCGGTCTCAAGCGTGAAGTCGTCATCGAAAGAGAAATCATCGTCGAGTTCGACTTGTTCTGATTCGTATTCTGCAGCAGCCTGCGTAGGTTCTGGCGACAAGACGCCAGCCGTTGCGGCACCCGCCGCGAAGTTGCTGAGTGCGTAATGCGGATAGATCGGTGTCTGTGCAGATTGTGAAGCAGCCTGTGGCTCTTTTACTGGTTCCGGCGCATAGTTTACAGCGGCTTCGACTGGTTCATAAGCCTCTGGCTCATCCAGCTGAAAGTCATCAAACACAGGGTCAGATTCTTCGCGATAAGCAGGCTCTGCATAAGCCGAAGTTGGGGCTTCTGCTGCAGGTTCAGCATAACGTGGCGTATAGGCCGAAAACGGCTCAGGTTGCTCATCGTAAGCAGTCTCTGTGACCTGAGCAGACTGAGGCTCGTCGCTGAACAGCAGGTTTTCCAGCTCGTCTTCTAACGAAAGCGGCTGATGCGATGGCTCTGCGGCGTAGCTGGCCTCGAATGGCTTGGCGGATTGGAATTCCCAATCATTGCCATCGGACGGCAGCGGTGCAGGTTCAGTCGCATAAGTATTGTCGTAAGGATCTTCCGACGGCTGATAAGCAGACGGATTATAGTTCGAATAGTTCTGCTCCAGCGGCTCTACAGGCGCTTGTGCAGCATAGGCATCCGGATGAGTTTCTTCATAAGCCGTGCGGGCTTCTGAATAGTCGTTGTAATCGAACTGAGGCACAGGCTCGGAACGATCAGCTTCAACAAATTCAAAAGATTCAGCAGGAGCAAGCGGCTCGTTTGCATCGAGATGAAGATCGAACTCTTCTTCAAGTGCAGACGCCAGCGCGTCTTCCTGCACC
The DNA here is from genome assembly GCF_030268145.1 of Brucella sp. NBRC 12950. Lineage (NCBI taxonomy): Bacteria > Pseudomonadati > Pseudomonadota > Alphaproteobacteria > Hyphomicrobiales > Brucellaceae > Brucella > Brucella sp. NBRC 12950. The sequence goes on from NZ_BSQC01000005.1 coordinate 115,413, forward strand.
ACAGGTTCTGCGTTCTGATAGGAATGCGGCTCGTAAGCTGGCGTCACATATGGAGCCGAATGCTGTTCCGGTTCGATTGAATTACCGAAATCACCAAGCAACTCTCGCTCGAGATCGAACGAAAGGTCATTGTCGCCAGAATCAAAATTTGGTTCGGGTCTATATTCGCTTCGAGCAACGTTATTATCTGCAGACGCGCCGAAATCCATGATCCGTGAAAGTTCCATCAGCGGATCGTCTTCGTGCAGCGGACGCTCGCCGTAACTACGGGGATTAGCACTGCTGTCCGTCATGGTGTGTTCCTAACTCAAACCCTGGACGCCGCAAGACGTCTCGATACATTACGTTGTAGCGAGGCAATGTGGGCAAAAGTTGACGGAAGTTTCCTGCGCCTGAAGGAAGATCGACGACTTGGATACTCGCTGATCTTCCATCATTTTGACTTATCTATACCCGCTCAACACTCTGGTTGAACTTGCGCGTATAGAAACCGTCCTAGCGCATTTCCGTTGGAGCATCCGCACCGATTATAGTCAAACCGGAAGTCAGCACATCGGAAACGACCTGTACTAGCCCTAGCCTTGCTAGAGACAATTCTGGATCGTTAACCTTAATAAAACGTAAGTCTGGGTTCTCAGTGCCCTTATTCCATTGCGAATGGAACGCGCTGGCCAGGTCATAGAGGTAAAAAGCCAGGCGATGTGGCTCCTGATGCGTGGCTGCAGATTCGATCAGACGCGGATATTCTGCAAGCTTACGCACGAGTGCGATTTCGCTTTCGTCGGTCAGTTTGCCGAAATGTTCAGCCATAGAAACGCGATCAAGACCCGACAGACCAAGCTGGTCGACTGCCTGACGGAAAACCGAATGGCAACGCGCGGACGCATACTGCACGTAGAACACCGGATTGTCTTTCGACTGCTCAGTCACTTTCGCAAAGTCGAAGTCGAGCGGCGCATCGTTCTTCCGATAAAGCATCATGAAGCGGACCGGATCACGACCAACCTCATCGACCACATCACGCAGAGTGATGAATTCGCCAGAGCGCTTGGACATACGAACTGGTTCGCCGTCACGGAACAGCTTGACGAGCTGGCACAGCAGAACTGTCAGCTTGGCCTTGCCGTCGGAAACGGCACGAGCGACAGCTTCGAGACGCTTGACATAGCCACCGTGGTCGGCGCCCAGCACATAGATCATCTCGTTGAAGCCGCGGTCATACTTGTCTTTGAAATAAGCAACGTCAGCCGCAAAATAAGTGAAAGTGCCATCAGACTTCATCAGCGGACGATCAATATCGTCACCGACTTCTGTCGAACGGAACAAGGTCTGCTCGCGGTCTTCCCATTCTTCAGGCAGTTGCCCCTTTGGCGGCGGCAGCTTGCCCTTGTAAACATGGCCCTTGAGCGTCAGATCGTTGATTGCGGCGCGAATGACGCGTGCATGATCAACATGGAGCGTGCGCTCGGAGTAGAAAACGTCATGATGAACGTTCAACGCCTCCAGATCGGCACGGATCATGCCCATCATGGCATCGATCGTGCGATCTTTAACGATAACGAGCGCTTCATCTTCCGGCATTTCAAGAAGTTTGTTGCCAAACTCTTTGGCAAGCGCCTCACCAACCGGCACCAGATAATCGCCCGGATAAAGACCCGCTGGGATCTCGCCAATGTTCTCACCTAGCGCTTCGCGGTAGCGAAGGATCGCCGAACGGGCAAGAACATCAATCTGCGCACCAGCATCATTGATGTAATATTCTTTAGTAACGTCGAAGCCTGCGAATTTCAGCAGATTTGCCAGCACGTCACCAACCACTGCACCACGGCAATGACCAACATGCATCGGTCCTGTCGGGTTGGCGGAAACATACTCGACATTGACCTTCGTACCAGCACCAAGCTTGGAGCGGCCGAAGTCGGTTGCTTCATTGAGCATCGCAAACAGTTCGCGCTGCCAATAAACATCTTTCAGACGGAGATTAATGAAGCCAGGGCCAGCCACATCGACCGTTGCAACATCGGCATCAGCCTTCAGCGCATCAGCAATAATTGTGGCAAGCTCACGCGGGTTCTGACCGACAGCCTTGGAAAGCACCATCGCGGCATTGGTGGCGATGTCACCATGCGTTGCATCGCGCGGAGGCTCAACGGTGATACGAGATAAATCGAGATCGCCACCGTCCTTTGCTTTAAGATCAATATCTTGCAACGTTTTTTTGATACGCGCGTCGAAATCTGCAAAGATATTCATGGTTCGTCCTGTGAGGCTTCCGTCCGGTTAATTTCTGCTGTCCGGCTTCTGTTCGTCATAAAAATAGCGGCGATCCCGGAGGCATTTGCGCTTCGAGACCCGCTTCGTCCCGCCCCGATTAAGCTAAATCGGGTGTATGGTCAAACAATCGTCGGTGTTCTCGCACTGCATAATTGTCAGTCATCCCCGCAAGATAGTCGGCGACGCGGCGCGCGCGCCCTGCATCATCAAGCGTTTCGCAGCCTGATTGCCATTCTGACGGCATGATCGATGGATCACTGAAGCAGATATCGAACAGGTCCTGAACGATCTTGTCTGCAGCGTGCCTGCGAACAACGACGCTGTCATGAAAATACAGGTTCTTGAACAAAAAGCGTTTCAGGACTTTTTCTTCATCCCGCATCTTATCTGAAAAGCCAACAAGCGCACGCGGTTGTGCCTGTACATCCTCAAAGCTCTGCGGATTGGCTGCCGCAATACGGCGCTGCGATTCAGCGATCACGTCCTCAACCATGATGGTGATCTGGCGGCGGACCAGTTCGTGACCAGTGCGCACCGCATCAAGCGCCGGATAGCGCGTCCTCACGATATCCAGAAGGCGTTTTGTGAGCGGCACCTCATCAAGCCCCTCAAGCTTAAGCAAACCCGACCGAAGACCATCGTCAATGTCATGGGCGTTATAGGCAATATCGTCGGCAATCGCGGCACATTGCGCTTCAAGGCTGGCAAATCGCGATAATTCGAGATCATAACGTTCGTTGAAATCAAGGATCGGTTGCGGGACCGGTTCATCTGAGTGCGTGGCGAATGGACCAACAAGGGGGCCGTTATGTTTGACCAGTCCCTCAAGCGTTTCCCAAGAAAGGTTTAATCCGTCAAAATCTGCATAGCGATGTTCAAGCTTGGTCACGATACGCAAAGACTGCGCATTATGATCGAAGCCGCCATAGGCTTTCATCCGCTCATTCAACGCATCTTCGCCGGTATGCCCAAAAGGCGTGTGACCAAAGTCATGCACGAGTGCTACGGCTTCAGCGAGATCTTCATCAAGCTTCAGAGCGCGCGCCAAAGCACGGGCAATCTGCGCCACTTCAATCGTGTGGGTCAGGCGGGTTCGATAATGATCCCCCTCATGGGCAATAAACACCTGTGTCTTATGCTTGAGACGGCGAAAAGCGGTGGAATGGATGATTCTATCGCGATCCCGCTGGAAAGGCGTTCGTGTAGCGCTTTCAGGCTCCGGCACCAGCCGACCTCGGCTCAGCGCAGGATTACTGGCATAGGGCGCTCTTTCGCGATAGCCGAAGCCAATTCCTTCCAGTTGCCCTATTTCTTCAGCGGACATTGCGATGCATTCCTCACTGTAATATGATTACGCAAATATCGTGCGGACATTGACTTCCACACGTTGCGTTCATAGCTATCAGCTAAACATGAAGGCAAGTATGCGTTTGTCGTAAATCCAGACAATTCCAACTCGACACTCGCAATTGCAAGCGGAACAAGGCAGATGACAGACATTACCGTTTCCGAATCCGCAGCCAAGCGGATTGCAAAAATTATCGGTTCTGAACCGGGCAAAACTGCGCTCCGCGTTTCGGTCGAAGGCGGTGGCTGCTCCGGATTTTCTTACAAGTACGACCTCGTAGACGATCAATCCGACGATGACATTGTTATTGAAAAGCTCGGCGCCAAGGTGCTGATTGATTCAATCTCTGTGCCGTACATGGATGGATCGGAAATCGACTTCGTTGATGATCTGATGGGGCAATCGTTCCAGATACGCAACCCGAACGCGACTGCATCGTGCGGTTGCGGCACAAGCTTTGCGATCTGATCAGACTTAGAGCGCGTTTCGATCTGATTGAATCAGATTGTCGTTCTAAGCCCTTGTTTTAACGCGCATCTTTATCCGAAAACCGTTACACATTTTTCGGTATGCGCTCTAATTTCTAAGTAATATTCAGCTGTATAAAGCGGCTCCAGTTGGACTGGAGCCGCTTTATTTTATCAGGCTTTTACCGATGAAACGGTCGCATCAATATGATCGACAAGCGCATCCGGTAGGCCAAGACGACCGGCCAGCATATCGAGATAACCGCGCTCCGCACGGGTGTCCGGATCAATCGTCAGACGGGAAGCAGTATAAAGCTCGACCTTCTGTTCTTCGGTCTGCGCTGCAGCGACCAGCGCATCAATATCAATCGGATCAGCCAATTCTTTCTCGAAGAAGGCTTCAGCCTCATTGTCGAGACCCGAAATCTGCACCTTCTCCATGATATGTGCGCGTTCAGCGTCATCGATATGGCCATCCGCCTTTGCAGCGGCAATCATCGCCTGAATGAGTGTAAGCGCGAAGCTATTGCTCATCGTCGGGGACTGCGGATGAAATGGAGAATCCGCTGGCGGCGGCGGCAGCTCTGGCTTTTTTGCTACAGGCTGTTCAGCGGTCTGTGGCGACTGGCCGGATTTGTAATTTTTGTAGGCGAGATAACCAAGGCCCGCGATTGCAGCGATACCGCCCGCAGTTGCCACATTACCTGCAAGCTTACGTCCGGTTTTTGTGCCCAAGATTGCAGCCGCAATCGCCCCCGTAGCCAATGGGTTTTTTTTCGCGAGATCAGTGGCCTGCCCTGCCTTGTCACGAACGCTTCCTGACATGCCCGGTATTTGCGATCCCAGAAACTGATCGAGAAGCTTTTTGGCGTCGAACATTAAAATCTCCTGTTTGGCTACGGTTTCATGGAGATAGGAACGCAAAAGCGGCAATACAAATGGCATTTGAATAATTATCAGACCGAGGCGAAATTCTGTGATGGAGAGTGAGCAGCGCTTGCCCTCGCCTCGTCTTCCGCCTAATCATTTGCAGATGAAAATCGCGACATGGAACATTAATGGCGTCAAGGCGCGTATCGAAAACCTCCAGCATTGGCTGAAGGAATCGTCGCCTGACATTGCTTGCCTTCAGGAAATCAAGTCGGTGGACGAACTGTTCCCACGGATGGAGATTGAAGCGCTCGGCTATCATGTGGAAACGCACGGTCAGAAAGGCTTCAACGGCGTTGCGATTCTGTCCAAGAAGTCGCCTGACGAGGTTAATCGTGGCTTGCCGGGCGACGATAGCGATGAACAAGCGCGCTTTATCGAGGCGGTATTCTCGACAGATAAGGGCGTTCTTCGTGTGGTCTCGCTCTATTTGCCAAACGGCAATCCGATCGACACAGAAAAATTTCCATACAAGCTTTCGTGGATGCAGCGCCTTGAAGCATGGGCCAAAGACAGGCTTGAGCTCGAAGAACCGCTAGTACTCGCCGGTGACTATAACGTTATTCCAGAGCCAAACGATGCGAAGAACCCGCAGCAGTGGCTGGGCGATGCGCTGTTTCAGCCTCAATCACGTCAGGCGTTTCGCCGACTTGAAAATCTGGGTTTCACGGAAGCTGTGCGCGCTTCAACTGATGAAGATGGCGTCTATACGTTCTGGGATTATCAGGCGGGAGCCTGGCAGAAAAATAATGGCATTCGCATCGACCATCTGATGCTCTCACCAGAAGCGGCCAACCATTTTGTTGCTGCGGATATAGAGAAGCACGTCAGAGCGTGGGAAAAGCCGTCCGACCATGTTCCGGTCACAGTCACATTGGCGGTGTAATCACACCGCTATAGTGAATCCCGAAAAGGGCGAAGCGGTTATCGGAACAAGTTGCGCGTAAAAACAAATGTATAGAGCATAATTCCTTAAACTTGGATCAGTTCAAGGAATAAAGCATGATTAGTAGTCGCCCTTGACGGCATAGTCGCCTGCGAGAGCAATGGCATTACGGCGATCTGCTTCACCTGCAATTGAGAATGCCTGTTCCTGCATATCGCGGATCCATGTGCAATCTTCCGTGGGGCAGCGTTCAAATGCTGCGGTCAGCATAGCCAGACCACGAACGGTCTTGCCAGCCTGAAAGAGCATGTTTCCAAGCATTGCCTGAGCGCTGGCATTGCCCTTTTTGGCAGCCAACTGGAACCAACCAGCAGCCTGAACCGAGTTGCGTTCACCGCCTTCGCCATCCAGGAGCATCTTGCCGAGCTCATACTGGGCAGCCGAATCGCCAAAATTCGACGCTGCCTGCACATAAAGATCGCGAGCAAACTTTGGATTGGACTTCACCGGGGAACCCGGGATGCCTACTTTCACGTAACCAGCAAGCGCGACCAGCGCGTCAGCAACATAAGGCTCATTCTCGGAACCTGGTTCTGCACCGTCACGGACGATCTTTTCAAAAATCTGGTAAGCTTCGTAGTCATTCTCGGCAACACCGTCACCGTCGGCATACATGCGAGCCAGTTTCCACTTAGCGCCCTGATGACCGCGTTCAGCAGCATAACGAAGAGCTTTAATGGCTTCGTCCTTATGGCCGCTTTTGTAAGCGGAGAAACCGAATTTGAAGAGCTCAAACGGACTACGTGATTTTTCCGAGTCATCGTTTAAATCAAAAGCCGAAGCGCTGTTGCATACAATGGCCAAGCCAAGTGCCGCAGCGATAAGGGGATATGAAAAACTGCGGATACGCATCACAACGCTGGTCTTTCACATTGGGTGGAAGTTGATGACATAAACGACAGAATGCATTGTCTTTTCGTCAACACTGAGACCCGATTTTGACGGAAAAAAGCTCGGCTATTGTGCGCATAAGAAAAAGAAGCTGAGGCAGTCTTTCCACTGCTCGAAAACGGATCGTTATATAACAATGCGCCTTGCTTCATTTTTCGCCTGTCCTGAGGGAACCAAAGTTTCCCAGAAGTGTTTAATAGCTTTTGCCTTTCCTATCCGGTGACGTGCCTTTGTGGCGGGAAATGGGCAAAATGTATCTCCCACCTTTTTAGACTAAAGCAATGGTAAAGACTGTTGCTGAATCAACACAAAACCGCTCTGAGTTGACCCCAATAAGTTGCCGTGCATCTTCAATCCAAAATACGCTGAACTTCGCAAAAAGCTGCAGATGCATTAAGTGTGGGGCGCGATTGGGGGCATGAAACAATGAACAAAAGGCGGCGCTATTATAAGCGGCCATATCAACCAAGAAGCCGAAAAAAGGGTGGAGGATTTGGCGGCATCCTCTTAACTTTACTAATCTTTTTAATTCTTGGGGCCGTCATTGTTTCCCTACCGGTTAACCGACAGCCGCGGGAATCTGCGACAGGATCAGTCTACGTCATTGATGGCGATACAGTCATACTGAATAAGGCACATATCCGCCTTCTCAGTATCGATGCACCTGAGATGGAGCAGACCTGTCGAATTGAAGGCAGTGACTATGCCTGCGGTCGAGATGCCCGCAATGCGCTGAAAAACAGAATCGGCAAAGCCGCGATTCGGTGTGAAAAAGAAGGCTTTGATAAGTATGGTCGAGATCTCGGGCGTTGCTATCTGGGTGACACGGATCTCAACCAGTGGATGGTGGAACAAGGCTGGGCGGTTTCTTATGGCGACTATCGCAGCGCAGAAGCTTCCGCCCGTCGCGAGAAACGCGGAATATGGGCTGGCAGCTTTGAAATGCCCTTTCAATGGCGCAGAGAACACCAAAAGCCGAATGCTGAACCCGAAACAGGCCATGAGGCACCATCAACCGATGTAATCAGCGGCACCATCAACTATATCAAAGATCGGCTATTTTCGTTTATTAATTCACTCTGATGCGGAGCGGCACTGCGATAATGAAAAATCTGGACGAGCTCAGACACTCGATCCAGGCGTGTCGTATTTGTCGTGACACGCCTCAATATCTGCCGCCTTTGCCGCACGAACCCAATCCCGTCTGCATCATATCGGATACCGCCCGCATAGCCATTTGCGGGCAGGCGCCGGGTATTCGCGTGCATAACAGCTCCCTGCCCTTCAACGACCCATCAGGCGATCGTCTGCGGCAATGGCTCGGCACCACACGAGAAGAGTTTTACGACCCCGCACGTTTTGCGATTGTGCCAATGGGCTTTTGCTTTCCAGGCTATGACAAACATGGCGGAGATCTTCCTCCGCGCCGAGAGTGTCGGCAGACGTGGCATGACCGCGTATTTGCATCCATGCCGCAACTGGAGTTCATTCTCGTCGTCGGGCAATACGCCCTTGCCTATCATTTGCCTGAATGGCGCAAAACCAGCCTCACCAAAACGGTTCAGAACTGGCGCAGCTTCATGGAAATGCCAAATGCCGACGGCCGAACGGTTTTACCTCTGCCGCATCCGTCGTGGCGCAACAGCGGCTGGCTTAAACGAAATCCGTGGTTTGATGCGGAAACCGTACCAGCTCTTCAGCAGAAAATACGCAAACTCATTGATCCCGGAAAATAATTTTTAGAACTTCAGTTCTCAATGGAATTTTTTTCCTGTAAATTCGGGCGAATGCAAACGATAAGGTATGAAGTTTCACTCATCCGGACACTTCGGGAAACGATTTCTAATACCGGGATTAAAAACGTATGGACAGGCTCGATAGAAAAATACTGCGCTTGCTGCAGGAAGACGCAACTTTGGCGGTCGCTGATGTCGCCAAAAAGGTTGGCCTATCCACGACCCCTTGCTGGCGCCGCATCCAGAAACTTGAGGAAGACGGCGTCATTAAACGCCGTGTCGCCATTCTCGACCCAGTGCGTGTCAACACGCGCGTAACGGTCTTCGTCTCTGTCCGCACCAGCTCGCACAGCAATGAATGGCTCAAGCGCTTCTCGGAAGTGGTTCAGGAATTTCCTGAAGTTATCGAGTTTTACCGCATGAGCGGTGACGTTGATTATCTTCTGCGCGTGGCGGTACCAGACATTGCTGCATATGATGCTTTCTACAAGCGTCTGATCGGTAAGATCGAAATTCGTGACGTCTCTTCGTCGTTCGCGATGGAGCAAATCAAGTACACGACTGAGCTGCCGCTCGACTACATGGTGCTCGATAAAGAGAGCAATTAAACGCTTATAGCCACAAAAAAGCCCGGAAAACTCCGGGCTTTTTTGTGTTCATTTTGTGGAACTTGTGACACCAGCTTGTTCAAATGTTGCCATTCCACTATGGCAAAGCGCTGCGGCTTTGACGATCCCTGCAGCCAATGCAGCACCCGTACCTTCGCCAAGACGCATCCCAAGATCGAGAAGTGGCTTTTTGCCCATCTTCTCCAGAAGCAGCCTGTGGCCCGGTTCAGCAGATACATGGCCGAACAGGCAATGGTCGACAGCCGTTGGATTTGCTGCATAAAGTACTGCTGCTGCGGCACTTGCGACAAAACCATCGACGATAACCGGAATTTTCTCCATGCGTGCAGCAAGGATTGCGCCTGCCATAGCAGCGATTTCGCGGCCACCCAGACGGCGCAGCACTTCCAGCGGGTCTTTGAGGTGATCCTGATGAAGATTGACCGCTGCACGAACAGCAGCAAGTTTGCGTTGCAGAAGCTCACCAGTTGAACCTGTGCCCGGCCCGACCCAATCCTCAGCAGTGCCGCCGAAAAGCGCCAGAGAAATTGCAGCGGCAATCGTGGTGTTGCCTATCCCCATTTCACCGATGCAAAGAAGATCCGTGCCGCCCGCGATGCCTTCCATGCCAAATGCCATGGTAGCAGCACAGGTACGTTCGTCCATTGCGGCTTCTTCAGTGATATCGCCCGTCGGATGCTCCAGTGCGAGATCGAAAACCTTCAGGCCAAGATCATGTGCAATGCAGATCTGATTGATTGCTGCACCGCCTGCCGCAAAATTCTCGACCATCTGCGCAGTAACGCTTGATGGGAATGGCGTGATGTTCTTGGCAGTTACGCCGTGGTTACCAGCAAAAACTGCGACAAGCGGACGATTGATCTGCGGTACAGACTTGCCGGTCCATGCAGCCAGCCAAGCAACAATTTCTTCAAGCTGCCCGAGCGAGCCAGCAGGCTTGGTCAGAGTGGCGTCTCGTGCTCGTACAGCTGCTTCGGCACCCAGATCAGGCCCCGGCAGATTGCGGATAAGTTCGCGAAAATCGTCAAAAGGAAGGCCACTGGCGCTCATATCGTCTAGTCCAATCAATCAATGGAGGATGCAAAACAGTTCTGCTCGTCCTATAAGCACTTAATCAAATTTTCAAATCACCTCTTTGCGCCAAGCCTTATTGGCCGCAAATATTCGACCCAGTCGACGTTGTAGTTTTAAAGCGGAGCAAATAGTTGCAGCGAAATAGCTTTATAAGAGACACATTTCGTTCTCTGGGCTTTCTGAGCCGTTTGCCATTGCCTCAAAACTGGCTGACCACAACTGACGATAGCATGGGCGATTCGCTCCGGAAAAGCTTGCGCGCGTTTCCTTTGGCTGGCGCTGTTCTTGGCCTTTTGGCAGGTATCGCCCTTCTGGTTTCAGATCATCTCGGCCTGCCTTCGGTTGTTTCGGGCCTAATCGCCGTTGGCGCACTGGCCGCCATGACCGGCGCACTGCACGAAGACGGGCTGGGTGATACAGCGGACGGCTTTTTTGGCTCATCCAACCCAGAACGTCGCCTCGACATCATGAAGGACTCACGCATTGGGACCTTTGCAGCACTGACACTCATCATCTGGACAGGCCTCAAGGTGGCACTGCTGGCCGCTATCATTGATCGCGCAGGTCCGTGCTATGCAGCACTTGCGCTTATCGGTGCAGAAGCTGCAAGCCGCGCTGCTATGCTATCGCTCTGGTATGGGCTGCCATCCGCACGCCCCGGTGGGCTCGCCGATAACCTTGGGCAACCAAGCTGGGAAACCCTCGTCTGCGCCTGTTCGCTGGGACTTGGCATCCTTATTGTGACGGCTATTCCGGTCGCCGGTCTTGCAGGTTTTATCAAAGCACTGCTCTTCAGCATTGTATTGATCTTCGGCTTTGCAAAGCTCTGCACTGCAAAAATTGGCGGGCAAACAGGTGATACACTGGGTGCCGCTCAACAGATTGGCGTTGCTGCAGTGCTGCTTGGCCTTGTCAGCGCACTTTGAGGAAACCACATTCATTTCATGAACACGGCAACAATCGAATCGCCATGTATTCTGGTATGCGTAATCGACAGTCGGACAGGATTCTGTCTTGGCTGCGCCCGCACACTCGATGAAATTGCCGAGTGGTCCTCCATGGGCCAAGACGAACGGCGAGCAATCATGGCGCTTTTACCGACGCGACATGAAAGACTGGAAAAGAAGGAAGGCTGATGGGGCGTTTGTTCTGGATTGTGATTGCAGCCATTGCAGTCGTTATTTTGCTACTGATGGCCAATAATGACAGCGGCACAACGCTTGGCATTGCCAATGACGCCTTCGGTCAAGCCGCCTATATGGGCATATGGGGCGTTGTGCTTGCAGCTGGTCTGCTCGGCTCCGGTATCAAACTTACCGATTTCGTGCGCAACATGGCTGTTTGGGCTGTCATTATTCTCGGTCTCGTTGCAGCCTATCAATATCGCTATGAGCTTCAGGATGTTGGAAGTCGCATAACTGCTGGCCTTATTCCAGGCAGCCCGATTTCTGGTCGTGCATCTGATGGATCACTGACAGTCACACTGGCAAAATCGGCTAACGGACATTTTGAAGTCAATGGCCGCGTCAACGATGCCCGCGTGCATTTCCTTGTCGATACGGGAGCATCATCAGTGGTGCTTTCCAAGGAAGATGCCGAGCGAGCAGGTATCGACACATCGTCCCTTGCCTATAATGTGCCGATCAATACGGCTAACGGCAGAGCGACTGCAGCCAGCATCACAATCGCGACCCTACAGATCGGCGACATTCAGCGGCACAATATTCGTGCGATGGTGACACAGGAAGGTTTAATGACCGGCAGCCTGCTCGGCATGAACTTCCTTCAGACCCTTGGTGGTTTCAGCGTTCGCGGCGACCAGCTGATTATGATGGATTAGAGCGCGTTTCGATCTGAATGAATCAAATCAGCGCTCTAATCAGGCTGCTTCGTTGCACGCTTCGATGACGGACGCATAAGCCTGACGCAACACATCGCTGTTTGCACCGGGCTTGGTCGCATCGGTCGATAATATTTGGCGCCAACGACGTGCACCGGGTTGCCCCATGAACAGGCCAACCATATGGCGACCGATATGCGAAAGTCTGCCTCCATCGGCAATATGCCGGTCGACATATTCGCACATGGCTTCAATAACATCGGCGATGTCTTTCGGCTTTTCGGCGCTACCATAGATGAGCTGGTCAACGTCAGCCAGAAGCGCCGGATTATGATAAGCGGCACGCCCCAACATGACGCCATCTACATGGTTGAGATGCAAAGCAGCCTCTTCCAGCGTGCCTATACCGCCATTGATGCCCACAAACGGCGTGTTGAGGCGCTGCTTGAGGCGATAAACACGGTCATAATCAAGTGGCGGAATATCGCGGTTTTCTTTCGGTGACAGGCCTTTCAGCCATGCTTTGCGGGCATGAACCCAAAGCGCATCTGCGCCCGCTTGAAGCACCTGATCTGCAACGGCATCAAGTGCAGCTTCTGGATCCTGGTCATCAACGCCAATCCGGCACTTCACCGTGACCGGCACAGAAACAACCTCTTTCATCGCCGCAACGCAACGCGCAACGACATCAGGTGTCTGCATCAGGCACGCGCCGAACGTTCCCGATTGAACGCGATCAGATGGACATCCGACGTTCAGATTGATTTCGTCATAACCGAAACCTTCGCCGATGCGTGCCGCTTCCTGCAATTTTACGGGATCAGAGCCACCGAGCTGCAAAGCAATAGGATGCTCGGTATTGTCAAACCCCATGAGACGGTCGCGCGGGCCGTGGATCGCGGCGTCAGCCACAACCATTTCCGTATAAAGCAGCGCATGTTTGGAAAACAGGCGATGAAAATAGCGACAATGCCTGTCAGACCAGTCGAGCATTGGCGCGACCGAAAACCGATAATCCGGATAGTTGCGATTTTTATCTGTTATTTCAGTCATTTAAACAACAATCCTGAGAAAGCGATTCACGCCGCTATTCGTTCTCGTCTTTTAGAGGTGGTGTCAGGTGGCGCAAAAAGCCACAAAGATGGCAAATGATCAAGTTTTGTCGCCAGATCCAGCACTCTCAATATAGGTGGCGCATCCGATTTTTCATACTCACGCCATGACAAACGCGATTCATCCGTTGAATACTGTGACTTTGCTCGCATTTCCGCATTATGATCTCTGGCGAACAAACCCACCCGATTCTTGGCCCACAATTGGCATGAAATTCCGAGGACCTTATTTTGACCGATCTGTCCCCCTTCGATAAGCCGTTCGACGCCTTTCTGTTTGATATGGACGGCACTGTGCTTAGCTCTATTGCTGCAACCGAGCGCGTCTGGGGCCAATGGGCCATCCGTCATGGCATTGATCCGGTAACATTTGTTCCAACAATTCATGGCGTGCGTGCGGTCGATACTGTCCGTCGGCTCGGCTTGCCGCATCTTGATCCAGATACGGAAGCTAAAATCCTGCTTGATGCGGAAATGGCAGATCTTGATGGCATCGTCGCGATTGAAGGCGTGCTAGACTTCCTGAACTCACTACCCGAAGACCGCTGGGCAATCGTAACCTCTGCGCCAATCGAGCTGGCTCGCCGTCGCCTTCAGGCTGCTGGCCTTCCAATGCCAAAAACAATCGTCTCCGCGGAAGATGTTCAGCGCGGAAAGCCAAGCCCTGAATGCTTCCAGCTGGGCGCAAAGCGGCTTGGCTTCGATCCGCACAATTGTCTTGTGTTTGAAGATGCGCCTGCGGGCATTGTTGCCGGCGAAACTGCTGGCGCACGCGTCGTTGTTGTGACTGCCACACATCCGCATTCACCAGAAACATCGCATAAGAGCATCAACAGCTATAAAGAGTTGAAGCTGTCAGTAGATGCTGAAACAGGAATACTTTCGCTGGCAGACGCCACTATTTGATATGATGAGAATGACGCTTTAAGAGCGACCTTTGTGCGCCCAACAGGGCGCACGGCTCTCTAGAGCATTTCCTGTTTTGATTGAGCTATTGGAAATGCTCTACCCATTTGTATTTAAGCGCATCTTGTTCCGAAAGCCGCTTCGAACTTTTCGAAATGCGCTCTAGATCACGCGCCGTCCTTCACGCCAAACAGTACGGATGATCGGCACATGCTCGGCAATCTGCACACGCACCAGATCGCCACGCTTACCAATAGCAATTTCGCCTCGGTCCTGAAGACCAACGGCCTTCGCGGGGTTGCTTGAAACGAATTTGATTGCTTGTGGGAGCGTGATTGCATCCATCACGTCAGCCATGAAAAACGCCGATTGCATCATGCTTGCCGGAATATAATCCGAAGAAATGATGTCGAGATGACCCGCTTCGGCCAGTTCTCGCGCCGAAACATTGCCGGAATGCGAACCGCCACGCACCACGTTTGGCGCGCCCATCAGAACAGACATCCCGGATTCTTTCGATGCCTTTGCGGCCAGATGCGTGGTCGGAAACTCGGCCACGCGAATGCCCTGCTCCGTTGCTTCTGCAACATGATCCACTGTTGCATCGTCATGGCTGGCAAGGACAATGCCACGTTCCGTGCAGGCATTGGCAATTGCTTTGCGCGTCGATGCCGAATATTGCTGCGATTGCCCCATGCGCTTTTCGCAATAGCGAATGAACTCTTCTTCCGAGACCTTGAGCTTGCTCATATAGTAAGATTTGTAGGTCTCGATATCCGTGAACTGGCGTTGTCCGGGTGCATGATCCATCAGCGACACAAGCTTGACCAGTGGGTGAACGCCAAAGCGCTCGAATGCGCTCAAACAATCAGGCGCTGAAACCTCGCAGCGCAAATGCAGAAAATGATCCGCACGCAAGCGCCCCGCTTCCCGACCTTCAGCAATTGCCGAAGATAGCTTGCGCATATCATCGATACCCGTCTGCGCTTCCTGATCAAAGCCGATCCGTAATGCATCGAACACGGTCGTAATACCGGAAGCCGCAATCTGCGCATCGTGGGCCTGAACTGCTGCAATCGGATTCCAACGCACCTTCGGGCGCGGTGCATAATGGCCTTCCAAATGGTCAGTGTGCAATTCTACCAGACCGGGTGTCAGATAATCGCCTTCCATATCTTCGCCAGATACGGACGAACCAGACGTGATGTCGACAATAATGCCATCAACGATTTTAACGGTGCCGCTGATAACTTCATCAGGCAACACGACATTTGCATTTTTAAGAACTGTTTCCGTCGTCATTCCTCAAGGCCTCCCCACGGCCCGCGAAGACCGTTTCGACACCTTATTACCACCCGTCAGCGGATGCAGCGAATGAATCTCGAACGGTGCACCTTTTTCTGGTTCAACGAACAAAGCCAGATTGGCTACCTCGACCTGATCCTCTAGCACGGGTGCAAAAAAATCGTCGAGCGTGCGCTCCACCTGTGAGCGCTGCTTCTCCTCCACCGGACCGGTGAGCGTCATGTGAAAGCGGAACTCGTCGAACACATAAGGATAGCCCCAACGGTCAAGATTCTGCCGCTGCGCTTCGCTCAGACGCTCTGGACGGCGTTTGGCGATTTCCGCGTCACGCAAAGGCGCACGAAAACGATCAAATGACACTACGATATCATTGGCGAGCTGATTGAGCTCTGCAACCGGTTCTTCAGGCACCAGCGCAAAGAACGGGCCAATGCCCTGCAGTTTCAAGCGCGGGATCACAAACGGTGCGCTTGATGACGCAAAATACATCAGCGCCGAAAGCAGATCGCTCTCCTGATATGCTTCATCCAGCCGGAAAGGCGCTTTCAGCGTCCCATGAAAACCATAACGACGCGGCTCTTCTGTCAATGCTGCGACATCTTCTGCGGCAAGAGTGCGAATCGCCGGAACCTTTACCGCCTCACCGCTAAACGCGCTGCGCCCAAGCCAGTTTGCAGCCACTTTAAGAAGCGCATCGCCCGACGGCGGCGTGAAATAAATCGCGTAACGCATAGTGATTCCTCTTTTGGCGCGATGCTTACACGCGGAATGTGGCAAGTCGATAAAGGGTAGATGACATCGGGATTTTACATCACGGCAAATTGGTATAGGCCTACGTCCGGTTAAAAATGAGGAGATGACTATGGGTGGTTTTGCGTCGATCGGTGAGTGCATGATCGAGCTTTCAGGCAATGATGGCGATCAATGGCGCATGGGATATGCCGGCGACACGCTGAATACGGCCTGGTACATGCGCGCTCTGACCGAGCAATCATACCCCGTGGACTATGTCAGTGCCTTCGGAGAGGACGATTTCTCGCAGAAGCAACGGGCATTCCTTGCTTCCAATGGCATTGGCATTGCGCAAAGCCCGGTCATTCAGGGTGTACACCCTGGACTTTATGCGATCACGCTCAATGGTGCGGAGCGCTCATTTACCTATTGGCGTAGCGATGCCGCTGCAAAGCGCCTTGCAAGCGACCGTCAGGCGCTGAAGGCCAGCCTTGCCGGGCGCGATATGATTTATTTCTCCGGCATTTCGGTAGCAATTGTGTTTCCAGAACATCGGGAAACGCTTTTTGAAACCCTGCGCGAATGCCGCGCGGAAGGCGCGCTTATTGCTTTTGACCCCAATTTCCGCCACCAGCTTTGGCCGGATGGGGAAGAAGCGAAAAAGATCATCAGCGAAGCAATGAAGATCGCGGATATTGCCCTGCCGACCTTCCCCGACGAACAGGCACTATTTGGCGACGAAACCGCTCAAGCCTGCGCTGATCGGTTGATCGGATTGGGTGTGAAGGAAATCGTGGTCAAAGACGGCACCGAACCTGCGCTCATCATTGCCGATGGCAGACAAACGCTTGTTCCTTCTGTGAAAGCCAATGCCGTTGATACGACAGGCGCTGGCGACAGCTTTAACGGCGGTTATCTTGCTGCACGCCTCGAAGGCCTGTCACCTGTCGATGCTGCCCACAAAGCCCACGCAGTTGCGGCTCGGGTCGTTGAAATCCGCGGCGCGCTTGCTCCCATGGAAACAGCGCGCGCCGCTTATTCAGCGTGATTTAATCCCGCGAAAAAGTGAAATGGCTTGTCTGGGCGTAAACTTCGCCCGGACGGAGAATTGCCTGCGGCACGTATGGATATTCGAGAGAACCGGGCCAGACCTGCGGCTCAAGGCAAAAACCTGCATGTTTGCCGTAAGGCTTTCCGGTCAGACCAATGCAATCATTCGCCATCGTATTGCCCGCGTAGAACTGAACGCCAGGTTCTGTCGTCTCGATATCAAGCCTAATCCCTGAGCGAGCTCCTTTAACGGAAGCGCATGGCCGCAACGGGCCGCGCGCAGCCGTCATGCAGAAATTGCTGTCGTACTCGACCTGTTTGCCGTCCTCTTCGAAACGGATAGGGCGGAAATCCCGGAAATCATAAGCCGTTCCTTTGACCGGCAAAACACGCCCATCAGGAATCAGTGCCTCATCGACCGGCATATAGGCATCAGCCTCAATCTTGAGATGGTGATCTAGAATATCGCCTTCGCCGCCGTCGTCGAGGTTGAAATAGCTATGGTGCAAGAGATTGCAGACTGTTGGCTTATCGGTCACTGCTTCCAAACGCACAATCAATGTGCCTTTTGCGTTGAGCATATAAGTGCAGCTCACGTTGAGATTACCCGGAAAACCCATCTCGCCATCGGCCGCAAGCGTCGCAAGTGTCACGAAATCAGCACCTGAGCCGGTGATTTTCCAGACACGATTTCCGAGACCTTTGCTGCCACCATGCAGATTGTGGATTCCCTGAAAATTCGGCTCTACCTCATAGACCTTTCCGTCGAGCACAAAGCGCGCATTGCGGATGCGGTTGGAAAAACGGCCGGCAATCGAGCCTAAATGGGGCGAATGCGCCGGGTAGTCCGCAAAGTCACGATAACCTATGACCAAAGGGGCATCATGCCCTTGCATGCGGAGATCCTGTATGGATGCGCCCCATGTAATGATTTTTGCTTCAAGTGGACCGTTTGCGATCGTAAGCCGATGAACCGCCTGCCCGTCCGGTGCATATCCGAAAATTTCCGATGTCACTTTGTTCGCCCGTTTTGATGCATTTATGAGAGCCGCATCAAGCCGTATCATTTGAGCCTGCGCAAGAGGCATTCGCAGCAACACTGCCCCTTAGAATGCATTTTGATCTGAATGCATCAAATCAGCGCTTATACCAAAGCGGCTCAAGATGCTTGCGCTATCCACGCCTTGAAAAAATTCAATCGCCACTCGGGCTTAACCATCTCTATTTGAAGAATAATCTTATCGATACCCGCTTCGCCCCGATCAAATTACGACCCAATTTTATTCGGGGAATACAGAAACAAATAAATATTATTCCGTCATACGATAGTTTAAACTAACCATATCAATAATACTTACTTTATCTTCATTATATAAATTAGGATTTTTAGCAATGAAGGAAAATTTCCAAAAAGTTATACCCTATATTTTTAGTGAAGAAGGCGGCTATGTTGACAATCCTCGCGATCCCGGCGGCGCCACGAATATGGGAATTACTCTATCTACACTTTCCGCATGGGAAGGCCATACAGTTTCGGCTGCCGACGTGAAGAGCCTTTCAAGCTCAACCGCAACGAAAATCTACCAACAGCAATTCTGGAACAAGATCGACGGTGACAGTCTTCCGTCAGGTATTGATTATGCTGTGTTCGACTTTGCTGTGAACTCCGGCCCCGGAAGAGCTGCCAAAACATTGCAGGCCACCCTCAACATGCCCCAGGATGGGGTCATTGGCGTCAAAACGATTTCCGCCCTTTCCGGCCGCTCTCCCGAGGCGGTTATCAATGCGCTTTGCGATGCTCGCGCCGCCTGGCTTAAAGGATTGTCCACAGCTTCGACATTTGGCGCGGGCTGGCTGGCCCGGGTTGAACGGGTTCGGTCACGCGCATTGATGCTGGCAGCGACACCAACCGTAACAGAACTTGCAAAACCGAATGCCAACGCTTCACCCAAAGCAAAGCAATGTGATACGGCGGTTAAGACTGTGCTTAAACACCCCGAAGCACTGGGAACTCTGGGAAGTGCGGCATCAGGTCTCGCAGCCATCGCTTCCGGCAATGGACCGGTACAATATGCGCTCGCGATTGTGATGCTTGCCTGTACTGCGGTCGGGCTTTGGTACTTCATAAAGCGAGTAAGAAGCGAACCGTGAACAACTCTTTTCCAACAATATTTCAAAATTTTGTAATTCGCTTTATGTTGCGCTTAGCCTAGCAGGCACCTTATATGCGCAATTAACGCTCTGGCTATTGTGAAAGCAATATGACTTTCCCTATCGCCGGAAACACGCTAGACACGCGCAGATACTCAGACGCATGCCTGTTGAGGCATCGCCAAGAATAAAGGAATCGAAACTTGTCCTCTACTTTTGACAAAGTCGCCGACATCATCGCCGAAACCAGCGAAATCGACCGTGACACCATCACGCCGGATAGCCACACCATCGACGATCTTGGCATTGACAGCCTCGACTTCCTCGACATCGTATTCGCTATCGACAAAGCTTTCGGCATCAAGATTCCGCTGGAACAGTGGACGCAGGAAGTGAACGAAGGCAAGGCTCCGACCGAAGAATACTTCGTTCTGAAGAACCTCTGCGCCAAGATTGACGAGCTGGTCGCAGCCAAGAAGGGCTGAACAGCCACGCAAGCTGACGGTATTGAAGGGTGAACATCCGTGTTCGCCCTGATTCCGTTTCTGGAACAAGCAAGCATTCTTGAGCACAGCATTTACGGGCAGACCGAACCATGCAGAGCAATAAAGTCGTCATAACCGGCATTGGCATCATCTCCTCGCTAGGCGAAGGACTGGATGCGCATTGGAACGCTTTCTCCAAGGCAGGTACTGAACCTCGCCTCGAAAAAGAAAACTTTGCGCCTTACACAGTTCATCCGCTTGGCGAAGTCGACTGGGGTTTGCAAATCCCCAAGCGTGGCGACCAGCGCCAGATGGAGACATGGCAGCGACTTGGAACCTATGCGGCAGGCCTGGCGCTTGACGATGCGGGTATAAAAGACGACGAAGCGCTTTGCGCAAGCATGGATATGATCGTGGGAGCCGGTGGCGGCGAGCGCGACATTACTGTCGATATGCAGATCCTCGAAGAAGGTCGCACCAGCAACAATCGCGGTGTGATGCTGAACGAAAAGCTGTCGACGGAGCTGCGCCCTACCCTGTTTCTTGCCCAGCTTTCCAATCTGCTGGCAGGCAACATTTCCATCGTCCATAAGGTGACAGGTTCTTCCCGTACCTTCATGGGCGAAGAAGGTTCCGGCATCGCGGCGATTGAAACGGCTGCTGCGCGTATTCGTTCAGGCCAGAGCACCCATGCGCTGGTCGGCGGCTCTTATAATTCCGAACATTTCGACATGATTCTCGGTCACGAGCTTGGCGGCTTGCTCAAGCACGACGGCTGGGCATCGCTCTGGGAACGTGAAGGCAGCGCCGGTGGCGGCATGATTTCCGGCTCTGGCGGTGTTTTCCTCGTGCTCGAAAGCGCAGACCATGCGCAAAAACGCGGTGCACGCGCCTATGCAGAGATTGCCAGCATCGAAAGCGCGCAGATCCGCCGCGATGCGGCTGATCTTGCCAAAACCGTGCATGAATTGGTGCTCGCAGCCAATGGCGGCGCAGAGCCTGGCTATGTTGTCTCCGGCGCTTCCGGTGCACATGAAGCAACGGCCGCTGAAAAAGCAGCTCTTGAAGGCGTTTCAGCCGCATATCGCGGCGTTGCAAGCCTGACCGGCCACCTGCGCGAAGCGCAGTTCCCGCTGGCCTTGGCACTTGCAGCCATTTCCGTCTGGAAGGGCGAAGCGTTTGCTCCATCGGGCCCATCTGAGAAGGCCATAGACGGAGCCGTCAGTGAAGCCATCGTCACCACCATTGGCGCAACGCGCGCCGAAGGTGCTGCAAAGCTGGTGAGAGCATAAGATGACCAAATATACAGACCATCTCGGCCGTCCCATCGTTGCAATTACCGGTGCAGGCGTTGTTTCCTCCCTTGGACAGGGCAAGGAAGACAACTGGGCTGCACTGACCGGTGGGCGTTCCGGAATTCATAAAATCACACGCTTCCCGTCCGATAATCTCAACACGCGCTTTGCGGGTACTGTTGATTTTCTGCCTGAAAGCGAAGTTGGTGCATCGCCTCTTTCGGAAGCGCTTGCACGGCTTGCCGGTGAAGAAGCCCTCGCCCAGTCCGGTCTTTCAGTGACCAATTTCGGCGGACCGCTTTTCCTCGCAGCTCCTCCGGTTGAACTCGACTGGAAAAGCCGCTTTGCACTTGATGCCAGCATCAAGGATGAAGGCCCCGCAAGCTATCAGCTTCTGCTCGAAGCCTGCCGCCGTGCCCGTCAGGATGCCCTCTTCAATACGACGCAGTTTGGCTACATCGCCGAACGTCTGTCTGAGGCTTTTGGAACACGCGGCCTGCCGGTGACGCTGTCGACCGCATGTGCTTCGGGCGCAACCGCGATTCAGCTTGGCGTTGAAGCCATTCGTCGCGGCGAAAGTGATCGTGTTCTCTCAATCGGCACCGACGGATCGGTCTCGGCTGAAGCTCTGATCCGTTTCTCGCTGCTATCGGCGCTGTCCACGCAGAATGACAAGCCGGAAAAGGCATCCAAGCCATTCTCCAAGGATCGCGACGGCTTTGCCATGGCTGAAGGCTCCGGCGCTCTGGTTATGGAATCGCTTGAAAGCGCCATCGCACGCGGTGCAAAAGTGCTCGGCATTCTAGCTGGTTGCGGTGAAAAGGCTGATGATTTCCATCGCACCCGCTCCAAGCCGGATGCCTCACCGGCAATCGGCACAGTGCGCGCAGCACTTGCAGATGCGGGACTGACCGAAGATCAGCTTTCCTATGTCAATGCTCACGGCACTTCGACACCTGAAAATGACAAGATGGAATATCTTGCCCTTTCAACCGTGTTTGGTGAACGGCTTTCTTCGATCCCTGTTTCGTCCAATAAGTCGATGATCGGTCACACACTGACCGCCGCTGGTGCGATTGAAGCTGTATTCTCGCTGCTGACGATTGAAACCGGCACATTGCCTCCGACCATCAATTACGACAATCCAGATCCGGCAATTCCGCTGGATGTCGTGCCAAATGTTAAGCGTGATGGACAGGTTTCTGCCGTGCTTTCCAACTCATTTGGCTTTGGTGGACAGAACACGAGCCTTGTTTTGACGGCAAATCCGAATTAATCGGATCTGCAGTTATATATTCTCGGTAATCCCGGACAGCGAAACGCTGCCCGGGATTATGTCTTGAAAAGGATAAATTCATGCGCGCCCTACAGCTCCTCGACGATCGCCGCCTTGAAATGACCGATATTGCTCCGCCTGCCGCACCCGGCAATGGCGAAGTTACGGTCCGTATCAAGGCCGTCGCACTCAACCATATCGACGTATGGGGCTGGCGCGGCATGGCATTTGCCAAGCGTAAGATGCCACTGGTCATCGGTGCGGAAGCTTCCGGCGTTGTCGATGCAATCGGACCCGGCGTGTCGAATGTTCTGCCAGGCCAGCTAGTTTCGATCTATGGCGCACGCACCTGTGGTCTATGCAAGGCCTGCCGCGAAGGTCGCGATAATCTCTGTGAACACGTAGGCGGCGTTCATGGCTTCCATCTCGATGGCTTCGCCTGTGAAGCCGTTAATCTGCCAGCACGTCTGCTGGTTCCGGCTCCTCCCGGCGTTGACGCAATCGGCGCAGCTGTCGCTCCTGTGACCTTTGGTACGGTCGAGCATATGCTGTTTGACAATGCGAAACTCCAGCCGGGCGAAACCGTTCTGGTTCAGGCTGGCGGCTCCGGCATTGGTACGGCAGCAATCCAGCTTGCAAAGAAGATGGGCTGCACCGTCATCACCACTGTTGGCTCTGACGATAAGATCGAAAAAGCCAAGGCGCTGGGTGCCGATCACGTCATCAACTACCGCGTTGACCGCTTTGAAGGTGTTGTGCGCAAGCTCACCAAGAAGAAGGGCGTCGATGTCGTGTTCGAACACGTTGGTGCGGATACATGGGCAGGCTCGATGCTCTGCATGAAGCGCGGCGCACGTCTCGTCACCTGTGGTTCGACCTCTGGTGTTTCAACCAACATGAATCTGATGCAGCTCTTCCAGCAGCAGCTTAAAATCCTCGGCTCCTTTGGTTGCCGTATGGAAAACATGGCTGATGCGATGCAGAAAATGGCGCAGGGTGTTGTTCATCCAGTGATCGACACCATTGTCGGCTTTGACGACATCGGTACGGCTCTCAAGCGCATGGAAGGCCGCGACGTGTTCGGCAAGATCGTGTTGCAGATCGACTAAGCCTTTATGTTCAAGATTAAGCTTCTTCTCTTCAAATGGTCGCGTAAGCTCAAGCAGTTCAATTACTGGCTTTGGGCGCAGGCCGTCTTTATGGCTCTGGCTCTGCTGCGTCTCCTGCCTGCGAAAAGCGCAATCCGCTTTTCTGCATGGTTCGCACGCAAGGTGGGACCACTGACGCCACGGCACAAGGTGGCAACCAACAATCTGCGCCTTGCCTATCCTGAGAAGAGCGATGCTGAAATTGAAAAGATCGCCGTCGAAATGTGGGATTCGATGGCGCGTCTTTTCGCGGAATATATCTTTCTCGATGCGATCTTCGATTTTGATCCCAATGCAACCGAGCCCGGTCTTATCGAAGTTGACGGCATTCCGATTTTCGAGCGCCTGCGTGACGAGAAAAAGCCGCATATCTTCTTCACCGCGCATACCGGCAATTTCGAGCTTCTGCCGATCTGTGCCGGTACGTTCGGCCTCGATGTAACAGCCCTCTTCCGCCCACCGAACAATCCCTATATCGCGAAGACCGTTCTCAAAGCACGCAAAACAAATATGGGTCATCTGGTGCCATCAAAGGCCGGTGCCGCATGGTCGCTGGCGCGTGTTCTGGATGCTGGCGGTAATGTCGGGATGCTGGTTGACCAGAAATTCCAGCGTGGCGTTCCCTCCACCTTCTTTGATCGCCCTGTAAAAACCAATCCGTTGCTCGCAAAGCTCGCGCGACAGTATGATTGCGATGTTTATCCGGCACGCTGTATCCGCCTGCCTGGCGGTCGATATCGGCTTGAGCTGAAAGAGCGCATGGAGCTGCCACGCGACGAAAAAGGCGAGATCGATATCGCCGCGACCGCGCAGCTTCTCAACGATACCGTTGAGGAATGGGTGCGCGAATATCCTGGCCAGTGGATGTGGTTCCACAAGCGTTGGGGCTAGAGACTCAATATCTGCGTTCGGTCAAAACTGGCCGGACGCATTTTTATTTTATGATGTGAAAACATCCTGCAAGGGAGACAACCATGCGTCCTATCGCTATCGCCCCATCCATTCTTTCGGCCGACTTTGCGCGTCTGGGAGAAGAAGTCGATGCCGTGCTTGAAGCCGGTGCCGACTGGATCCATATCGACGTCATGGATGGTCATTTCGTGCCGAACATCACGTTCGGTCCGCAGGTGGTGAAAGCAATTCGCCCACGCACCAAGGCTTTCTTCGACACGCATCTGATGATCGCGCCTTGCGATCCATATCTTGAACCATTTGCGGATGCGGGCTGCGATCTCATTACAATCCACGCAGAAGCTGGTGCACATACGCACCGCTCGCTCCAGAGCATCCGCGCTTTGGGCAAAAAGTCTGGTCTGGCGCTCAATCCAGCAACCCCTGTCGAAGCATTGACCAACGTCATTGATGACGTTGATCTCGTTCTCGTCATGACGGTCAATCCGGGTTTTGGCGGCCAGAAGTTCATTGCGCCGATGCTCGACAAGATCAGCCAAGTGCGTGAGATGATTGGCGACCGCCCGATCGATATCGAAGTGGATGGCGGCATCACGCCTGAGACTGCCGGATCGGTTGTTGCAGCCGGTGCAAACATTCTCGTTGCGGGTTCTGCCGTTTACAAAGGCAACTCGGTTGAGTGCTATGCCGCTAACATCAAAGCCATTCGCGAAGCAGCAGAAGCTGCACGATAAACTGAAGCCACTTTTCCGGGGGAGTGCGTTGAGCTGAGCATCAGGCTCTGCTAAACACCGTGCATTCCCTTTACCCAAGACCTGCAGCCCGGCAGACGGGCCGCCAAAACAGGATATGCCCATGATCCCGCGCTATTCCCGACCAGAAATGGTCGCCATCTGGTCTCCCGAAACCAAATTCCGCATCTGGTTCGAAATTGAGGCCTATGCATGTGAGGCGCTTGCCGAACTCGGCGTAATCCCGAAAGAAGCCGCAAAGACCATCTGGGAAAAGGGTGATGCCGCCAAGTTCGACGTTGCGCGCATCGACGAAATCGAAGCCGTCACCAAACATGACGTCATCGCGTTCCTTACGCATCTGGCAGAATTCATCGGCCCAGACAGCCGCTTCGTGCATCAGGGCATGACCTCGTCGGACGTACTCGACACCACGCTCAATGTGCAGCTCGTTCGCGCAGCTGATCTGCTGCTCGCAGACATGGATCGTGTGCTTGCAGCGCTTAAGAAGCGTGCATTTGAACACAAGGATACCGTTCGTATCGGCCGCAGCCATGGCATCCATGCAGAGCCAACCACAATGGGTCTGACTTTCGCACGTTTCTACGCCGAAATGGAACGTAACCGCGCGCGTCTTGTTGCAGCACGCGCAGAAATCGCGACGGGCGCTGTATCGGGCGCTGTTGGCACCTTTGCCAATATCGACCCACGCGTTGAAGAATATGTCTGCGAAAAGCTCGGTCTCGAAGCAGAGCCAGTTTCAACGCAGGTTATTCCGCGCGACCGTCACGCCATGTTCTTTGCAACTCTCGGCGTCATCGCTTCGTCGATTGAGAACGTAGCCATCGAAATTCGCCACATGCAGCGCACGGAAGTTCTGGAAGCAGAAGAGTTCTTCTCGCCCGGCCAGAAAGGCTCGTCGGCGATGCCGCACAAGCGTAACCCTGTTCTGACCGAAAACCTGACCGGCCTCGCCCGTCTGGTTCGTATGTCGGTTGTGCCTGCGATGGAAAACGTCGCTCTCTGGCATGAACGCGATATTTCGCATTCGAGCGTTGAACGCGCAATTGGCCCAGACACCACCATCACGCTCGACTTCGCGCTGAACCGTCTGGCTGGCGTTGTAGAGAAGCTGGTGATCTACCCGGAAAACATGCTGAAAAACATGAACAAGTTCCGTGGTCTTGTGCATTCGCAGCGCGTTCTGCTAGCACTCACACAGGCTGGCGTTTCGCGTGAAGATTCTTACCGCCTCGTGCAGCGCAATGCCATGAAGGTCTGGGAACAGGGTGCAGACTTCCTCGAAGAACTGCTCGGTGACGCGGAAGTGCGTGCAGCACTTTCCGAAGAACAGATCCGTGAAAAATTCGACCTTGGCTATCACACCAAGCATGTAGACACGATTTTCAAGCGCGTTTTCGGCTGAGATTTAGGCTCTGGCGGCCTGCAAATCGCGTGAATTTTTTAAAACCGCATAATTTTCTACGAAAAGTCTGCAACTTTTCGGGATTATGCGGAGCGCTTCCGGTGCTCACGTACCTAAAAGTACGCTCCGCTCCGGTTCTCGAAAGCCACGATTTTCGGCACGCCATAACCAAAATCACTAACGCTGATAAATTGAATCTGCAAAAAGCCCCATGTTTCTGTAAACATGGGGCTTTTTATTATTTCGGATTAGGCGCTCTTTTTGATCGTATTGATCACATTGCCCCATGGGTCTTCAAAGACGTGGTTGTTACCGCCACGCGTATCTTCCATTTCGACCCATGCAAGACCCGTGCGATCCTTATCGCGCATGCCAGCACCTGAACTCTGCCAGGCATTAGCACCAATGTGATGGTGATAGCCGCCAGTGGACAGAAACACGGCCTTGTCGCCATAGGTCTGAACAGTGTCAAAGCCCAGCTGCTGATGCCAGAAGGATTCCGCATCCTTCGCATTGCCAACGCGCAAGTGAACGTGACCAACAACCGTGTTCTGCGGTGCACCGTTCCATTCACCACCTTCACGATCAATAAGGTCGAGAAGGTTCTTCACGTCGAGCGCCTCGGTGCCCATATTCACGCGATCACCATTCCACTGCCACGTATTGTGTGGACGGTCGGAATAGATCTCAATGCCGTTGCCTTCAGGATCAGTCAGATAGATTGCCTCGCTGACATTATGATCAGACGCACCGGCAACAGGCAGCTGCTTGTCGATGGCGCGGCGCGACCAGCGGGCGAGATCGCCACGAGTCGGCAGCAGGAAAGCCGTGTGGTAGAGACCAGCGCTGCGTGGATCATCAGGCTTGGCAGCCGAAAACTGTTCGATTTCCATCAATTCACGGTCGCCCGCACCCAATACAATGGAAGCGCCACGACGCGTCATTTCACGCAAGCCCACCACATCGCGATAATACTCAGCCAGGGTTTCTGCATCGCGCGCCTTTAAGCCAATGCGCGCCACGCGTACCGGTGTCGTCATAGCAAAAGGCAAAGGAGCGCTCTTTACAGTGGCAGCGGTCGAACCACCCTTATCAGCAGCGGCCATCTTCAGTGTTTCAGTCATTTCATTCTCCTTCGGCGGCATTTCTGCGCGCGCGGAAAGAATATTGCTCATGACGGCAGCACCTGCAGAACCAAGTATCGTTCTTCTGCTTATCGTCATGGCCGTCAAATCCTCTCCGTAATTATCTTCCCGCTAAAGATCACAATTTAGCGAGTGTTTCACAAGATAGCGATCAGCGAACAAGCTGTTCATCATTTGCGACATCTAAGTTCT
Source organism: Brucella sp. NBRC 12950 (assembly GCF_030268145.1). Classification (NCBI taxonomy): domain Bacteria; kingdom Pseudomonadati; phylum Pseudomonadota; class Alphaproteobacteria; order Hyphomicrobiales; family Brucellaceae; genus Brucella; species Brucella sp. NBRC 12950. Next base: position 143,414 of record NZ_BSQC01000005.1, read on the forward strand.
TTTTGACGCGCTATAGCTGAGCTTGAAGATGCGTTGAAACGGCTCTAAATAGGGGGCATGAAAGTCAAAGACGCAGATATTCTTATCATCCCCGGCTACACCAATTCCGGACCTGATCATTGGCAGACGCGCTGGGAGAATAAACTCTCGACGGCACGACGTGTCGAACAGGCCGAATGGTCGAAGCCAGTCAAAGACGATTGGGTGGCACAGCTGGTCAAAGCAGCCAATGAGACGACGAAGCCGATCGTGCTTGTTGCTCATTCGCTTGGCGTTGCAACTGCGCTTCACGCTCTTCCGCAAATTCAGCACAAGGTAGCCGGTGCTTTCTTTGTAGCGCCTCCCGATGTGTCGAACGAAAAGATCCGGCCAAAGCACCTGATGACATTCGGCCCTTATCCGCGTGAGCGCCTGCCATTTCCGACGATTACCGTCGTCAGCCGCAATGATCCCTTCTCAAGCTTTGAAGCCGCAGAAGATATCGTGAAGGACTGGAGTGCGCTGCTCATCGATGCAGGCGATGCAGGTCATATCAATTCGGAATCCGGACATGGCCCGTGGCCGGAAGGCTCAATGGTTTTTGCTGAATTTATGACCAATCTTCAGCCGCCAAAAATGCATTGAATCAAAGAGTTATCCAATTTTCTGATCAAATAGATTCAGAACGGTTTTGAAAGCGGCAGATTGAATGATCTGCCGCTTATTTATTTAAGCCCGGACAGCGTCAACGAGCGTTTTTGCGCCAAGACGCAGATAGCCGCTATCGTTTCCAAGTGTCAGGAACTGGAAGCCAAGCGGGATGTAGCGCCGTGCAAACTCTGCTGACGGCGAATAAATGCCAGCGAATTTTCCAGCAGCTGCGGCCTTACGAGCGATGGTGCTCACTGGCTCGATGATCGCTTCGGAATCCGGATTGGCTTCACGGCCATTGCTCCAGGCAATCGAGAAGTCGGCAGGACCTACGAAAACGCCATCGATACCGCGCACGTCAAGAATCGCATCCAGCGCATCATAGGCATCGCGCGTTTCGATCATGGCGAAAGCCAGCGTGTCCTGATTGGCGGTTACGAGATAATCGTTCGAGCCCGGCGCTCCGTAATCAGCATTGGCGCGGAAAACACCCCATGAACGCTCGCCAATCGGCGGGTATTTCATTGCGGCTGCAAACTTACGCGCGTCTTCAACCGAGTTGATCATTGGCGCAATCACTGCCTGTGCGCCAAAATCGAGCGCGCGGCTTGCCATATCGAAGCGACCAACCGGGATACGAACGACTGGCGGCTTACCAGCATTGAGGATCAATCCGAGACTGCGCAACACGCTCTGCTCATCATGGCCGCCATGCTGCATATCAAGCGTAACCGCTTCAAAGGAGCTGTGCGCCAGAACTTCAACTGTCAGTGCTTCCGGTAGAGATGACCACGCAGAAAGAACTGTTTCTCCGGCACGAAGACGCGAAGACAAAGACATGCTTATTCCCCTGCATTACAAAAAACTAAGGGCGGAAACGCATTTTGCATTTCCGCCCTTTATACTACGAGTTAGTCTTTCTGAACCTGCTGGATCGCTTCCTCAAGGAAAGCAAACATTTTCTCGCGAATAGTTTCGTCCGTTACCTTCACATCTGCCGCATCAAAATCGGCGCGTAGTTTGCGGAAAACGTCTTCATCGCCAGCTTCTTCAAAGTCAGCGGCAACAACTTCACGAGCATAGGCATCAGCGTCTGCATCGTGCTTGCCAAGAAGCTGTGCGGCCCAGAGGCCGAGGATCTTGTTACGGCGAGCCTCTGCCTTGAAGCGAAGTTCTGCATCCAGTGCGAATTTGCTTTCAAATGCGTTGCGGCGATCATCCATGCCAGTGGCCATTCATACAACTCCCAAGACTTTAAGTTATGTGAGATCGTCAACCGTTCTCTTGCCTAAAGCTGGCAAGGGGCGCAAGATTATACAAGAGCCAAAAGTCACTTTATTGATTTATCTGGCTCTGAAACGCTTAAAACGGGGGAACGGGTACAAAGCAGGATTGTTAAAAGCCCACAATTGCTATACGTAGCCCGCGAGAATAGCGGCAAAAGCCGATCATCACATTTTTGGAAATCCGAGAAAAGCCATGAACCGTCGCCGCCGTATTTACGAGGGCAAGGCCAAGATTCTTTATGAAGGCCCTGAACCCGGTACTCTTGTCCAGTTCTTCAAAGATGACGCAACCGCGTTCAACGCGAAGAAGCATGAAGTTGTTGACGGAAAAGGCGTGTTGAACAACCGCATCTCCGAGCACATTTTCACCCAGCTGAACCGCATTGGTATTCCAACCCACTTCATCCGCCGCCTCAACATGCGTGAGCAGCTGATCAAGGAAGTTGAGATCATCCCGCTTGAAGTCGTTGTTCGCAACGTCGCCGCAGGCTCGATGTCCAAGCGTCTGGGCCTCGAAGAAGGCACGGTTCTGCCCCGCTCGATCATCGAGTTCTATTACAAGGCAGACGCCCTCGATGACCCAATGGTCACCGAAGAACACATCACCGCTTTCGGCTGGGCCAGCCCGCAGGAAATCGACGACATCATGGCTCTCGCCATCCGCGTCAACGACTTCCTCACCGGTCTGTTCCTGGGCATCGGCATCCAGCTTGTTGATTTCAAGATGGAATGCGGACGTCTGTTTGAAGGCGACATGATGCGCATCGTCGTTGCCGACGAAATTTCGCCAGACTCGGCGCGCCTTTGGGATGTCAACACAAATGACAAGCTCGATAAGGACCGTTTCCGCCGCGATATGGGCGGGCTGGTTGAGGCCTATCAGGAAGTAGCGCGCCGTCTCGGCATCATGAACGAGAACGACACGCCCCGTCCTTCCGGCCCTACGCTTGTGAAGTAAAGATCCGCACAGCCCGGTAACTCGCGTTCCGGGCTGTTTTCATTGTTGTTAAATTAAATCAGCAGGAACTACAGAGTGATCAAGGCACGCGTCACCGTTACACTGAAAAACGGCGTTCTCGACCCGCAGGGCAAAGCTATTGTCGGCGCGCTCGGCAGCCTGGGCTTCGAAGGCATCAATTCCGCCCGTCAGGGTAAGGTCTTCGATCTCGAACTCGAAGGCTCGGACAAGGCGAAAGCTGAAGCCGAAATCAAGGCCATGTGCGAGAAGCTGCTCGCCAACACGGTTATTGAAGATTACGCAATCGTCATCGCCTGACGCGCTGCGGCTTAAGTATAGTTTTTTGCGCGCCTTCACACCGCTTCACAGCGGGTTTGAAGGGCACTCAAATTCAAAGAGACGTAAAACGCCATGAAAGCAGCAGTCGTTCTTCTTCCGGGCCTCAACCGTGACCGCGACATGATTGCGGCCATCACTAAGATTTCCGGTCAGGCACCAATCACCGTATGGCAGACAGACACGAGCATCCCCGATGATGTCGATCTGATCCTGATTCCCGGCGGTTTCTCTTATGGCGATTACCTGCGTTGCGGTGCAATTGCAGCGCGTATGCCGGTAATGCAGGCCATTCGCGAGAAGGCCGACAAGGGTGTCATGGTTATTGGCGTCTGCAACGGCTTCCAGATTCTCGTCGAAGCAGGAATGCTGCCGGGTGCGCTGATGCGCAACACGTCGCTGAAGTTCGTCTGCCGCGAAGTGAAGCTTGAAGTCAGCAATGCGAATACCTCGTTCACGCGCGGTTATCAGCCAGGCCAGATCATCCGTTGCCCGGTTGCCCATCATGACGGCAACTATTTTGCTGATGCAGAAACACTGAAGCGCGTCGAAGGCGAAGGGCAGGTTGTGTTCCGTTATGCAGACGGCACCAATCCGAACGGTTCGGTCAATGACATTGCGGGCATCGTCAATGCGCGCGGCAATGTTCTCGGCATGATGCCACATCCTGAAAACCTGATCGAAGGTGCACATGGCGGCGATGACGGCCGTGCACTTTTTGCAGGCGCATTGGGTATCGCAGCTTAAAGCTTTAAAGCTCGACCAAGCAGATTAAATGGCCTTCGTTGCATAACGGAGGCCATTTTTTGTTGCCCAAACCAGATGCACAATTGAGGCCGCAAAAGAGAACAGTCCTTTCAGGACCTAGAGCATAGTTCCTTAAAATCGACTCGATCTAGGATAAAATTATGCGGTAAAAACAGAGATTTAGAGCGATCTTTCTGATCCAATAAGGCACACGACACTCTGGAGCAGTCCCAGTTGATATCGAAGCGTTGAAACCTCTCGATATTTTTGTTTCTACGCGCATCTCGCTTCGAAAACCGATCCCACTTTTCGGAATGCGCTCTAGCGCCACGCACAAAATCGTGGCAGCTTGATCGATAGATACTTCCTGAGTAAACCGAATCGGGGAACGATATCGATGCAGTTATATTCACGCCCACTCTCCCCCTATTCCGCTTTTGTGCGCGGTGTTCTTTATCTCAAGGAACTGCCGTTCAAACCTATTAACCTCCCCTATCCATTTCCCGAAGACTTCATTCATGTGACACCTTTAAAGCGTGTCCCGGTGCTGATTACCGGCTCTGGCGAGACATTGTTTGAAGCAGCTGTCATTGCGGAATATCTGGAAGACCATTTTCCGGACACTCCCGTTCTGCCGGGCACCCCGCGCGAGCGCGCTCTGATCCGCCTTCTGGCGCGTGTGACGGAGCTGGAAGTTCTCGGCCCTGCGATGAAACTCTTCATTCTTCAGAGCAAACCTGAAAGGGACGAGGCCACTATCGAGCGGCTGTTTACCAAGCTCCACAAAGGCTTGAGCGTGGTTGAATCACGTCTCACCGATCACGATTTTGCACTCAACGATGCGCCGACACTTGCTGATGCATGGCTGCTGCCAGTACGCTTCCTCATGGAGCCGCTCAAGAAGCTTTCGGGGAAAGACGATTTGCTGGCTGCTTACCCAAAATTCGACACATATGCGGTGAAAGCAAAGCAGGACCCTGCGTTCGAACTCATATGGAATGAGATGAGTGACGGGTTAAAGGCTTTCATGCCGCAGCTTGCCTGAATTATCCCGTCCAATAGAAAGCGCATTTCTGAAAATGCGCTTTAACAAATTGTTTCTATGCGTTTATCGGCAAGCCACTCTTTTGTTGGTCTTGCCGAAAACGTTCTTATGGAGCCTTCCTTGAAGAACAAGACCATTGCGCTCGTTGCACTGCCTGCTCTGGCACTCTTTGCAGCCTGCACGCCGAAACCGACGCCTCCTACTCCCACAAGTGTTAGCAAAGCAGCCTTGGCAACCATGGAGCGGATCGCTGTGGGAGCGAATAGCTGTTGGTTCAAATCCAATGATAAGGATTTTCGCGGCTATGCATTTGCGCCGGAACTTAATTCTTTTTCAGGGCGTCCACGTATGTTGGTGGTTCCTGCTCGAAATCTGGCAGGACGCCCGCTCCTGGTTGTGCAGGCAGAAGGCAATCCAGCACGCATTGAAGCCTTTGGCCCGATGATGCAGCAGGGTCATAACAGTCGTATCAGTGCTGACATTAATCGTTGGGCATCGGGCCAAAAAGGCTGCTGACGTTCAAATTTAACGGATGTGGAAACGGACCTTGCGCGATTCCACATCTGCCTCGTTCCGCGTAATACCTATATCGCGAAGCTGCTCGTCCGTCAGATCAATCAATTCAATGCGGCTGCGGCGCAGCATGAGACGCAGAGAGCACCATTCAATGAAACGCTGCCAGACAGAACGAGAAGCATAACAAATATCGCTTTCCCTTGTCTGGATTGTATCAATTGTATCTATTTCATCGTGCTTAACTGACGTATATGTCATAGCAAAGAGCCTTTTAAACTGGGCTTAGCCGATATTATGCATCAATCTGATGCGTGAAACGTAAATACAATTGACTCAAATATCGGTACAATGCTTATATTGCGACCATGACAAATTGGCTTCCCGACCTCACCGGAAAATCCGGCCCGCTCTATCTTCAACTCGCTGACGCAATTGAAGAAGCGATCGCCCTTGGAACTTTGCCTGCGGGACAGAAGCTACCGCCGCAACGCAATCTGGCTTATGATCTGAAGGTGACAATCGGTACAATCGGGCGCGCCTATGCTCTCGCGCATGAGCGTGGACTTGTAACCGGCGAAGTTGGTCGCGGAACTTATGTGCTTGGCAGGACCGACGGCAAGAATGCGCCGCCTGCCTATTCGAGCGATGGCATTGCTGGCACACGTATTCAGGACGCACCACTCGACAAGGGACGCTTCGATACGACGGCAGCTCCTGACGTCGGACAAAATACGATACTTGAGCCGCTGATTGCGTCTGTCATTCGCAATTTCCCGCATGAGGTTGTCAACTACACGCGACATTTCCCGCAACATTGGCTTGAAGCCGGACGCCAATGGCTCAATCAAGAAAACGCTCCTGCCGATGCGAGCAATATTGTTATCACCAACGGCGCACATGCTGGTGCAATTGCGGCGATTACGGCTTTCACCTCGCCCGGCGACAGGATTGTTTTTGAAGATCTCACTTACACACAAGTGAGCCGGTCCGTGAAAATTGCCGGACGCCGCGTCGCGATTGCTGCAAGCGATGAATATGGCATGATCCCGGAAGAATTTGAGCGGGTCTGCAACCAGCAGCACCCGACAATGGCGTTTCTCATGCCAAGCATCCACAATCCAACGCTTGCGACCATGCCCTATGAGCGCCGAGTGGCGATTGCCAATATCGCGGCACGACACAATGTCTGGCTCATTGAAGATGACACATACGGGGTTATGACCCGGTCAAATATCCCGAAGATTGCCGATATTGCACCAGAACGCACATTTCTTCTCGGCAGTCTTTCAAAGGCCGTAACGGCTGGCCTGCGCTGCGGTTGGGTGGCCTGCCCGCCGCATTGCGCGCAACGTTTACGCGTGACCCACAAGCTGATGACGGGCGGCGTTTCGTTTCTGCTCGCTGAAACTACCGCACAGATGGTACTTTCAGGTCAGGCGAATGCCCTGTTGGACAAGTGCTCGGCTGAAATCGAATGGCGCGAGCAATTGGCCCGCAAGGTCTTCGCCGGTTACGACTTTGTTTCTTCACCGCATGTTCCGATCCTCTGGCTGAAACTGCCGGAACCATGGCTTGCCAGTACATTCAAAGCAGCCGCCTATGAAAATGGACTACTGATCGACGATGAAGACGAGTTCAAAGCCGGGCGCATTGATCGAACTTACCACCGGGTTCGTATTGCTTTTTCCTCACCGACGGATCGTAATCTGATCGAAAATGGCTTCGCAACTTTGCGGCAATTGCTGGAAAATGAACAAGTAGGCTATGAAGGCAGCATTTGAGCCGGGAAATCGGCATTTTCCTGTCGCGCTTCCAACAGAGTTAGGTTAAAGAGGCCCCTTGAAACCTTAGGTGTCCGCCCTTCGGCAGAAGTTTCCGGGTACCGCAGCCTGCGACGGGGTCCCTCATCTCCATGACTATTTCCAATAAGCGCGACATCACGCCGGAACTTATCTCTGCTCACGGCCTCAAGCCGGACGAATATCAGCGTATTCTCGATCTGATCGGACGCGAACCAAGCTTCACGGAGCTCGGCATTTTCTCGGCCATGTGGAATGAACATTGTTCCTACAAGTCGTCGAAGAAGTGGCTGCGTACTCTCCCGACAACCGGCCCACGCGTTCTCCAGGGTCCGGGTGAAAACGCTGGCGTTGTTGACATTGGCGATGGCGACTGCGTCGTCTTCAAGATGGAAAGCCATAACCACCCGTCGTATATCGAGCCTTATCAGGGCGCGGCGACAGGCGTTGGCGGCATTCTGCGCGACGTTTTCACAATGGGTGCTCGTCCAATTGCAGCCATGAATGCCCTGCGTTTCGGTGAGCCTGACCATCCAAAGACCCGCCACCTTGTTTCCGGTGTTGTTTCCGGCGTTGGCGGTTATGGCAATGCTTTCGGCGTTCCGACCGTTGGTGGCGAAGTGAACTTCGACAAGCGCTATAACGGCAATATCCTCGTCAATGCATTCGCAGCTGGCCTTGCCAAGCATGACGGCATCTTCCTGTCGGAAGCCAAGGGCGTTGGCCTGCCGGTTGTCTATCTCGGTGCCAAGACGGGCCGCGATGGCGTTGGCGGTGCAACGATGGCATCGGCTGAATTTGACGAATCGATCGAAGAAAAGCGTCCAACCGTTCAGGTTGGCGATCCATTCACCGAAAAGTGCCTTCTGGAAGCCTGCCTTGAGCTGATGGCTTCGGGTGCGGTTATCGCCATTCAGGATATGGGTGCTGCAGGTCTCACCTGTTCTGCCGTTGAAATGGGTGCGAAGGGCGATCTCGGTATCGAGCTCATTCTCGACCATGTTCCGGTTCGCGAAGTAAACATGACAGCTTACGAAATGATGCTGTCGGAAAGCCAGGAGCGTATGCTCATGGTTCTCAAGCCAGAAATGGAAGAAGAAGCACAGGCGATCTTCCGTAAGTGGGGGCTTGATTTCGCAATCGTCGGCAAGACTACTGATGATCTGCGCTTCCGCGTCATCCATCAGGGCGAAGAAGTTGCAAACCTTCCGATCAAGGAACTCGGTGACGAAGCTCCTGAGTATGATCGTCCATGGATGGAACCGGGCAAGCATGCACCGCTGCCTGCCAGCAATGTGCCACAGGTTGAAGACTATTCGGATGCGCTGCTCAAGCTCGTTGGCTCGCCGGATGGTTCATCGCGCCGCTGGGTTTACGAACAGTATGACACACTCATTCAGGGCAACTCGCTGCAGCTCCCGGGTGGCGATGCTGGTGTGATCCGCGTTGAAGGTCACGCCACCAAGGCACTCGCTTTCTCGTCTGACGTAACGCCACGCTATTGCGAAGCTGATCCGTTTGAAGGCGGCAAGCAGGCTGTCGCCGAATGCTGGCGCAACATTACCGCAACCGGTGCTGAGCCGCTTGCATCGACCGACAACCTCAACTTCGGCAATCCTGAAAAGCCGGAAATCATGGGCCAGCTGGTCAAGGCAATTGAAGGTATCGGCGAAGCTTGCCGTGCGCTCGATTTCCCAATCGTTTCGGGCAACGTATCGCTCTACAACGAAACCAACGGTCAGGCGATCCTGCCAACTCCGACCATTGCCGGCGTCGGCCTCATTCCTGACTGGTCGCAGATGGCCAAGATCGGCGGAATGCAGGATGGCGACACGCTGGTTCTGCTGGGCGGCGACGGCACCCATTTGGGTCAGTCAGTCTATCTGCGCGATCTTTTTGATCGTGCTGATGGCCCTGCTCCAACGGTTGATCTTGCGCTTGAAAAGCGTAACGGCGAGTTCGTCCGTTCGGCGATCCGCAATGGCCAGGTGACAGCCTGTCACGACCTCTCCGATGGTGGTCTTGCCGTTGCTGTTGCTGAAATGGCAATCAAATCCGGCAAGGGTGCGGTTCTTGATGCGGGCGACGGCCTGCCACATGCCGCGCTGTTTGGCGAAGATCAGTCGCGTTATGTTGTTGCAGCAACACCTGAAATGGCGAAACTCATTGCGCTCAATGCAGAAGGTGCTGGCGTTCCGTTCCGTGTACTCGGCACGGTCGGCGGCGACCGCCTGAAGTTCGGTGCAACGGTTGATGTCGCAGTTGCAGAGCTTAACAATGCTTTTGAAGGCTGGTTCCCAGGCTTCATGAGTGGAGAAGCTGCAGTCGACAACTAATCGTTATTGGTTAGAACTGTTACCAATTGACGCCCGGCCGGGAACACCGCGCCGGGCGTTTGCTTGTCGGCAATTTAAACGTTAGACAGTTGAATATTGACGTATCACGATGATGCGTTACGATTCGAAACGAACAAGAAGAAGCCCTAAAAGGCAGGAGATTTTGCATGGCTATGGACGCTCATGAGATCGAAAAACTGATACGCGAAGGTATTCCCGGCGCAAAGGTTACGATCCGCGACCTTGCCGGAGACGGAGATCATTATGCGGCGGAAGTTGTTGCGGAAAGTTTCCGTGGCAAGTCACGCGTGCAGCAGCACCAGATGGTCTATGACGCCCTCAAGGGTAACATGGGCGGCGTGCTTCACGCCCTTGCCCTCCAGACCAGCGTACCAGAATAAACTAATCCAACACCGCCCTCGGTTGAGCTTTCCAGCCTTTAGCCAAGGGTTGAAATACACGCAATGGCACTTCGAAACGACAATCCGGGCGGTGATTTTCTTCCTGCGGCAAGATGTTGCCCCCAAAACAGCCTGATTTCGCGCTAATTTGACTTGCTTTCACCTTTAGAGGGTGATTACCAAAGCTCAGCTTACTATATTGGGGTAGAACCTCTCCCTACGCGGGCCGGGATTTGAACCGGCATCCTGAAAGGAACTAAAATGACCGGAATCAACGATTTCATCGACAATGAAGTGAAGACCAACGACGTCGTGCTGTTCATGAAGGGCACACCAGGTTTCCCACAGTGCGGTTTCTCCGGTCAGGTCGTTCAGATTCTCGACTATATCGGCGTCGATTATAAGGGCGTGAACGTTCTTGCTTCCGACGAAATCCGCCAGGGCATCAAGGATTACTCCAACTGGCCAACCATTCCTCAGCTCTACGTAAAGGGCGAATTTGTTGGCGGTTGCGACATCATCCGCGAAATGTTCCAGTCCAGCGAACTACAGGCACTTTTTACCGATAAGGGTATTGCAACCAAGGCCGCTTGAGGATTAATTACCCCTCATACGGCTTTTAAAGCTCACCTTTTCTAAAAGGCGCCGTTTCATGGCGCCTTTTCTATTGCCCGATGCATAGCCATCATAGGCAGCATCTGCTGCCGGGCCGCTGTTTTCTAAATTCTGACTACTACACCGGCACTCCCCTGACCGGTGTGCCGTTTATCGAGGACTACCCAAATGCCAATCGACATTCAAAATGGTTCTCCGGACCAGAAGACTTCCATGCGCGGGCGCGGCGAGTTCATCGCTCTCATTGCAGCGATCATGGCAATCAATGCGTTGGCAGTGGATATTATGCTGCCCGGTCTGCCGCAAATTGGTGCCAGCCTTGGCGTTCTTTCAGAAAATCACGCACAGTTTGTCATTACTGCCTATTTGCTCGGCTTTGGCGTATCGCAGCTGTTCTATGGTCCGCTGAGCGACCGTTTCGGCAGAAGATTGCCTCTCTTTGGCGGTTTGCTGATCTATATACTCGCAGCACTTGGTGCAGCCGTTGCGACGGATTTCACAACACTTATTGTTTTGCGCGTATTGCAGGGACTGGGTGCCGCAGCAACGCGTGTAATTGCCGTTTCAGTTGTTCGCGATAAATTTGCCGGGCGTCAGATGGCTGAAGTCATGTCGCTCGTCATGATGGTCTTCATGATCCTGCCAGTGGTCGCCCCTGCAACCGGTCAGCTGATTATGCTGTTCGGTGAATGGCATCTGATCTTTCTGTCTATGGCGCTTATGGCTGTTATAATCGGTGTATGGGCATATTTGCGCCTGCCCGAAACGCTGCCCGTCAGCCATCGTCGTCCGTTGACAGTCAAGAGTGTAATCGGTGGTTTTGGCATCGTTCTGTCCAACCGCGTAGCGCTCTTCTACATGCTCGGCACCTCGTTCATTCTTGGAGCGCTGTTCGGCTACATCAACTCGGCGCAGCAGATCTTTGTTGATATCTACAAGCTTGGATCGCTGTTTCCGCTGGCCTTTGCTGCCGTCGCCATGACGCTTGCTCTCGCATCGTTCCTCAACTCACGCCTTGTCGGTCGCTACGGTATGCGCCGCATTTCACAGACGATGCTGCTGGTATTTGTCGGCTTCAGCCTGCTTTGGGTCGTGCTTTCTGTGACGTTCAGCGGTCCCGTGCCATTCTGGATTCTGATGACGATCTATATGACCATCATGTTCTCGTTCAGCCTTGTAACGGCTAACTTCAATGCGCTGGCTATGGAGCCTCTGGGCGAAGTCGCCGGTACGGCATCTTCCGTTTTGGGCTTTGCACAGACAGTCATCGGCGCAGCACTCGGCGCAGTCATCGGTCAGGCATTCGATGGAACGACAACGCCGGTCGCCGCAGGCTATTGTGTGCTGGGCTTCATCGCATTCATCTGCGTTTTGATTGCTGAGCGCGGCAAGATGTTCAAGCCGCACAACAAGCCAATCTGATTAGAAACTGAAAAGCCCGCCAGATGGCGGGCTTTTCTTATTCTTCCCAAAGAGCTGCCTGAATGGCTTTCCAGCTTTCCTTGTCAGGTGCAATCAACAGCCCACCGCCGGTGTGCGACGGCAGATAGTCGCTTTCATCCCAGCGTGCGAGATACCCACCCGCTTCCTGATGGATAAGCGCACCGGGCAAATGATCCCACGGCATCAGCTTGTTATAGACTGCGAAATGCGCGCCGCCCGTCGCGATAATACGATATTCATGTGCCGCACAGCGATAGCCGATCTTGGAGAGAAACTTTGTCTGGTTGCGTGCAAGGCGCGAACGGATCGGATCGACAGTATATTGCCAGGAAACCGCACCGGTCATCTGCGAAATATCAACAGGCTCAGCCACACTCACGCGGCTCGTTGAACCATTGGCATGACGAATATGCGCGCCGCTACCCTTTGAAGCAAAAATCCAGTCCTTGCCGACTGGGTCGTAGATAATGCCGGCAACTGTCTCGCCTTTGGCAACAACCGCCAGCATTACGCCGAACAGGGGAACACCTGAAGCAAAATTGAAGGTGCCATCGACTGGATCGATCGTGAATGCAAGATCCGCATCACTGAGCCCATCAAGCAAAGCCTCATCATCAGAACAAGCCTCTTCCCCCACGATCAGCGCGTTGGGAAAGCGTTCATTGAGGCGCGCCGTGATATAGCGCTCGGCATTCACATCGGCTTCTGTGACGAGATCGGCAGCAGAGGTCTTTTGGCGAATATCGCCCTGCCCCAGCTGGCGGAAGCGAGGCATTATTTCTTCGTTGGCTGCGTCTGCCAGAAGATCGGCCAGCCAATCGATCTGCTTTTCATCAAACTGCACTATCATTCTCCACATCGGAATTTGCCATCAGGCCTGCGAAATCGAACAGTTTGCGGTCGAGAAGATGGCTCGGGCGCACATTGGTCATGGCGCGGATCATCGTGTCCTTACGGCCCGGCATACGCTTTTCGATATCGGTCAGCATCGCCTTCATCGCATTGCGCTGCAGGCCTTCCTGGCTACCGCAGAGATCGCAAGGAATGATCGGAAACTGCATCGCAGTCGCAAACTTTTCCATATCCTCTTCCGCCGCATAGGCGAGCGGACGGAAAACCATGAGATCACCTTCGTCATTGAGAAGCTTCGGCGGCATGGCGGCAAGACGGCCACCATGGAAAAGATTCATGAAGAAGGTTTCGAGAATGTCTTCGCGATGATGGCCGAGAACAACCGCCGAGCAGCCTTCTTCTCGCGCTATGCGATAGAGATTGCCGCGGCGCAAACGCGAGCAAAGGGAGCAATAGGTGCTGTTTTCAGGCAGCTTTTCAGTAACAATGGAATAGGTGTCCTGATACTCGATGCGATGTTTAATACCGTAGCTGTTCAGGAAATCCGGCAGAATGTGCTTCGGAAAATTTGGCTGGCCCTGATCGAGATTGACCGCCAGCAATTCCACCGGCAGCACACCGCGCCATTTGAGATCGAGCAGAAGCGCCAACAGACCGTAGGAATCCTTACCTCCGGAAAGGCAAACCATCCAACGCTCACCAGGCTTTACCATGGCAAAGTCTTCGATAGCCTGGCGCGTATGACGCAGGAGACGTTTACGCAGCTTGTTGAACTCAACCGAGGCTGGCACATCGCGGAAAAGTGGGTGGCAGCCATCGCCTCCGTTTTCGTCTGCGATATCTGACCCGATGTTAGGATCAAAAGCGTTCATGATGCTTCCTGCGAATAAGAGAGATTATGTTTACATACAGAAAAGCCGCCCTCGGGAAAACCGAGGGCGGCCATTTATTTCAGCTAAATGAGCCAGAGGCTCAAAATTAACGCGAATAGAATTCGACGACGAGGTTTGGTTCCATCTGAACGGCGTATGGAACGTCGCCGAGAACTGGAACGCGTGCGAAGGTCGCAACCATCTTGTTGTGATCGACTTCAACGTAGTCAGGAACATCGCGTTCTGCGAGCGCAACAGCTTCGAGAACAACAACGAGCTGCTTCGACTTTTCGCGAACTTCAACAACGTCACCAGCCTTCAGGCGGTAGGACTGAATGTTGACGCGGCGGCCGTTTACGTTGACGTGACCGTGGTTGATGAACTGGCGTGCAGCGAAGATCGTTGGAACGAACTTTGCGCGGTACACAACAGCGTCCAGACGCGATTCGAGCAGGCCGATGAGGTTTTCACCGGTATCGCCCTTGCGGCGAGCTGCTTCATCATAGGTCTTGCGGAACTGCTTTTCCGAGATATCGCCGTAGAAGCCCTTGAGCTTCTGCTTTGCGCGGAGCTGTACACCGAAGTCGGACAGCTTGCCCTTACGGCGCTGACCGTGCTGGCCTGGGCCATATTCACGACGGTTTACAGGGGACTTCGGACGGCCCCAGATGTTTTCGCCAAGGCGGCGATCAATTTTGTACTTAGCGGATTCGCGCTTGCTCATCGCATTTCCTTTAAAAAGTTAGTGCACCTTACGGCGCTGACAGGAAACGCGCCCTCCTCTGCCCTTGGGTTTCAAGGACTGACAGGATGAAGCGCGCAGCTGCGATCTTCATCCACGGGACACGTCAAATGAAACGCCGGAGCGTTTAGGCTCCAGCGATGGCGGCTTTTAGTCATTGGAGTGTCATCTTGTCAAGGCTGAAGCCCTGATTTTAAGCCATTTGGCCAGTTCAAAGCGGATCTTAAATGGCACAAGGCATCATTTATAGAAGAAGCACGTCGAACTGGGTCTGATCGAAGCCAATTGCAACGTTCTGCCATCAAGCGTGAAGGAACGACATATCACCTTTCAACATTACTCGTTAGCGCCCGATATCAAAAGAGGTGAATATGGCCGTTTCCTTCGCTTTCCTTCAAAGGCTGATGATTATCGCCTTCGCTACTTTCGCGATTGTGGTGTTTCCGCAAGAGAACTGGGGCAGTCTTTCGAGCGCTAACGCGCAGAACCTTATCGAAAGGGTGTTAAACGGTAACGCCAGACACACATCTTCCCACAAGCGACCGAAGAAAAAGCGTATAGCCAAACAAAAGCAATCAAAAGCATTGCCTGCTGCGCCTAGCCCTTCAGCTACCCCCGCACCCGTGGTTATTCCGTTACCGACGCCATCACCTCGCCGCGAAGAGGAAACAGCAAAGCAGCCTGAACAATCGGAGCCTACTCAAACACCTCCTACTGAAAAGGCTCCACTTCCCGATAAAAAACCAGAGCAACCGGTAGAAAGCGCTGAACCGCCCCCCGCACCAGCACCCCCTGCAAAGTCCGAACGTGTCTATCAAGTGTCATGTCCTGCACTGATGGCCGGAGACGTAGAGGGCAAGCTGTTGCCACCGATTGAAGATGGCCCGCAATGCAGCGCTCGTTCGCCTCTATCGCTCACAGCTATAGGAAAAACCGAGCCGCTGAAATTCGCCACCGCAGTCACGACAAATTGCGCCATGGCTGTGACGCTTGCTGAGTGGTCGAAAGATGTCAGTGACGCCGCGAAGAAAGTGTACGGCGACAGCATCAAGATCACTGAAATCGGCACCGGTTCGGATTACCAGTGTCGCAAGGTCAATGGTGCTTTGACGGGGCGAGTCTCAGAACACGCTTTCGCCAATGCGCTTGATATCATGTCATTTAAATTTTCAGATGGCTCGAAGACGGAGCTCGAAAGCGGTTGGAATGGGTCTGAAAAAGAGAAAACTTTCTGGCGCGCGGTGCATGGTGCGAGCTGCAAGCTATTCATGACTGTGATCGGGCCCGACGGCGATGCTGCGCATCGCACGAACATGCATCTGGATCAGGGCTGTCACGGCAAATCCTGCCTTGCTCGAATCTGCCAGTAAGATATTCTGCTAGGTGACGGGGAAAACACAAAAAAATCCAATCTGCGTTTCTAATAGCATCGTCATTATCGATTTGCTTACCGCACTTTGCGCGGTAGCTGTTCAAAGGAAGCGATCCATGAAATCGACCCAACTTATACTTTCTGCAATTTTTACACTTGGTATTGCGGGCGCAGCCCATGCAGATGCGGTACCTAAGCGCTCGAAAGATTTTACCGGTAACTACCAAACGCTCGCAAAAGATCAACAGGCATCGCCGCAGGTGGCCGACTGCATTGCAAGCGCCTATGACTATGTGAAGAAAAGCAAAAAATACGACCGCCTTGGCTTCACCAAAGCGGACATTGCAGCAGCCACTACGAATGACAAATCATCGAAATTCAGCGCGAAAGACGCAAGCAAGGTTTCTGCGGTGATTTCTGTTCCGGGAGAAGCGCGCAATAGAAGCGGTGCGCAGTGGGATACGATCACTTTGCGCTGTGGAATTACCGGCGGCAAGCTGAAAGCTATCGAGCTTGCGACCGGAAAAGGCGCAAAATAGGCTATAGTTTTGTAATCTTGGAGAGCAGCTGATTAAAAATCAGCTGCTCTTCTTGTCTGAAACATGCTCCGGCAAGCCCTTGCGTTTGGTTTCCGCAAATTCTTCCAGTTCCTTCTCGGTCATCGACACATACATTTCTTTTGATGCACCGATCAGCTCACTCTTTTTGATTTCACCGCGCTTGGCAGCGAGGGCTGCACCGGCAGCTTTTTGCTGCGCCTGTGATTTTGCTGGCATGATCCTTACTCCCTTTTTCAAGAGAACAACGAGCGCGCCGATATCAGGTTCCTTAATCTTCCGTAGCTGCATCAAAGCGTGAACGGGCACTACGCATTTCCTCGCGATTTTTAACCGCCCACTGGCCCAACACATCAATCGGCACGGCCAGCGAATGACCAAGCTCGGTAAGTGAATAAGTCACTTCCGGTGGAGATGTTGGACGTACATGACGCGCGACCAATCCATCGCGTTCGAGAGATCGCAGGGTAACGGTCAGCATTCGCTGGGAAATGCCCTCAATCGCGCGACGTAAAGCGTTGAAACGTAATGAACCCGTTTGCAGATTGAAAACCACGAGAATGCTCCAGGTATCACCGACGCGATCCAGCACCTCGCGAATAGGGCATGAGCCCTCACCTTCGGGATCAGCCTGAAAAGCGGGTGTTGAAGACAATAAGGGCGAGCTCGCATTTGGCTCGGTCGTATTTTTCATTCTTACTCCTTAAAGCGCATCGCGCTTAATCGAGTTCAGGCGGCACGCTTTAAATCTTCGCTTCCAGGCACCTCTTCCGCAAAGACGGTTTGCGTTTGGGGGAGTCATGCGCGAGCCAAAACCTAAAGTTTTTATCGGCGATTTCTGCTCTTGCCGGCAACGCGGTTACTTCCATGTACCTTAAACATGAAAAAGTGCGTTCTTCACAAGGCTTCTCATCTCGACTACCTAGTTACCATAAAGAACCTGATTATTAAATATCACTTCTCTAGGTTTAACTGAAAAGGAAAATGTCATGGCTAAAATTGCACTGATCGGCGCTACCGGCTTTGTAGGCGCAGCTGTCCTCAAGGAAGCCGTATCTCGCGGCCATACCGTAACGGCCCTCGTCCGCAACACGGACAAGGTTGAGAAACTTGATAATGTTACAGCAGTGAAGACAGACGTATTCGACACTGACGCGCTCGCCAAACAACTTGCAGGCCACGACATCGTTATTTCAGCCTTCAACCCCGGCTGGACGGATGCCAACATTCGCGAAAACCATATCAAGGGCAGCCGCTCCATCAACGAAGCTGCCAAAAAGGCTGGCGTTAAGCGTCTCATCGCAGTCGGCGGTGCAGGCAGCCTTGCTATCAATGGCCATCAGCTGGTGGATTCACCTGAATTTCCGGCCGAGTGGAAAGAAGGCGCACTTGGCGCACGTCAGGCATTGCACGAATTGCGTGATGAAAAAGACCTCGATTGGACGTTCGTTTCGCCTGCGATCATTCTTCAGCCGGGCGAACGCACCGGAAAATATCGTCTGGGTGCTGACGAGCCTGTGTTTGATGACAATGGCGAAAGCAAAATCTCCGTCGAAGACTTGGCCGTTGCGATTGTCGATGAAGCAGAACAGGGCAAGCACATCGGCAAGCGTTTCACCGCTGCATACTAAGACAATCGATTGCCGGGCGGGCAACCGCCCGGTTTCCTCAAGGTAACCCGATCACCTTTCAGTGCGTTCTTAACAAGCAGCATGAAGCGCCTTAATTAAAGCGCAACAGCCAACAGATCGATGGAACGCCATGGAACTCGGTATTTATACTTTCGGCGATATCGGGCCTGATCCCGAAACCAATCGCCCCCTTTCGCCGCAACAACGGCTCAGCAATCTCATAGAAGAGATTGAACTCGCCGATCAGGTCGGCCTCGATGTATTCGGCTTGGGCGAGCATCATCGCCCGGACTACGCGATTTCTGCACCGCCTGTCGTGCTGGCAGCGGCAGCATCACGCACGAAGAACATTAAGCTGACCAGTGCGGTGACGGTTCTTTCGTCTGACGATCCGGTGCGGGTCTATCAGCAATTTTCAACGCTTGATCTCATCTCCAACGGGCGTGCTGAAATCATGGCAGGTCGTGGCTCGTTCATCGAGTCCTTCCCCCTTTTTGGTTATAATCTCGACGATTACGACACGCTTTTTGCCGAAAAACTCGACCTGTTGCTTAATATTCGCGAGAATGAGCGGGTTAGTTGGACTGGCACCATGCGCGCAGCAATTGACGGACGTGGTGTCTATCCCCGCGCGCTACCGGATTCCTTACCAATCTGGCTCGCAGTGGGCGGTACGCCCGCTTCAGTGGGACGAGCAGCACTTCTTGGCCTGCCTCTCGCCATCGCGATTATCGGAGGGTATCCGGAGCGTTTCGCGCAATTGACCGATTTCTATCGCGAAGCAGGTCTTAAAGCCGGACACGCACCAGAAAAACTCAAAGTTGGAATCAACTCTCACGGCTATATTGCTGAAAACTCTCAACAAGCTGGCGACGAATTTTACAGTTCATACGCCTATGTCATGAGCAAACTCGGACGTGAGCGTGGTTGGCCGCCGGCCACTCGTGAACAATTTGATGCGATGTGCCAACCACGAGGATCATTGCTCGTCGGAAGCCCGCAACAGATCGTCGACAAAATCTTGAGCCAGCATAGCTATTTCAAGCATGACCGGTTCTTGCTGCAGACAGCCCTCGGCAATCTGCCGCACAAAAATACAATGAAATCAATTGAGCTGTTCGGGACCAAGGTTGCGCCGGAAGTCCGCAAGGCCTTGAGCATGCGAACACCCGCTTAAAACAAAAGCCGGCTGTATATTCCCAGCCGGCTTTTTTTATTAGACCAGTTCAACTTCAACGACACCTGGAATTGCCTTCATCGCGCTCGCAATTTGCGGACTGACGCGATAGCGGTGGGGAAGCTCAATCTCGACTTCGCGCTGACCTTCTTCCTTAATGACAATCAGGCTCACCTGACCGTCGCCACGCGTGTTGAAATGCGGAACAATATGCTTCACCGCTTCCGCTGAACGAAGATAGAGCCGGAGTGCCTTCTGCATCCGGCAGGCTTCGTCCTCGAGCGACTGCACCGTCTGAATTCTGAGGCCAATCCCTTCTGGACGGTTTTCCGCGGCAACTGTGATCACCACCGATTTACCGCTTTCAAGCAGGTCGCGGTACTGCGCGAGACCTTCCGAGAAAAGTACGGCTTCAAACTGGCCGGTGGCATCCGACAGCTGCACAATGCCCATTTTGTTGCCTGTGCGCGTCTTACGCTCCTGTCTGGTGGTTACTGTTCCGGCAAGACGACCTGCATTTGCACCACGCTTCACCGCCGCCGAGAAATCGGCCCAGCTCTGCACACGCATCCGATCAAGGACCTGACGATATTCATCGAGCGGATGGGCGGACAAATAAAAGCCAACTGCCTGAAACTCGCGATGCAACTTTTCCGAAGGGAGCCATGGCGCTGCCTGCGGAAGAATAAGTGTTTCTTTCGGAGCACCTGAAAGCCCAAAAATATCGGACTGGCCGCTGGCCGCATTTTCCTGCGTGCGCTGCGCGAAGCCCATAATGCGGTCCATACCCGCGCTCATTGCAGCACGGTCGCGACCAAAGCAATCAAGTGCGCCTGCATTGATCAGGCTTTCCGTTACGCGGCGATTGACGATTTTCGGATCGATCCGCTCACAGAAATCCTCAAGGCTTTCAAACGGCTTTTCGGACCGCACACTGACGATATGATCAACGGCAGCTTCGCCCACGCCCTTGATTGCTGCCAAAGAATAGAAAATCTTCTTCTCGCCCACCTCGAAAGGACGGAACGATGTCATGACGGAAGGTGTCACAACATCGATTGCCAAACGATTTGCATCACGACGGAAATCATTGAGCTTATCTGCGTTCGACATATCATAGGTCATCGATGCCGCAAGAAACTCAACTGGATAATGCGCCTTCATATAGGCAGTTTGGTAGGAGACAATCGCATAGGCGGCAGCGTGCGACTTGTTGAAGCCGTAGTCAGCGAACTTAGCCAACAGGTCGAAAATCATATTCGCCTGAGCCTTATCAACACCACCTTCGATCGCACCATCAACAAAACGGACACGCTGCTTGTCCATTTCTTCGCGGATTTTTTTACCCATCGCGCGGCGCAGAAGATCAGCTTCACCGAGCGAATAGCCGGAAAGCACCTGTGCGATCTGCATCACCTGTTCCTGATAAACGATAACGCCTTGCGTTTCCTTGATCAGATCGTCGATTTTTGGATGAATGGAGGCGATTTCCTCCTCACCGTTCTTGCGCGCATTATAGGTCGGGATGTTTTCCATCGGACCAGGGCGATAAAGCGCAACAAGCGCAATAATATCTTCGATACGGTCGGGACGCATACCAAGCAGCGCCTTACGCATACCGGCACTTTCCACCTGGAACACGCCGACCGTTTCGCCGCGCGACAGCATTTCATAGGTGAGTTCATCATCGAGCGGCAGACGCGACAGGTCTATATCGATGCCCTTGCGTGCAACGAGCTTCACGGCTGTTTCGAGAACCGTCAGTGTTTTCAGACCCAGAAAGTCGAACTTGACCAACCCGGCTTGCTCGACCCATTTCATATTGAACTGAGTGACCGGCATATCGGAACGTGGATCGCGATACATCGGCACGAGTTCAGAAAGCGGACGATCGCCGATGACGATACCGGCGGCGTGGGTCGAGGCGTGGCGATACAGTCCTTCAAGCTTCAGCGCCATATCAAGAAGACGGCCAACAACGGGCTCCTTCTCACGCTCTTCATTGATCTTTGGCTCAGTCTCGATGGCTTGTGCCAGAGACACCGGATTGGCCGGGTTCTGCGGTACAAGCTTACAGAGACGATCAACCTGACCGTAAGGCATTTCGAGAACGCGGCCCACGTCGCGTAGCACAGCACGCGCCTGCAAAGTACCGAAGGTGATGATCTGCGCGACCTGATCGCGCCCGTATTTCTCCTGAACGTAGCGAATAACTTCTTCGCGGCGATCCTGACAGAAGTCGATATCGAAGTCGGGCATCGATACGCGATCTGGATTGAGGAAGCGTTCGAACAGAAGCGAGAAGCGCAGCGGGTCAACGTCCGTAATCGTCAAAGCATAAGCGACAAGCGAACCCGCACCAGAACCACGCCCCGGTCCTACAGGAATACCCTGTTGTTTGGCCCATTTGATAAAGTCCGCAACGATCAGGAAGTAACCCGGGAATTTCATGCGGGTAATAATGCCGATCTCGTAATCGAGACGCTCGGCATATTGTTCCTCTGTATAGCCTTCAGCAAGACCTGCTGTTTCCAACCGCATCTGCAGGCCTTCACGCGCCTGACGTGCCAGCTCGTCAGCTTCCGCCTGAATGGCTGCTTCAGGATCATCAGACTCGCCGGTGAAACGCGGTAGGATTGGCTGACGTGTCTGCGTGAACCAGCTGCACCGCTCGGCGATTTCAATCGTGTTTTCGAGCGCTTCCGGCAGGTCTGCAAACAGGGCAGACATTTCCGAACGGCTTTTCAAATGATGATCCGGCGTCAAGCGACGGCGATCATCATTGGATAGAATTTGACCTTCAGCGATGGCAAGAAGCGCGTCGTGCGCTTCAAAATCCTCGGCTTTCAAAAAGAAAGCTTCATTGGTCGCAACGAGCGGCAGTTCCATCGCATATGCTAACTCGACGGTCTTGGCCTCAAGCGCGCGATCATAGCCCGCCTGCCGCTGCAACTCGACATAAAGCCGATCACCGAATGCTTCTTTCAAAAAGGCCAAACGGCTTTCAGCGCGATCAGGACGATCAGCAGCAAATGCGCGTCCGATTGGCCCCAGAGGGCCGCCTGAAAGAACAATCACGTCTTCTGACAGATCAGATAACCAGCTTGCATCGACATGCACTGGGTCTCCCGATTGCGTATCAAGAAACGCACGGCTGACAAGCCTGACAACGTTCGCATAACCTTCCTCAGTCGAAGCGAGGAAAACCAGAGGTGCAAGATCGAGAACCAGTCGTCGGTTTGCACTGCGGCTGTTATCGTTGTGATCGCCAAAAGCAACATCCAGCTGACAGCCTATGATTGGCTGCAAACCATCCTTTGACGCCTTTTGTGCAAACTCGAGAGCGCCGAAAAGGTTGTTGCTGTCAGTTATCGCGATGGCCGGTGCTTGATCGGCAATCGCCTGTTTGATGATCTTGCCGACAGGCAGCGCGCCTTCCAACAAGGAGTAAGCAGAATGAACTCGCAGATGAACGAAACGAGGTGACGACTTGCCCTCGCCCGCTAAAATGCTTGCTTTATCATTCATACTATTTCCCCGATCTTTGCAGAGCTAAACGCACTGCAATATCATGACAACGACATCATGCCTTCAGCGCCATCCGCGTGCCAATCACGATATGGATTTGCACACTCTAACGGGCGACTCTTATCGCCCATTTAGGCAGTTTCGGGGAATACCGCAACGATGTCCAGAGTGACCGTCGCTACTATCATCGGGGTTCACAGAAGAACCCGCATTACGCTTTCAGATTACGCTTACCCAGATAGCAAAGGTAGCAACGAACAGGCTGACGGAGACGAAAGACAAAACGTCGTAGACGAGATCGGTCATTGGAATAACTCCTCTTTGTTCACGTATGTTTAGTTTTTGTTCCATTTTTGTTCTAAAGTCAACACCCGTTCTGCTGCAGTCATGTATTTAAGGTTTATGAAAAATAAACATGCAATCGCCGGCAGCATGGCCACCGGCGTTCAATGATCAACAATATGAGATCTATGCGGAGAACAGCTGACGCAGAATGCTAAAGCATCCACGGTTTAAACTGAACCATTGGAAATGCGCTCTATAGCTGCTTTTACAGCGGTTCCAGTTGAGAATGAACGTTGGAACCGCTGCAACTATTTGGCTTTATGTATTATCCGACGCATCGCAGCAGGAAAAGAAATCAGTCCGACGAACTGATTTCCATGCAGAGGCGCTTCGCACTTTTGCTGGAAATACTTTTAAACTTCCCTTTGGACATCAGACATCGACGACCTTGCCCTCTTTAAGGGTGACGCGACGATCCATACGACGAGCGAGCTCATGGTTATGGGTCGCGATCAGAGCTGCCAGTCCCGACTGCCGCACGAGCGCCTCAAGCGCCCCAAAGACGTAGGACGACGTGGTCGGGTCAAGGTTGCCTGTCGGTTCATCCGCCAGCAGAACCAGCGGTGCGTTAGCCACCGCACGCGCAATTGCAACACGTTGCTGCTCACCACCAGAAAGCTCGGCAGGACGATGCGACGCACGTTTGCCGATCTTCATATAGTCGAGCAACTGTTGCGCACGCACAGTTGCAGCCTTCGGTGGAAGGCCGCGGATCATCTGTGGCATCATCACATTTTCCAGAGCCGAAAACTCCGGCAGCAGGTGATGAAACTGATAAACAAAGCCTACATCGTTGCGACGAACAGCAGTTCGCTCGTCTTCCGACAGACCGCCACATGAACGGCCATCAAGAATGACGTCACCTGCATCCGGGCGCTCAAGCAGGCCGGCCGTGTGCAGCAAGGTCGACTTGCCAGCGCCAGACGGCGCAACAAGTGCAACCATCTCGCCGCGACGCAACGTAAAATTCGCGTCCTTCAGAATAACGAGTTCGCGATCAGCTTCCTTATAGGCACGGCTGACATTTTCCAGACGCAGAATGACTTCAGCCGCCATTATTCATACCTCAGGGCTTCGACCGGATCGAGCTTGGCTGCGCGCCATGCCGGCAAAATGGTGGCAATAAAAGAAAGGACCAAAGCCATTGCTATGACGGAGAATGTTTCACCAACATCCATCTTCGCAGGCAGCGTGCTCAGGAAATAAAGCTCCGGATTAAACAGGGTCGTGCCCGAAAGCCACGAGAAGAACTGCCGAATCCGTTCGACATTGAGACATACGACGACACCGAGAACCACGCCTGCAAGCGTACCCGTCACGCCAATCGCAGCACCCGTCATCAGGAATATCCGCATGACCGCGCCACGCGTTGCCCCCATGGTTCGAAGGATAGCGATGTCGCGCCCTTTATCCTTCACCAGCATGATAAGGCCGGAAATGATATTGAGTGCGGCCACAAGCACGATCAGCGTCAGGATCATGAACATGACGTTACGCTCAACCTGCAAGGCAGAGAAGAACGTCTGGTTGCGCTGACGCCAATCGACCATGGAGATTTGACGCGCTGCAACTTCCTCAACGGGTGCTCGCATGGCATCTACTTTATCGGGATTATCGACAAAGATTTCCAGCGACTGCACTTTGCCTTCCTGATTGAAGAAAAGCTGTGCTTCCGATAGCGGCATCATGACGATGGACGCGTCATATTCCGACATACCGATCTCAAAAATCGCGACAATCGGGTAGGCTTTGACGCGCGGGTTGACGCCAAATGGCGTCACATCGCCGTCGGGTGAGATAACGCGAAGCGTATCGCCAATGGAAAGGCCAAGATTTTCAGCCATACGTGTGCCAATGGCCACGCCGCCGCCCTGATCAAAGCCCTGCAAAGTGCCTTGCTTGATATTGTCAGAAACGAGCTTAAGCTTGGCTAGATCTTCCTCACGAAGACCACGAACCAGAGCACCAGTGCCTGCGCCGATATTGCCCTGCACCAAAGCCTGTCCTTCGACGACAGGAATAGCAAATTTCACACCGGAAATGCCGTCAATGCGGGTAATCAGGCTGGCATAATCATCAAGTGGCCGATCTATCGGCTGCATGATGAGATGTCCGTTGATGCCCAGAATTCTATTCAGAAGCTCAGCGCGGAAACCGTTCATCACCGCCATAACGATGATGAGTGTAGCGACGCCGAGCATGATGCCGGTGAACGAGAAACCGGCAATCACCGAAATAAACGTTTCGCGGCGGCGCGCTCGCAGATAGCGCCATGCGATCATCCGCTCAAAGGCTGAGAATGGGCCAGAAGAAGGTGCCTTATCAGACGCCTTCTGCTTACCATCAGATTTTGCTGCCGCCGCACTGCTCATGTTTAAGCCGTCAAAAGGTTGATTGCTGCTTCAACGGTGAGATTCTGACGCTCACCGGTCTTACGGTCCTTGACCTCGACTTCGCCAGCCGCAACGCCACGCGGACCGACGATAACCTGATAAGGCAAGCCGATCAGATCCATTGTCGCAAACTTGGAACCCGGACGGTTATCCGTGTCGTCGAGAAGCGGATCGATCCCAGCATTGGTGAATGCTTCATAGAGCTTTTCGCTCACGCCATCGCAGCCTTCATCGCCCGGCTTCATGTTGACAATGCCAACACCGAAAGGCGCAATCGCCTTTGGCCAGATGATGCCTGCTTCGTCGTGGGATGCTTCAATAGCAGCCGCCACCAGACGCGAAGGACCGATACCGTAAGAGCCCATCGAAACAAGGTGTTCCTTGCCATCTGGGCCCTGCACTTTTGCGCCCATTGGCTCGGAATACTTGGTGCCAAAATGGAAGATATGGCCGACTTCAATGCCACGCGCGGAAACCTGATCGTCGGCTTTCACCGCTGACCATTCCGCTTCATCATGCATTTCGTCAGTTGCCGCATAAGGCGTCGTCCAGCGAGTGACGATATCCGTCAGCTGTTCGTCATTTCGGAAATCTGTATCTGCGCCCGGAACGGCGAGATCGAGATAGGCTTTATCGCAATAAACCTGGCTTTCGCCGGTTTCAGCCAGAATGATGAATTCGTGGCTGAGATCACCACCGATCGGGCCGGTATCGGCACGCATCGGAATTGCCTGCAGACCGACGCGAGCAAAGGTGCGCAGATAAGAGACGAACATGCGGTAGTAAGCCATCTTCGCGCCCTCATAATCGAGGTCGAACGAATAGGCGTCTTTCATGAGGAACTCACGCGAGCGCATCACACCGAAACGTGGACGCACTTCGTCGCGGAACTTCCACTGAATGTGATAGAGGTTCAGTGGCAGATCCTTATAGGAACGCACATAGGAACGGAAAATATCCGTAACCATTTCTTCATTCGTCGGTCCGAAGAGCATTTCACGCTCCTGACGGTCCTGAATGCGCAGCATTTCTTTGCCGTATGCATCATAACGACCGCTTTCACGCCAAAGGTCGGCGGACTGGATCGTCGGCATAAGAATTTCATTCGCGCCAGCACGGTTCTGCTCTTCACGAATGATGTTGCAAACCTTGTTGAGCACTTTCAGACCAAGCGGGAGCCATGAATAAATGCCTGCCGACTGCTGACGGATCATACCCGCGCGCAGCATCAACCTATGAGAGACAATTTCTGCCTCTTTTGGGTTTTCCTTCAGAATGGGCAAAAAATACTGCGACAGACGCATCGTGACCACCGATCAAGAGAGAGATTGCCTGAGTATCAACTGAGTGCGTGTAGAATCAGGCAAAAATTAAGCAAACTTGCCGGTTTCATAACGGGTTATGCCGCTGTTGAAAACCCGCCCGCCACTGCTTTGCTGATATGGGTTTTTGCCATCCACAAACATCACCTAAACATGAAAGTAGATCGCAAGAAACTATACACAGCGAGATTTATATTCAATTTCAATACATTAATTAAACTGCACATCCTTCTGGGAAAAATTACGAACGAAATATGACATTGTGAAAGATTTTTGGTGACAAAAGCTGTGCAGTCCGCTATTTTTTTCATCAATAAGCCTAACAACGGAATTAACCGTTGGTTCACGCGGTCAAAGTCTTGGGAGGATGGATCCAGGCGCGATTACTCGCTGCCGCCAGTAAAATGGAAACGGGTCGAACGCGTATTCGACTAGCAAGGCGAAAGCCTTGCTTTTTTTTTGGCTTTACTTAACTCACAATAAAAAATGCCAACTCCCGCAGAATTAACCCATTGATAGTTTTATTATTTCTCTGACTGCAAAACGCAGTGTCGGGTGCTCTTTTTTATTGACTTGAACACCATGATATCGACAGCCGGTTTTCATCATAGAGCGAGTTTCTCTAAGCGCTAATTTTCTATCGATTCAAACAGTTATAAAGAATTGATGAGTTTTAGATTCATAGCCTGTAGGCAGCAACAGCCGCGAAAATGCCTAGCGTGAACCAAATGCCTAAAAAATAGGCATTTGGTTTTTTCATCTTACAAATTTCTGGAAATAGAGTGTCCGCTTTTACTTCAGATCGGGAAAGAAGTGCGGAATATCATCAAGCCCAAGACCCTGGACCTGCGTCATGTAATAATAGAGGCAGAAGATAGCGGTCGCGACAAAGGTCGTACGCAGAAAGGCGAGACCGATGCGTGGCTTTGCAGGAGCACTGGCAACGGTGCCCAATGTGACCTCTTTTTCTTCGGCCTGTGTGCGCAAACCAACGGGTAGAAGGGCAAACAATGTTATCCACCAGAAGATAAAATACATTGCGACGCCGGAAACGATGGTCATTTCATGCCTCCTCAAGCTCGATCAGTGTCCCATTGAAGTCCTTGGGATGCAAAAATAGTACGGGCTTTCCGTGCGCACCGATCTTTGGCTCGCCGTTACCGAGAATGCGTGCGCCTTCCGCTTTAAGATGGTCACGAGCGGCGATAATATCTGCAACTTCATAGCAAAGATGATGCATACCGCCGGAAGGGTTCTTTTCCAAGAAGCTTGCGATGGGCGATCCCTCGCCCAAAGGCTCAAGCAACTCGATCTTGGTATTGCCGACGTCAATGAAAACCACAGTCACACCTTGTTCGGGCAAAGCCTGTGGCGCTGTAACTTTCGCACCCAGCTGCGCGCTATAGAGCGCAGATGCGGTCTTTATATCCGGAACCGCGATTGCGACATGGTTCAGGCGTTCAAGCATCAGTGTCCTCCTCCCGAAAACTGAAGCCTACTTTATCCGGTTGATAAACACCGTCACTACCGGCTTTTTGCCCCATGCCTCATTTGTCGCAGCGCGAACAGCGCGGCGAACAGATTCGCGAACGACTTCCAGATCCTTGCGGCGGGCGCGCGGAATGCTGTCGAT
Source organism: Brucella sp. NBRC 12950 (assembly GCF_030268145.1). NCBI lineage: Bacteria > Pseudomonadati > Pseudomonadota > Alphaproteobacteria > Hyphomicrobiales > Brucellaceae > Brucella > Brucella sp. NBRC 12950. Next base: position 171,950 of record NZ_BSQC01000005.1, read on the forward strand.
GGCTTCGATAGCGGAATCGAGCAGAATATCTTCCATCAGATCGCCCTGCGCATCTTCTTCCGGCAGACCGAAAGCCACGAGATCAGGCTCGTCCATGATCTTGAAATCGCGATCAAGCAGTACGGAAACAGCAACATGACCGACATAGGCAAGCTTGCGACGCTCAACCATACCGATTTCGTCTTCGTCACCGATCAGCTTGCCGTCCTTGTATATACGACCAATCGGGGCTTCATCGATGATTTCAGCCTTGCCGGGAGCAAGGCGCAGCATATCGCCGTCGCGCACCTGCGCAATCTCTTCGATGCCTTCCATTGCACCAAGCGAACCCTGAGCAACCAGATGCGCGGCTTCACCATGAACAGGCACAAGAATCTTCGGGCGCACCCATGAATACATGCGCTTCAACTCAGCTCTTCGCGGATGGCCTGAAACATGCACAAGCGCATCATCATCGCTGATCAGCTTGATACCTTGATCGATAAGCTTGTTCTTGATGTCTAGAATGGCCTTTTCATTGCCCGGAATTGGACGCGACGAGAAAATAACTGTATCGCCAGCCGAAAGCGCAATGCTGCGCATTTCATCGCGTGCCAGCTTCGCAAGCGCTGCACGCGGCTCGCCCTGACTGCCCGTCAGGATCATCACGACGTTTTCACGCGGGATATAGCCATAATCGTCTTCGCTGAGGAACTCAGGCAAGCCTTCCATATAGCCAAGTTCTGTTGCCACGGCGATTGTGCGTTTCATGGAACGACCAACCACCAGCACCTGACGACCCGCATCGCGTGCGGCTTCGGTGATCGAGCGGATACGACCGACATTGGATGAGAACGTCGTGATGGCGACGCGTCCGCGCGCATTTTCGATCAGTTCGCGCAGGCTTTCGCCAACCTGACGCTCGGATGGAGATTCCCCTTCGCGCATCGCATTGGTGGAGTCGCAGACAAGCGCCAGAACACCCTGATCACCAAGCGCACGGAAACGTGCTTCATCAATCAGCGGCCCCATTGAAGGGTCCGGATCCATCTTCCAGTCGCCGGTATGAACGACCGTGCCAAGTGGCGTGGTAATCGCCAGCGAAACAGGTTCAGGGATCGAGTGCGTAACTGCAATCGCTTCCAACTTGAACGGGCCGATTTCAAAGCTTTCACCCGCCTTGAAAATATTCATCGGGATTTCCGGCGCACCGAATTCAGACTGGCGCTTGGCTTCAAGCAGGCCAGCCGTGAATGGCGTTGCATGGACGGGCGTCTTCAGACGCGGCCAGAGATCGAGCAATGCGCCGTAGTGGTCTTCGTGCGCATGCGTGATGACGATGCCGCGCAGATTGTGCTTTTCAGCTTCGAGAAAACGAATGTCAGGGAGAATAAGGTCCGCGCCCGGATGTTCCGGTCCGGCAAAGCTTACGCCCATGTCAACCACGATCCATTCACGATTGTCTTCAGGACCAAAGCCATACATGGCGAGGTTCATGCCGATTTCGCCGACACCGCCGAGCGGCAGGAAGACAAATTGCGTCGATGGTGAGCGGGGCATAATGCCTCCCTGTTCTAACTTCGTTTTAGAGTGTCTTCTTAGCAAATTGATTCAGCTTAACACTCTAACTTTTTGATATAATGCGCATCCTGTTCCGGAAGAGAAAACAATTCTTCACCGAAGATGCTCTGATTATGCCTCTGTTGAACCGACTACCGATAGTTTTCAAGCCCGGAACGGCGCAAACTGAGGCCTATTGTGCACATACATTGCTTCAGGAAACGGCTTTAACAGATGCTGCCGTTCCAAAATAGACATCGCCAGCGGTCACAGGCACGCGTGTTCCATCGTCCTCACGGATGACCAGCCGACACTCCGAATCGATAGTTTCAAAAACGCCTTCAACAATCCGGCCATTGAGCTGCATAGCAACAGGCTGGCCGAGACCGTGCGCGCGCTTCAGCCAAAGTTCGCGAATATTGTTCAATCCCCGCCCCTGATCCCAGATGCGGTAATATTGGCACCATGCATCCGAAAGCGCCAGAAACAGCGTAGCGGCATCCGTATTGCCGCCCAATCCGTTGATCGAGGTTGCGGCGTAAGGCAAGCCCTCAGGCGCTGCAACGACATTCGTGCCCATGCCAATCGCTATTCCGAAACGTCCATCCGAGAGCATGGTTGATTCAAGCAGAATTCCGGAAAGCTTTGCGCCATCAACCAGCACATCATTCGGCCATTTGAGCGCGACATTGACGCGGGCAGCTACAGCTTCTGGCAAAACGGCGTCAACAGCATCCGCCAAAGCGAGACCTGCGACAAAACCGAGTGTGGCGGCAGTTTTGGGATCAAAACGATCAACGAGAAGCAGAGTTGCGGCAAGATTGCCTTCGGGCGCGGTCCACGTACGGCCACGACGCCCTCGTCCGCTCTCCTGTTTGGGAGAAACGAACCAGATGCGCCCAGCATCCCCGGCATTAGCCTGTGCAAGCGCCTCTGCATTGGTAGAACCAACGACCGGAAAAAACTCCAGTCGGTATTCGTCTGCTAAAGCCGCAGGTGCCAGCGTGAAACCCATGCCATCACCTGCGGCCTTATTCATTGTCATGCTCAGAAGAACGTCTTCGCTGCAGTTTCAGCCAAGCCGCCGAGCCAGCCACCGATCAGTCCATAGAACAGAACGAAAGCACCCGAAACGAGCAGTACCAGACGCAGCTCAATTGCTGCTGGAACGAAAGTCGTTGTTGGCTCATCGAACCACATGATCTTGATCATGCGCAGGTAGTAGAATGCACCAACAACCGAAGCGACGATACCGATGATTGCCAGCGGATAAAGACCCACTTCAACGGCCGCAACGAAGGTGTACCACTTACCGAAGAAGCCAGCGAGCGGCGGAATACCAGCAAGCGAGAACAGCATCATGGTCATGATGGTTGCCATCACCGGATTGGTGCGCGACAGACCAGCAAGATCTTCGATCTGCTCAACATTGCCGTCCTTGGTCCGCATGGACAGGATGAAGGCAAAGCTACCCAGCGTCATGACGAGATAGATCGCCATGTAAAGCGCAACACCCTTAACACCAACAACCGTACCGGCAGCCAGACCAACCAGAGCATAGCCCATGTGGCTGATCGACGAGTAGGCCATCAGGCGCTTGATGTTGCGCTGACCGATAGCGGCAAAAGCACCCAGCACCATCGAAGCAATCGCGACGAAAGTGATAACCTGCTGCCAGTCGTGGGTCACAGGAGCAAATGCGCCTTCAACAACACGAACGATCAGAGCCATCGCTGCCATCTTTGGAGCGGCTGCAAAGAATGCGGTTACAGGCGTTGGCGAACCTTCATAAACGTCCGGCGTCCACATATGGAATGGAACAGCGGAAATCTTGAAGCAGAGACCTGCCAGAATGAACACCAGACCGAAGACCAGACCAAGCTGACGCTCGCCGCCGCTGATAGCGGTTGCGATTTCGGCAAAGCCGATATGGCCGGTGTAACCGTAAACAAGGCTGATACCGTAGAGCAGCATACCCGACGAAAGCGCACCCAGTACGAAGTACTTGAGGCCAGCTTCGGTGGAGCGAACGCTGTCACGATTGAAGGCTGCAAGCACATAGAGTGCAAGCGACTGCAGTTCGAGACCCATATAAAGCGTCAGCATGTTCGATGCCGACACCATAATGAGCATGCCGAGCGTCGAAAGCACGATCAGCACTGGGAATTCGAACTTGTCGAACTTTTCTTCACGCGCAAAGCCAACGGACATAACGAGTGTCACGATGGAGCCGATCAGTGTCAGCGCCTTCATGAAACGTGCGAAGCCATCGCTTACAAAGCTGCCGCCGAAAGCAGTGCCGTTGTGCGGGAAGATCACGACAAGAGCCAGTGCTGCAATCAAAACAGCGACTGCAAGTCCATTGACGAGGGTTGAGGCGCGCTCTCCGGAGAACACGCCGATCATGAGCAATGCCAGTCCGCTCAGCGCGAGGAGAACCTCGGGAGCTGCGAGAGACAGGGAAGCAATCAGGTCGGTTTGCATCAAGCCTACGCCTTTACTTACTGCGCCAGCGTAGCGCTAGCGGCATTTGCCAGCGCTGCGTCGTAATTAGTAACCAGTGCATGCACGGCGCTTGCGGTCGCATCAAAGACCGGAACCGGATACACACCGAAGAAGATAGTGAGGATCACAAGCGGATACAGGATCAGCTTTTCACGCGGGCTGAGGTCGAGAAGGCCCTTGAGGCTTTCCTTGGTCAGCGCACCAAACACCACGTTGCGATAGAGCCACAGCGCATAGGCTGCCGACAGGATCACACCCGATGTCGCGAACAGTGCAACCCACGTATTGACGCGGAAGACACCGAACAGCGTGAGGAATTCACCCACAAAGCCCGAAGTACCCGGAAGACCCACATTCGCCATCGTCAGGATGAGGAAGGCAACCGCATATTTCGGCATGTTGTTGACGAGACCGCCAAAGGCCGAAATCTCACGGGTATGCATACGGTCATAGATGACGCCCACGCAAAGGAAGAGCGCGCCCGAAACAATACCATGCGAGAGCATCTGGAAGATTGCACCCTGCACGCCCTGCTCGTTGGCGGCGAAGATACCCATGGTCACATAGCCCATGTGCGCAACCGACGAGTAAGCAATCAGCTTCTTGATATCTTCCTGCACCAAAGCCACGAGCGAGGTGTAGACGATAGCAATTGCAGATAATGCAAAGACAAATGGTGCAAAATCGGCAGATGCAAGCGGGAACATCGGCAGCGAGAAGCGCAGGAAGCCGTAGCCGCCGAGCTTCAGAAGAATACCAGCCAAAATGACCGAGCCTGCCGTCGGCGCTTCAACGTGCGCATCAGGCAACCAGGTATGAACCGGCCACATTGGCATCTTGACCGCGAAGGATGCGAAGAACGCCAGCCACAGCCACGTCTGCATACCTGCCGGGAAGTCGTATTTCAGCAGTTCGACGATATTGAGTGTACCGGCCTGCCAGTACATTGCCATGATCGCGATCAGCATCAGCACGGAGCCGAGCAGTGTGTAGAGGAAGAACTTGAAGCTTGCATAAACGCGGCGCTTGCCACCCCAAACACCGATGATGATGAACATCGGGATAAGGCTTGCTTCAAAGAACACGTAGAACAGGAACAGGTCGAGCGCGCAGAACACGCCGATCATGAGCGTTTCCAGAATAAGGAAAGCGATCATGTATTCCTTGACGCGCTTGTCGATAGCCAACCAGCTTGCCAAGATGCAGAACGGCATGAGGAAAGCGGAGAGCACGACAAACAGCATGGAAATGCCGTCAACGCCCATGTGGTAGGAAATGCCACCACCGAGCCAGTCGATCTGTTCGACCATCTGGAAGCCTGGATTTGAATTATCAAATCCGGCCCAGATAACCAGCGATAGAATGAAGACGAAAACCGTGGTCAGCAGCGCAACATTCTTGATGTTGCGACGCGAGGCTTCGCTGTCATCCTTGATGAGAAGGATCAACAAGGCGCCGACGAGCGGCAGGAATGTGACCGTAGAAAGAATTGGCCAATCGGTCATCAGAAAGAGCTCCCGAGCATCATCCAGGTGACGAGCGCGGCGACGCCGATAAGCATCGCGAATGCGTAGTGATAAAGGTAACCCGACTGCATCTTCACAACGCGACCCGTAACATCAAGAACGCGTGCGGCGACACCATTAGGACCGTATCCGTCGATAATCTTGCCATCACCGACCTTCCAGAAGAAGCGGCCGAGGAAACGTGCAGGACGGACGAAGATAAAGTCATACAATTCGTCGAAGTACCACTTATTGAGAAGGAACTGGTACAGACCACGATGGCGTTCTGCGAGTGCCTTTGGAATGTGCGGCGCACGGATATAGAAAATCCAGGCCGTTACAAGACCGATCAGCATAGCGATGAACGGCGACAACTTAACCCACAGTGGAACATGGTGATAATGCTCCAGGATTTCGTTGCTTGGCAACGTGAAGAGCGCACCCTTCCAGAACTCGGCATATTCGTGACCGAAGAAGAATTCCTTGAACACGACACCTGCAAGCAGAGCGCCGACAGCGAGGATCAGCAACGGTACAAGCATCACCGGAGGCGATTCATGGACGTGATGCATGACTTCAGCGGAAGCGCGTGGCTTGCCATAGAAGGTCATGAAAATCAGGCGCCATGAGTAGAAGCTGGTGAACATTGCCGCGATCACGAGGAGCGTGAAAGCGTAACCTGATGCGATGCTGTGCGATGCGAAGACCGACTCGATGATGGCATCCTTCGAGAAGAAGCCAGCGGTACCGATGATCGTGCCTGGTACACCCAGACCCGTAATCGCAACAGTACCAATCATCATCATCCAGTAGGTGATCGGGATCAGCTTACGCAGACCACCCATGCGACGCATGTCCTGTTCTTCAGACACGGCATGGATGACCGAGCCTGCGCAAAGGAACAGAAGAGCCTTGAAGAAAGCGTGCGTGAACAGGTGGAATACAGCAGCACCGTAAGCGCCAACACCCAGAGCCGCAAACATGTAACCAAGCTGCGAACAGGTCGAGTAAGCGATAACGCGCTTGATGTCGTTCTGAACCAGAGCAACGGTTGCAGCAAAGAAAGCTGTCGTTGCACCGATGATCGTCACGATCAGCAGAGCAGTGTGCGAGAGTTCGAAGATCGGCGACAGGCGCGCAACCATGAACACACCCGCGGTCACCATCGTTGCCGCGTGAATAAGCGCGGACACAGGCGTCGGGCCTTCCATCGCGTCAGGAAGCCAGGTGTGCAGCAGGAACTGCGCGGACTTACCCATAGCACCCATGAAGAGCAGAAGGCAGACAACCGTCAGAGCGGTTTCCTTGTGCAGCTCATAGCCGAGGAAGTTAAGAACAACCGAACCGGCATCGCTTGCACCTTCAGCTGGCAGATAGGTCGCCGCGGCTGAGAAGATCGTGTTGTAATCAACCGACTGGAACAGTGCGAACAGACCGAAGATGCCGAGCAGGAAGCCGAAGTCACCAACGCGGTTGACCACGAATGCCTTCATTGCAGCAGCATTTGCCGATGGCTTCTGGAACCAGAAACCGATCAGAAGGTAGGATGCGAGACCAACGCCTTCCCAGCCGAAGAACATCTGGATCAGATTGTCCGAGGTTACCAGCATGAGCATGGCAAAGGTGAAGAGCGAAAGATAAGCAAAGAAGCGCGGACGATGTGGATCGTGGTGCATGTATCCGATCGAATAAATGTGCACCAGTGCCGACACCGAGTTGATCACGACGAGCATAACGCCAGTCAGCGTATCAACACGCAGAGCCCAATCAAACGACAGCGAACCGGACGTAACCCAGTGAAGAACAGGGATACGAATTGTTTCGGCATCGTGGCCAAGTGGGATCTTGAAGAACACGACCCATGACAGGATCGCGACGATCACCATCAGGCCGGAAGTGATGTATTCACTCGCTTTGGCTCCGATCTTGTTGCCGAACAGGCCAGCAACAAGAAAGCCGATAAGCGGAAGGAAGACGATCGCGTAGTAGAGCATTTGCCCGTCAACCTTTCATAACATTGACGTCTTCCACCGCGATGGAGCCGCGATTACGGAAGAAAACAACGAGGATTGCCAGACCGATAGCTGCTTCAGCAGCCGCAACAGTCAGAACGAAGAGCGCGAAAACCTGTCCGACCATATCGCCAAGCACAGAAGAAAACGCCACGAAATTGAGATTGACCGAGAGAAGGATCAATTCGACAGACATCAGGATAACAATGACGTTCTTACGGTTTAAGAAGATACCGAAAACGCCAAGGGTGAACAGGATGGCCGAAACGGTCAGATAATGAGAAATACCGATTTCCATATTCTTATCCTCAGATGCCCTTGCCCGGTTCGACCTTCTTGATCTCGATCGCCGTCTCAGGCGTACGAGCGACCTGATCCGGGATCGACTGGCGCTTAACATTCGGCTTGTGCCGCAGCGTCAGAACGATCGCGCCGATCATGGCTACGAGAAGGACCAATCCTGCAATCTGGAAGTGGAAGACGAAGTCGGTGTAAAGAATATCACCGAGGGCTGCGGTGTTGGTGCGTTCAGCAAGATCAGGGATCGGAACTGCGCCCTGCCCCAGCTTAGGCGTGAACATCGAACCCGCAAAAACAACAATCAGCTCGCCCAACAGAATGAGACCGACCAGAGCGCCAACCGGCGCATATTGCAGCGCACCGCGCTTCAATTCGGAGAAGTCAACATCCAGCATCATGACGACGAAGAGGAAGAGAACCGCCACAGCACCGACATAAACGACGAGCAGGATCATGGCGAGGAACTCGGCCCCCGTCAGCAGGAACAGCGCCGCTGCATTGAAGAAAGCGAGGATCAGAAACAGCACCGAATGCACGGGGTTGCGTGCCGCAATCACCATGAACGCGCTTGCGATCATGATAAAGGCGAACAGATAGAAGAACGCTGCCGCAATACCTGTCAGCATGGGGATCCCCCAACACCTTTCCGTGGACAAAGCCTGATTGCTTCATCCGCTTTAGTCTTTGTTTGCCGCGAATAATCGCGAAACTTAAATTCCAGCAACAAGACGGGCCGCCCCTTCTTGTTGCCGCTTTTCAAACCGGATGCCGAAACAAGGTTTCAGCAAAACCAATCAGCGATATGGCGCATCCATCGCGATGTTGCGCGCAATTTCGCGTTCCCAGCGATCGCCATTGGCAAGGAGCTTGTCCTTGTCATAATAGAGCTCTTCGCGGGTTTCGGTCGCAAACTCGAAGTTCGGACCTTCAACGATTGCATCCACCGGGCAAGCTTCCTGACAGAAGCCACAATAGATGCACTTCACCATATCGATGTCGTAACGCACCGTGCGGCGCGTGCCGTCATTGCGGCGCGGACCAGCTTCAATGGTGATAGCCTGCGCCGGGCAGATCGCTTCGCAGAGCTTGCAGGCAATGCAGCGTTCTTCGCCGTTGGGATAACGGCGCAGCGCGTGCTCGCCACGGAAACGTGGCGAAACGGGACCTTTTTCATGCGGGTAGTTCAGTGTCGCCTTGGGCGCAAAGAACTGACGCATGGAGAGGAAGAAAGCACCGACGAACTCCTTGAGAAGGAGGGATTTCGCGGCTTGTGCGAATGAAGCCATTTGTCTTTCTCCTTACACCAGATCGAAGACTTTGATGACGGTCGCGGTCAGAACAACCATTGCCAGCGAAATCGGCAGGAACACTTTCCAACCCAGACGCATCAGCTGGTCGTAACGGTAACGCGGTACGAAAGCCTTCACCATGGCGAACATGAAGAAGCAGAAGCAGAGCTTGAGCATGAACCAGATGATGCCCGGAACCCAGTTGAGGAACCATACGTCAACCGGAGGCAACCAGCCGCCAAGGAAGAGTGTGGTCATCAGGGCGCACATCAGCGTGATCGCCACATACTCGCCGAGGAAGAACAGAAGGAACGGCGTGGACGAATATTCGATCATGTGACCGGCCACGAGTTCAGATTCAGCTTCGACAAGATCGAATGGCGGACGGTTCGTTTCAGCAAGCGCCGAAATGAAGAAGATCACGAACATTGGAAACAGTACCAGCCAGTTCCAGTCGAGGAACGAAGCAGGCAGGCCGAGCGATGTGCCGAGACCCGTATTCTGCGACAGCACGATATCCGTCAGGTTGAGCGAGCCAACCGTCAGAAGAACCGTGACAATCACGAAACCGATCGACACTTCATAAGAGACCATCTGTGCTGCCGAACGAAGTGCGCCGAGGAACGGGTACTTCGAGTTCGAGGCCCAGCCGCCCATGATCACGCCGTAAACTTCAAGCGAAGAAATGGCGAAGATATAGAGAATGCCGACATTAATATTAGCAATCGCCCAGCCTTCATTGACCGGGATGACTGCCCAGGTTGCCATTGCCAGAACCGCTGAAACAAACGGTGCAAGAAGGAACACGCCCTTGTTTGCGCCCGAAGGAATGATTGGTTCCTTGAAGACAAACTTCAAAAGATCGGCGAATGCCTGAAAGAGACCCCATGGACCAACAACGTTTGGTCCACGGCGAAGCTGAACAGCTGCCCAGATCTTACGATCCGCATAAAGCAGGTAAGCCACGACGATCAGCAATACGACAAGCAGAACGACCGACTTCAGCGCCATGATTAGCGCGGGCAAGACGTAAGCTGCAAAAATTCCGTCCATTATTCCGTCTCTCTCTCGCTTACTCAGCTGCCTGTTGGAAGCTGCCGGCCGCAAGCGCCGAGCACTCGGCCATGACAGCGGAAGCACGCGCGATTGGGTTCGTCAGGTAGAAATCCTTGACCGGCGAAACGAACGCAGCGCCGCCGGAAAGGTTGGCTGCCTTTGCAGCCAGCGCGACGATGTCGTCAGCCGAAGCAGGCGTAATAGTGTCGATCGCCATCATATGCGGGAAGTCTGCATAGAGCTTGGCGCGAAGCTGTGCGAGGCTGTCAAATGGCAGACGCTTGCCGAGCGTGTCGGAAAGAGCGCGCAGGATTGCCCAATCTTCCTTCGCCTCGCCCGGTGCGAAACCAGCACGGTTGCCGAGCTGTACGCGACCTTCAGTGTTGAGCCATGTACCCGACTTTTCGGTATAAGCTGCACCTGGGAGGATAACGTCAGCGGCATGTGCACCGGCATCGCCATGCGTACCGATATAAACAACAAAGCTCGAACCCTTGGTCGTCATGTCGAGTTCGTCTGCACCGAGCATGAACACAACATCGAGATTGCCCAACATATCGCGGGCAGCCTTGCCGCCCTCACCCGGAACAATGCCGAGATCAAGAGCACCGACGCGGGAAGCAGCAGTGTGAAGAACCGAGAAACCGTTCCACTCACCGTTGATTGCACCAACATCCTGAGCAAGCTTTGCAGCGGATGCGAGAACTGCTGCACCATTTTCGCCGGTGAGCGCGCCCTGACCAATGATGATCAATGGACGTTCAGCCTTTGCCAGCACGTCGCGGAATGCGTTCTTGCCCGAAGCAACTGCTGCGAGTGTGTCTGCGCCTGCACCCAGATATTCGTAATCGTAACGCAGTTCGGCCTGTTCGCCGATCAGAGCGATCGGGAAATGGCCCATGCGCTGACGCTTGCGAATACGAGCGTTCAGAACAGCTGCTTCAACGCGTGGGTTGGAGCCGATGATCAGAAGAGCGTCAGCATTTTCAATGCCTTCGATCGTTGTGTTAAAGAGATAGCTTGAACGACCCAAAGCTGGATCAAGTGCTACGCCATCCTGACGGCTATCGATATTCTTCGAGCCGAGCGATGCAATGAGGCTTTTCAGAGCATAGAGTTCTTCAACCGAAGCCAGATCGCCAGCGACTGCACCGATCTTGTCAGCGGAAGTAGCGGAAACCTTGGCAGCGATTGCTGCGAAAGCTTCTGGCCACGATGCTGCAACCAGACGACCATCCTTGCGAACATATGGGCGATCAAGGCGCTGGGTGCGCAGACCATCCCAGATGAAGCGGGTCTTGTCGGAAATCCACTCTTCGTTCACCGCTTCATTGACGCGCGGCATGATGCGCATCACTTCACGGCCACGGGTATCAACGCGGATGTTCGAACCGACCGCATCCATCACGTCGATGGTTTCAGTCTTGTTCAGTTCCCACGGACGAGCCTGGAATTCATATGGACGCGAAGTCAGAGCACCAACCGGGCAAAGGTCGATAACATTGCCCTGCAGTTCCGAGGTCATTGCGCGTTCAAGATAGGTGGTGATTTCAGCATCTTCACCACGACCGATAAGGCCGAGCTCGGAAATGCCAGCCACTTCAGTCGTGAAACGAACGCAGCGCGTGCAGTGAATGCAACGCGTCATCACCGTCTTGACGAGTGGACCAATATACTTGTTCTCAACAGCACGCTTGTTTTCGCGATAGCGCGAGCCATCGGTACCAAATGCCATTGCCTGATCCTGCAGATCGCACTCACCTGCCTGATCGCAGATCGGGCAATCGAGCGGATGGTTGATGAGCAGGAATTCCATCACGCCTTCGCGGGCCTTCTTGACCATAGGCGTGTTGGTGAAAATTTCAGGTGCTTCGCCGTTCGGGCCAGGACGCAGATCGCGAACACCCATAGCGCAGGATGCTGCCGGCTTTGGCGGTCCACCCTTCACTTCAACAAGGCACATGCGGCAGTTTCCAGCGATAGAAAGCCGTTCGTGGAAACAAAAACGCGGGACTTCAGCCCCCGCGGCTTCGGCAGCCTGAAGGAGCGTATAGTGATCGGGTACTTCGATCTCTGTGCCGTCAACCTTAATATTTGCCATCGCTTATCCAAACCTGCGGCTCTTGCCGCATCTTCCAGATGTCAAACTCTAAAGTCCGCCCTTCCCGGGCGGACATACAACGTATTCTTCCGCTTACTCAGCCGCTTCGAGGCGGATGTTGCGGCTCTGAACAGCGTTGCGTGTATAATCGTCAATGCGCTTTTCAATTTCCGGACGGAAATTGCGGATCAAGCCCTGAATAGGCCATGCAGCAGCATCACCAAGCGCGCAGATCGTGTGACCTTCAATCTGCTTGGTTACGTCGAGAAGCATGTCGATTTCGCGCTTCTGCGCGTTACCCTTGACCATGCGTTCCATGACGCGCCACATCCAGCCCGTGCCTTCACGGCAAGGCGTGCACTGGCCGCAGCTTTCATGCTTGAAGAAAGCTGAAAGACGGGCAATTGCCTTAATCACGTCAGTGGACTTGTCCATGACGATCACGCCGCCGGTGCCGAACGAAGATTTCTTTTCGCGCATACCGTCAAAGTCCATGATGGCATCCATCATGTCTTCGCCCTTGATAATCGGGCAGGAAGCACCGCCAGGAATAACGCCGAGCAGATTGTCCCAGCCACCACGGATACCGCCAGCGTGCTTTTCGATCAGCTCGCGGAAAGTAATGCCGAGGCTTTCTTCAACGGTGCAAGGCGTGTTCACATGACCAGAAATCTGGAACAGCTTGGTACCGACGTTGTTCGGACGGCCAATCGACGAGAACCATGCACCGCCGCGACGCAAGATTGTCGGAGCAACAGCAATCGATTCAACGTTGTTAACAGTCGTTGGGCAACCATAAAGGCCCATGTTCGCAGGGAACGGAGGCTTCAGACGTGGCTGGCCCTTCTTGCCTTCAAGGCTTTCGAGAAGAGCTGTTTCTTCACCGCAGATATAAGCGCCGGCGCCGTGATGGAGGAAAATATCCATATCCCAGCCGCACTTATTGTTCTTGCCCAGAAGGCCAGCGTCATAGCACTCATCAATCGCTGCCTGCAGCGCTTCACGCTCACGCATGAATTCGCCGCGCAGATAAATGTAAGCGGTATGGGCGCTCATGGCACAACCGGCGATCACGCAGCCTTCGATCAGCGTATGCGGATCGTGGCGCAGAATTTCGCGGTCCTTACAAGTGCCTGGCTCTGATTCATCGGCATTCACGACGAGGTAATGCGGACGATCCGTCACTTCCTTCGGCATAAATGACCATTTGAGGCCAGTCGGGAAGCCTGCGCCACCACGTCCACGAAGGTTCGAAGCCTTCATTTCGTTGATGATCCAGTCGCGGCCCTTTTCGATGAAGCCCTTGGTGTTATCCCAATGGCCACGCGACATAGCGCCTTTCAGCGACTGGTCTTTAAAGCCATAAATATTGGTGAAGATGCGATCTTTATCAGCCAGCATGTCTCACCTGCTTCCGTCTTTGGTTGCGGCTTCAGCTTCCGCCTTTGCCTTTGCTTCGGCTTCCGCCTTGGCTTTGGCAACTGCGGCATCCGATGCCTTACGGGTTTCCAGACCAACTTTTCTGTAGTCCAGATCTTCGGTCAAAGCCGTCAGTCCGCCCATAGGCTCAGACGTGATGCGGCCATCCTGTGGACCTGGCTTAACAGTGTCGCCCTTGCCTGCTTCGAACGTATCGATGATTTCAGCCAGGCGTTCTGGCGTCAGATCTTCATAAGCGTCCTTGAAGATCATGACCATCGGTGCATTGACGCAAGCGCCCTGGCATTCGACTTCTTCCCACGACAGCGTGCCTTCGGCATTAAGCTCGAAAGGATCGTGGTGGATTTTATGACGGCAAACATCCATCAGGGCTTCCGAACCACGCAACATGCATGGCGTGGTGCCGCAAACCTGAATGTGCGCGCGAGTGCCAACTGGCTTGAGCTGGAACTGCGTATAGAAAGTCGCAACTTCAAGAACGCGGATCAGCGGCATATCGAGCATGTCAGCGACATGTTCGATAGCGGCTTTCGTGACCCAGCCATCCTGTTCCTGCGCACGCATGAGCAGCGGAATAACAGCCGACTGCTGACGGCCTTCCGGATATTTTGCGATCGTCTTGTGCGCCCATGCCTGGTTATCCGCGTTAAAAGCGAAACCAGCCGGCTGGACGGCATCATCTGCGAGACGGCGAACGGACATCAGCGGTCAACCTCACCAAACACGATATCGAGCGAGCCAAGAATTGCCGACACGTCAGCCAACATGTGGCCGCGGCACAGGAAATCCATAGCCTGAAGATGGGCAAAGCCCGGAGCGCGCAGCTTGCAGCGGTAAGGCTTGTTGGAGCCATCCGATACGAGGAAGACGCCAAATTCACCCTTTGGTGCTTCAACTGCTGCGTAAACTTCACCGGCAGGCACATGGTAGCCTTCCGTGTAAAGCTTGAAGTGATGGATGAGCGCTTCCATCGAGCGCTTCATCTCGCCGCGCTTCGGCGGCACGATCTTGTTGTCGGTGTTCGAAACAGGACCGACGCGTTCCTTACCAAGCAGAAGATCTACGCACTGACGCATAATGCGAGCCGACTGGCGCATTTCTTCCATACGGATCAGGTAACGGTCATAGCAGTCACCGTTCTTGCCGATAGGAATATCGAATTCCATTTCGTTGTAGCATTCATAAGGCTGCGACTTGCGCAGATCCCATGCTGCACCCGAACCGCGAACCATGACGCCCGAGAAGCCCCATGCCCATGCATCTTCGAGCGAAACAACGCCAATATCGACGTTACGCTGCTTGAAAATGCGGTTTGGCGTAATCAGATCATCGAGGTTCGTAAGCGTCGTCGACAAAAATGGATCAATCCATTTGCCGATATCCTCGATTAGCTGATCAGGCAGATCCTGATGCACGCCACCTGGACGGAAGTAAGCTGCGTGCATACGGGCGCCACAAGCGCGCTCGTAGAACACCATCAGCTTTTCACGCTCTTCGAAGCCCCAGAGCGGCGGCGTCAGTGCGCCGACGTCCATGGCCTGCGTGGTCACGTTCAGAATGTGGTTCAGGATACGGCCGATTTCCGAAAAGAGAACGCGGATCAGCTGGCCACGCTTCGGCACTGTGATGCCGAGCAGACGCTCAACAGCCAAAGCATAGGCGTGTTCCTGGTTCATCGGCGCCACGTAATCGAGGCGGTCGAGGTAAGGAAGTGCCTGAAGATAGGTCTTCGTTTCCATCAGCTTTTCAGTGCCGCGATGCAGCAGACCGATATGCGGATCGACGCGTTCCACGACTTCGCCGTCGAGTTCAAGAACAAGACGCAAAACGCCGTGCGCAGCAGGATGCTGCGGACCGAAGTTGATATTAAAGTTGCGGACCTGAGTCTCAGCCATGTTCAGCTTCCTGTCGCTCAGTTCGTCTTGGCTTTCTCATCGCCCGGCAGGACGTAATCCGTCCCTTCCCATGGCGAGAGAAAATCAAAATTGCGGAATTCCTGTCGCAGCATGACAGGCTCATAAACGACGCGCTTTGCTTCATCGCTATAGCGAACTTCAACAAAACCAGTCGTTGGGAAGTCCTTGCGCAGCGGATGACCTTCAAAACCGTAATCGGTCAGAATGCGACGCAGATCCGGGTGGCCAGAAAACAGAACGCCATACATGTCGTATGTTTCACGTTCAAACCACTCAGCACCGACGTAAACGCCGACAGCTGAAGGGACCAGCGTATCTTCATCAGCCTTAACCTTCACACGAATGCGGAGGTTCTGGCGTGGAGACATGAGCTGATAGACAACATCGAAGCGCTGAACGCGCTGCGGATAGTCTACGCCGGAAATATCCGTCAGGTTCACGAACTGGCACTGCACGTCATCGCGCAGAAACGTCAGAACGCTGATCAGGCTCGTAACCGGAACATTAAGAGTAAGCTCGCCATAGGCCAGCTTCGCCTCTTCGATCGCATCGCCGAGACGTTCTTTGATATAGCCGGAAAGTTCACCAAGAGCTTCTTCGCTCATATCTCTAACTTCCTCTTTTAGATTTCGACCCATCCGTGGGAAAACGGATCGAACTCTAATAAACCCTCTTGCACCAACGGGACTGCGAAAGCCCTGTTAACGCTCGATCGTACCTGTACGACGTATTTTCTTCTGCAGCATCAGAATGCCGTAGAGCAGAGCCTCCGCCGTTGGCGGGCAGCCTGGAACATAAATATCGACCGGAACAACGCGGTCGCAGCCACGCACTACAGAATAAGAGTAGTGGTAATAGCCGCCGCCGTTGGCGCATGAACCCATCGAAATGACGTAACGTGGCTCAGGCATCTGGTCGTAGACCTTGCGGAGAGCCGGAGCCATCTTGTTGGTCAGCGTACCTGCAACGATCATAACATCGGACTGGCGTGGAGATGCGCGCGGCGCGATACCGAAACGCTCGGCGTCATAGCGCGGCATGGAAATGTGCATCATTTCCACAGCGCAACATGCGAGACCGAAGGTCATCCACATCAGCGAGCCAGTACGTGCCCAGGTGATCAGAGCGTCAGCAGATGTGACGATGAAGCCCTTGTCAGACAGTTCGCTGTTCAGATCGTTGAAAAACGCATCGTCGGAGCCAACAGGCTTGCCCGTGCGAGGGTCAAGAATACCCTTTGGCTGCGGAGCAATGAGCGTCGAACCCGACGACTGATTTGTGCCGGTCAATCCCATTCCAGCGCTCCCTTCTTCCATTCATAGATGAAGCCGATGGTCAGAACACCAAGGAACAACATCATCGACAGGAAACCAAACCAGCCGATTGCACCGAAGGACACTGCCCACGGGAACAGGAAGGCGACTTCGAGATCGAAGATGATAAAGAGAATCGACACCAGATAGAAACGGATGTCGAATTTCATACGGGCGTCATCAAAGGCATTGAAGCCGCACTCGTAAGCTGAAAGCTTTTCCGGGTCGGGCTGTCTGTACGCGACTAGAAACGGCGCAACCAGTAGGGCTACACCGATTACCATTGCGATGCCGAGAAAGATGACAATCGGCAAATAGGAACTTAAAAGCTCGTTCATGATCCTTATCCGGCTTGAATACGAGGCTGCGCCGCCTGTCATAAGCTTTTTGAAGCTTACCACCATGCGACACATTGCATCTATTGCGACCTCGTCGCCTCAAGCAGCTTCAAAAGGCATGCCGTGCGAACTTAGTTCATTTCGCGGGGACGGTTAGCGCAGCATGCGCGCAAGCGCAAGCCCTCCAACGCGATCAGGCGGGTATAGTCCGGTCAAGATGCTTAATAAGAGGCAACATCAAGCCCATATATGCCACCCTATTTTCGTATAGCACGAAAACATCATAATTTCGTGAGTATTTAGAGACAAACCGTCTTTCGCCATTTTGAGGCGAATAGAATCAATCGATTTAGATGCGAGCGACAAAACTGACGGCGGATTTTCAATCAAGTTCGCACCTGTCATTCACCGCAAGTGCCTCCGATTCATTTCTATTGCTCACATTCATTGCGAAGCGCAAACCGGGATGCGATTCACTCGCTTGCTTTCGAATACGGAATAAATTGAGGCGCAGCTTCGCTTCAGGAAAGTCGCTGAGCACTCTTTATATATAGAGAGTGAAAATCACACTTATATATAAAGTGCAAAACAGCCCCCTCCTCACTTCTGCCGACCTGTCGCTACCGGCGGAAAATTCTCATCGTCATGACCACGATTCTTGAAATGAATTAGCGCCAGCGATTCAATGAGTGGTTTCGCGTGCCTTCAGCAATCAGCCACTATTTTTTAGAATTGCCCCTCAGGATCGTAGCGCTTTCGCATTGGCATAAGAATCAAATGCTGACGAAACTGCAGGTACGCACACCTCATCGCTTCGGCATCAAAGTCTGGGCTTAATAAAAGGAGAGAGATTTGAGCACATATCTGCTCACAAGTGGCGACGTTCTGGTCATTCTGGCCGGGATTTTGTCTGTCGCCTATCTCTCCTGGAAGCGTAAAGCGAAATAGCCCGACCCTGACAATATGAATAATGACGCTAATTCGCTTGCGCGGCTAAGCACGCGGCGAAGTAAGGCTCTCGATCAGGCGTGACTGAGCATAAGATTTGAATGTTTCATCATGGGGAATAAAAACGCGAGATGCGCCATTTTCTTCAAGATTTTATGATTGAATTCTTGAATGAAAATGGCGCGAGTGACGGGGCTCGAACCCGCGACCTCCGGCGTGACAGGCCGGCACTCTAACCAACTGAGCTACACCCGCGCATTTCATTTTCAGCCGTTTGGCTGGGTAGTCACCGGCGTTTCCGTTCGGTGTGAGCGGTCGTTTAAGGGGTTCTCTCACGAGTGTCAAGCGAGTGGTCTGAAGAAAAAAGAAGAAATTCGATTTTATTTTAAAAGCCCCCATTTTGCGGGCTTTCTTATAGGGGAGCTTTTATCCACATCTCTGCATGTATCTCCCGAACGCATTCAAATTAAATGGAAAATAGAATCGCGTTGCATGTTCAAGTGCATGAATCAGGCTCTCACAAGCAGTTCTTATAAGAGCGCCGATTTGAGTTATCCCCAGCGGGCCTATCGATTTTAGCCGGAGAACTAAAAAAATGCATTTTTCTAATTTTTCCGCTTGCACTCTCCAAACGAACAGCCTAAACGGCTCTCACAGCGGCTGACAAGTCAGTCGGGCGATTAGCTCAGTTGGTAGAGCGCTTCGTTTACACCGAAGATGTCGGGAGTTCGAGTCTCTCATCGCCCACCATATTTTCCAATCACTTAGATCGAAAATATGAAGTTTACTTTAGGTTCAATAAACCTCGCCTGGCCCTGTAGACCAACAATCCTCTAAATAGTTTTTCTCTCAAAAGTCGTCGAGTGTGCGTTCTGCCCTTCGCCGGTAGTTTGCGTGCTATTCTTCGTTAAGAATGTGCATATGCGCGGACAATCCAAGCAAACATGCTCGTAGCATCAACGTCGGTAGATGAGCTGATCGATCTTCGCGCTTGAAGTACTGTGCGCGTATTCAATCGAATTTTACGCAACAAAAAAGGCCGGGGCAAAAATGCACCGACCTTCCTGATCATCAATGTCTACCAGTGCCAGTACATCCGTGGTCAAAAGCTCTAATTGATGAAGGCTATTGCGAGCGACAGACGCGTTCCAGCGCTCATCAGCAAAGCCGATAAACAGACATATAAGAGAGCATTGTGTTCAAAGAAAGTCCGCTTGCTGAAAAATCACATTCTTTGATCGCGCTTCAATAAAGCGCCTACTCCAAGGCACGCGATAATCAGCAACCCGCCGATTCCATAAGCCAGAACATCGAGCCAATCCGGCGTTGCCCCCAGAATGATCCGCAGCGCTCGGTTGCTGATTTCACTACCGAATACTTTGGACAGATATTGCCCGGCCTCAACCGCCACGCCTACAAAAAATGCCGCCAGAGCCAACAAAACTCGGTTTCCGTCAAGCACCGTACGGAATGCAAAATAGACGAAGATTACAGCAATAACATCGCCTAAGAAGCTTCTTATCCAGCCAAGGCCAGCGCCTGCGGTCGCCAACAGCAAAAGACCAAAGAAGATCATGATAGTGATGACCAGCGCCGATTTCGAAAATTTGAACTGCACCAAAGCTTCCTAATTGCGGGACGACGGACGTGTATTTCAGCCTGAAACGATGGAATCGAAATCTACCATTCCGGCAAAGCGTGCAGCGCGGACTTTGCCGAATTTGCTTTCATCAACCACCAGATGTTTCTGGAGCGCGCGCTGCATCGCCATCTGCTTTACCGGCACCTCATGAAAGTGCGAGCAGGTGACTCCGTGTTGCTCATCAACACCGCCTGCCGACAAGAAAGCCTTGTTGACATTGACGCGCTTGAGAACCTCTATGCCTTCATCACTTGAGAAAGACGCGGCTTCCGGGTGGTAAACCCCACCGAGCACGATGAGCCGGACATCATCCCGGCGCGATAGAATCTCGGCGATATTCAGCGAATAACAGACCACGGTGATGTGCTGGTTTTGCGGTATTTGCTGCGCGAGATATGGCGTTGTCGTGCCGCAATCAATAAAAACAGTGTCATGCGCCTCGATAAGCGCTGCGGCTGCCGCGCAGGCTTGCGCTTTTGCATTGGCATGACAATCTTTTTCAAGATCAAAGACATAATCGCTGCCGTTACCGTTATCCTGCACAGGAATAATGTAACCACCCAAACAATTGAGCGGCCCGGAATCGGTCCCGATATCGCGGCGAATTGTCATTTCCGAAACGCCCAGCCGCGTGGCTGCATCGCGAAGACGCAGCACTCCCGCTTCCTCAACAAGAGCCGCAAGTTCGGCAATCCGTTCGTCTTTACGACTGATCCTGCTCACTGATTCCCCATTTCGGTTGCCGTTCACCCCCGTTTAGCTTGCCACATCAATTGGTGCAATTGCGATGGTGCATACTTGACAGGTCAAACAGAAATATGAAACGATCCAAACATAATGATCGGATTATAACATTATAATTCGCATTATCGGGAGGATCTGACAATAGGAATTTGCAGCAGGCCACAACGCTTCAGGCAGCCTGCGCCAAGAAAGAGGAATTTGCGACTTATCCAGCGTTGATGGTCGCAATGGAGGAGACACTGGTGTCAGCAGCAGTCTGCAAAGCATCAGCGTAAAAATCAGTAGTCACCAATCTCGCCTGCGCGGAAGCGCTTTTGGCGGGGGCTATTCGTTTCCAGGGAGGAAATACCGGTGAAGAAGTTTATCGCGTCCATGGCTATTGCCGCGTCTGTTACGATGTCTGTTGCCGTGCCACATGCTTTTGCGGAAGGCGTCGTCGATACGTCGAAAATCAATAAAGACCTGATCACGACGGCAAACGACAAGAAATACACGATCGCGACAGTTGTGAAGGTTGACGGCATTGCCTGGTTCGACCGTATGCGTGACGGCGTTGAGCAGTTCAAGGCCGATACCGGCAATGACGTCTGGATGGTTGGTCCAAGTCAGGCAGATGCGGCCGCTCAGGTTCAGATCGTAGAAAACCTGATCGCTCAGGGCGTTGACGCTATTGCCATCGTACCGTTCTCGGTTGAGGCTGTGGAACCAGTCTTGAAGAAGGCTCGTGAACGCGGCATCGTCGTTATCAGCCATGAAGCTTCCAACATTCAGAATGTCGACTATGACATCGAAGCTTTCGACAATAAGGCCTACGGCGCCAACCTTATGAAGGAACTGGGCAAGTCGATGGGCGGCAAGGGCAAATATGTTGCCACCGTTGGCAGCCTGACCTCGAAGTCACAGATGGAATGGGTTGATGGTGCCGTTGAGTATCAGAAGGCCAACTTCCCGGAAATGTCGCAGGCGACTGAACGTCTCGAAACCTATGACGATGCAAATACCGATTACAACAAGCTCAAGGAAGCAATGACCGCCTATCCTGACATCACCGGTATTCTGGGCGCGCCAATGCCTACTTCAGCCGGTGCCGGTCGTCTGATTGCTGAAGGCGGACTAAAGGGTAAAGTCTCATTCGCTGGCACCGGTCTTGTGTCGGTTGCCGGTGAGTACATCAAGAATGACGATGTTCAGTATATTCAGTTCTGGGACCCGGCAGTCGCGGGCTATGCCATGAACATGCTGGCCGTTGCAGCCCTTGAAAAGAAGAATGAGCAAATCAAGGCTGGCCTTAATCTCGGTCTGCCTGGCTATGAAAGCCTGATCGCTCCCGACGCTTCCATGCCAAACCTGCTCTACGGCGCAGGCTGGGTCGGCGTGACCAAGGAAAACATGGATCAGTACGACTTCTAATCGTTGCTGAACAGGAGAAAGAGGCCCCCGCCTCTTTCTCCCCATTCCATCTGCATTTGCAGCCTTGCACGAGGCCTCTATGACTGAAAATCTGATCGAATTGCGCCATATCGGGAAGCGCTTTGGCGGCGTGAAAGCGCTGGACGACGTGTCCTTTACCATCAAGCCCGGCGAAATTCACTGCCTAGCTGGCGAAAACGGCTCTGGCAAATCCACTGTAATCAAGATCATGTCCGGTGTTTACACACCCGAAGACGGTGAAATTCTGATCGACGGCAAGACGGTCGGCAAGCTCGATCCTGTCAAATCCGTACATCATGGCATTCAGGTGATTTATCAGGATTTCTCCCTGTTCGGAAACCTGACGGTCGCGGAGAATCTCGCGATCAATACATTTCTCATGGAAGGCCGAAAAGCTGTCGACTGGAAGCGCGTGCGCGAACTTGCGCAGCAGGCGCTTGATCGTCTCGGTGTTCAGATGGATCTGGATGCCGATGTGGACAGCCTGCCAACATCCGGCAAGCAGATCGTTGCAATAGCGCGCGCCGTTATGGCCGACGCGCGGCTTCTGATCATGGATGAACCAACCACTGCGCTTACCCGACATGAAGTCGACGCGCTGTTCAAGATCGTGCGCGATATTCAGGCACAGGGCATCGCCGTGCTGTTCGTCAGCCACAAGATGCGCGAAATGCTGGAAATCAGCGAGCGGCTGACTGTATTCCGCAACGGCAAGAAAGTCGCGGAAGGCCCGATTAACGAGTTTGACGAACCGGCGATCACCCGCGCCATGACGGGCCAGGAACTGACGGCACACAGCTACCAATGGGTTGCCCGTGAAGGCGCGACCCATGTTCCGAGCCTTGAGGTCGACAATCTCTCGGTTCCCGGTTCAGTGGAAAAAGCCAGCCTCACGCTTCATGCAGGCGAGATTGTTGGCATTTCCGGCCTGATCGGTTCTGGCCGTACCGAGCTTGCCTTGGCTCTCTTTGGAATGAAGCCTGACTTTACCGGTAATGTGCGGATCGATGGCAAGCCTGTTCATCCCAAAACCGTGCAGGAAGGCATTGCCTGCGGCGTTGCTTATGTGCCGGAAGATCGCCTCACGGAAGGGCTTTTCCTCACCCAGTCGATTGAGCGCAATATCATTGTGACGTCGATTGAGAAATTCGTACGTGGTTTGTTCATCAATCGCAAAAAAGCGGACGCGACAACGCGCGATATGTTCTCGGCAATGAATATTGTTGCGCCCGGCCCGCATACACCCGTCAACCATCTCTCCGGCGGCAACGCGCAACGCGTTGTGTTGGCGCGATGGCTTTTGACTGGCGCTAAAATCCTGATCCTCAACGGGCCAACGGTTGGCGTTGATGTGGGTTCAAAGGCTCAGATTCACAACATCATCCGCAAACTCGCACAGGATGAAGGTCTGTCCGTTCTGATGATTTCCGATGATGTGCCGGAGCTGGTTCAAAACTGCAATCGTGTGCTGGTGATGCATCGTGGACGTTTCGTCGATGAACTCTCCGGTGAAAACATGACAGAAGACGCCGTCAATGACCGGCTCAAGACCTTGAATTGAGGAACCGGCACATGAAATTCTTTCGCAGTACCGAATTCATCATTGCCTGTGTGCTTCTCGCCGCAATGATTATTATTGGTCTTATCAACCCCGCCTTCTGGTCACTGGATAATATTTTCGGGCTTCTACGTTCCAATGTCGTGATCGGCATCATGGCGCTTGGCGTTCTGCTGGTGATGATTTCCGGCGGCATCGACGTATCGTTTACGGCCTTTGCTATTGCGGCAATGTATCTGACCGTCCGCGCCATGGTTTACCTTGGCTATGATGGTGTGTTCATTCCGTTTGTCGCGGCAACGTTGATCGGCTTGCTGCTCGGTGCCTTTAACGGCTTCATCATCCATCGCTTCAAGATGATCCCGCTGATCGTGACGCTCGGCACCGGCTCCATTGTGCGCGGCCTTGTGCTGGGTCTTGTTGGCACCAGCATCGTCAATATCAACAAGATGCCAAAAGAGCTGATCGAGTTTGGCAAGACAGACGTGATTTCGCTCACCTCTGCCTCCGGCACAGCCTTTGGTCTGACCGCGATGTTCCTCGTCTATCTCACGCTTGCATTGCTGATCCACCTGATCCTCAGCCATACGATGATCGGACGCAGTGTTTATGCCTATGGCGGCTCGCCGGAAGCCGCAAAGCGCGTCGGCTTCAACACGCGCCGCACGATCTTCTTCGTTTATTGCGTGGCGGGTGCCTTGGCAGGTTTTGCAGGGCTGCTGCATTCATCCATGATCTGGCTTGCCAATCCGCGCGATTTTGTAGGCCTCGAACTCGATGTGATCGCAGCCGTGGTTCTCGGTGGTGCGTCGATTTTCGGCGGCCGCGGAACAGTGCTTGGCACACTCATGGGTGTCTTCATGCTCGTGATGGTCAAAAACTCGCTCATCATCATGAAGGTCGACACCACATGGCAGCGTGTCGTGGTCGGCCTCATCATCATCGCAGCAACCGCCATCACGGCGTGGCGCGATCGCAAAAGCATCGCCTGAAGGGAGAAAGCGACATGAAACAGTCTTTCGACATGCGCCGCATCCTTGGCGGAGACAACAATATCATCCAGCTCGTTGTGATCACCGTGCTTGTGTTCGCGCTGATGACCTGGATGAACCCGGACAAGTTCCTGCGTTACTACAACTTTGAATCAATCAGCTACATCATGCCGGAGTTGGGCATCCTCTCCGTCGCCATGATGATTGCGATGTTGACGGGCGGCATTGATCTTTCGGTGGTCGGCATTGCCAATCTGGCGGGTATTGTCGCTGGCGTCTATTTCCACTCATCCATGGTGCAGGCAGCCCACACTTCAGGCTCTGGAATGTTGTTTTACACGGTCATTGGTATCCTGCTTGCGATACTCATCGGGCTTCTATCAGGCCTTGTGAACGGGCTGCTGATCGCCAAACTGCGCATCACGCCGATCCTCGCAACACTCGGCACAGGCCAGGTTCTGATGGGACTGGCGCTGGTGCTTACCGGTGGGCCTGCCATCGTTGGTTTTCCGGATGCTTGGAACTGGGTAGGCAATGGAAAGATCATGGGCATCGCCACGCCTTTCCTTCTATTCATCGTGGTCTGCATTCTCGTCGGAATTTTGCTGACGCGCACCACGCTTGGTATCAATCTGATGCTGATCGGCACCAACCCGCGCGCAGCCGTGTTTGCTGGCATCCGCAAAGAACGCATGATCCTTTATTCCTACATGCTTACGGGCGTTCTCGCTTCGCTTGCTGGGATCATTTTGTCGGGACGTACCAATGCGGCTAAGTCCGATTATGGCGCATCCTATCTGTTGCAGGCGGTTCTGATCGCCGTGCTTGGCGGCACCAATCCGGCTGGTGGCAAGGGGCGTGTGCTGGGCATCGCCATCGCGCTGATCGCTCTCATGCTTCTTTCCTCCGGCTTTCAGATGATGCGGTTCTCCAACCACCTGATCGACTTCATCTGGGGTGCGTTCCTCATCCTCGTCATCGCGATCAATGCTTCGCGCAATCAAGGCAGGTGATCCCAAATGCAGGATATTGAATTTCATCTTCGTCGTCAGGACTTTGTCGAACAGCCGCATGTCATTGCCAGTTCAGACGGGCTGAGTGTGACGGCATTTCGCTATCCAAGCGGCATCGAAGCTCTACTGATCGAAAACGAGCGCGGCAATATCATCGTGCTTCCATTCATGGGGCAGATGGTATGGGGCGCAGAGTTCGACGGCATTGACCTTACCATGGGCAACAGCTTCTCCATGCCGCGTCCGGCAACCACCATCGTCGAGACTTATGGATGCTTTGCTTTTCACAGCGGAATCTTGCGCAATGGTTGCCCTTCGCCACAGGATAATCACCTTCTGCATGGTGAAATGGCCTGCGCAAAGATGGACAAGGCGGGGCTTTTGTTCGGCGCGGATGAACATGGCAGCTTTGTCGAAGTCACTGGCGAATATGAATATGTCATGGGCTTTGGCGCGCATTATCTCGCGCGGCCAAGCGTTCGGCTTCATGCAAAGGAAACGCTCTTCGACATCACCATGGATGTTGAAAACCTGTCATCGGCTCCGATGGAGCTGATGTATATGTGCCACGTCAATTTCGCCTATGACGAAGACGCGCGCATTGTGCAGCCGGTCGCCTTTACACCAGATCAGGTGCAGGTTCGCACGGCCGTTCCGGGCCATGTGACACCCAATGACGATTACCTCTCCTTGATTGATGAACTAGCCGCAGATCCTTCCGTGATGGAAGTGTTGGATGAACCGGAACGCTACGATCCCGAACAGGTCTTCTACATTCGTGGCTTACCAACCGATGCCGATGGCAAGACGCATCAGATGATGCAGCTTGCTGATGGTGACGGCTTTGCGATCTCCTATCCGGTTGAGGCTTTCCCGAAAACCGTACGCTGGATTCTCGTCAACGGTGATGCGCAGGTTGCAGCCTTTGCCCTGCCATCCACTTGCGAGCCGGAAGGCTATCTCGCCGAAAAAGCCAAGAACAATGTGCGGATACTGGCGTCGGGTGAGCGCGCCATCTTCCCCGTGCGCGTTGGCTATCTCGATCAGCCTACCGCCGAACAGTTTGAAGCCAAGATCAGGGCACTCTGAAATTTCAAAGGAACTTCTCATGACCAGAAAGATCGGAGTGGTCGGCTCCAACATGGTGGATCTCATCACCTATGTGAACCGTATGCCTGGCCCCGGCGAGACGCTTGAAGCACCAACGTTCGAAATTGGCTGCGGCGGCAAGGGGGCAAATCAGGCTGTTGCAGCTGCACGCCTCGGTGCCGACGTGATGATGGTAACCCGCGTTGGCGACGACGTCTTTGCCGATAATACGATCCGCAATCTCAATAGCTTTGGCGTCGATACGCGACACGTTCTCAAAGTATCGGGCAAGTCGAGCGGTGTAGCCCCTATCTTTGTCGAACCTTCAGGCGAAAACTCGATCCTGATCGTCAAAGGTGCCAATGCAGACCTCCTACCAGCCGAAGTCGACAAGGCTGCCAGTGATCTGAAGCAGTGCGGCCTGATCCTAATGCAGATGGAAGTGCCGGTCGAGACCGTCTACCACACAATCGCTTTTGCTGCTGAAAATGGCATCGAAACTATTTTGAACCCCGCGCCTGCTGCGGCTGATCTTGATCCTGAGCGTATCCGACAAGTGACCTTCCTCGTGCCCAACGAGAGCGAGCTTGCTCTTTTGTCTGGCCTTCCAACCAGCACGGATGATGAGATTGTCGTTGCCGCTCGCTCGTTGATTGCGCGCGGTATCCGCACGGTCATCGTGACACTCGGCGGACGTGGCGCATGCATGATTACCGCAACTGAGATCGTCAATATCCCGCCGGTCAAAGTCACACCGAAAGACACGACAGGCGCAGGCGATGCCTTTATCGGCTCGTTTGCCCGCTTCTATGCGGAGACGGGCGATATGGAAGCTGCACTTCGCAAAGCCTCCCTTTATGCCGCTCATTCCATCACCCGACCCGGCACGCAAAAGGCTTATGCCAGTGCCGATGAATTTGAAACGTTCTGCCGTGACCACGCGCCTTTGATCGAACGCGCCTAAGTGCTCTTGAACGTCAACAAACCTCACAGACGGACAATACAATGACCGAAACCCTTCCCCGCAATAATGGCACGCCGCTCAAGCCTGAATGGTTTGAAGATGTTGTCGTGAACCGCAGCGCCTCGGAACGTCGCGCTGCAACGCTGCCAGCGCGACGTTCGATCAAGAAAGAATATCAGGCAGCATGGCTTATTCGTGCAATCCAGTGCATCGACCTGACGACGCTCGCCGGGGATGATACCGCCGGACGCGTGCGCAGACTTTGTGCCAAGGCGCGCCGCCCCGTGCGCGATGACATTCTTGAAGCCCTCGGCCTGCTCGATGCAGGCATAACCACCGGCGCAGTCTGTGTTTATCCGACCATGGTGTCCCATGCAGTCAAAGCACTGGAGGGCTCCGGCATTCCCGTAGCCTCTGTGGCAACAGGTTTTCCGGCGGGCCTGACACCTTTGCCATTGCGCCTTGCAGAAATCACCTATGCGGTTGAGCAGGGTGCGCACGAAATCGACATCGTCATTACCCGCGAGCATGTGCTGACACAAAATTGGTCGGCGCTTTATGACGAAATCGCCGCCATGCGCGAAGCCTGTGGCGAGGCGCATATGAAGGCCATTCTCGCAACCGGTGATCTCAACACGCTCACCAATGTTTATCGCGCTTCGATGGTTGCGATGCAGGCGGGTTCTGATTTCATCAAGACCTCAACCGGCAAGGAAGATGTCAACGCGACGCTGCCCGTCAGCCTTACCATGGTGCGGGCATTGCGGGATTATGGCGAGCTATCCGGGCAGATCGTCGGATTCAAGCCTGCCGGTGGTCTCAAGACCGCCAAGGACGCACTCGCTTGGCTCACGCTCATGAAAGAAGAGCTCGGCAATCGCTGGCTTGAACCCGATCTTTTCCGCATCGGCGCATCATCGATGCTCGGCGATATTGAACGACAATTAGAGCACTTCGTGACCGGACGCTATTCAAGCGCCAATCGTCACGCCGCTGCTTAAACTTGGCATTTCGCATTCTCCTACTCAAACGCTCACGCAGTTTTGCTGGAAATGCTCGTAAGGAACATAAAATGCGACCCATCAAGGACATTCTGAAGACCATGGAATATGGACCTTCCCCTGAAGCAAACGGCGATGTGAAGCAGTGGCTGGAACAGCATGGCCATTCTTTCGGTCATTATATCAACGGCGCTTTCGTCAAACCGGAAGGCCGCAAAACCATTGCCGTGGCCAATCCAGCCAATGGCGACAAGCTTGCCGAGATCACACTTGGAACGCAGGAAGACGTCGATCAGGCTGTGAAAGCTGCGCGTGGTGCCTTTGGCAAGTGGTCAAAGCTTTCCGGCCATGAACGTGCAAAATACCTTTATGCAATTGCCCGCCATATCCAGAAGCGAGAACGCTTCCTCTCGGTTCTGGAATCCATGGATAATGGCAAACCGCTGCGTGAAACGCGCGACATTGATATTCCGCTGGCAGTTCGTCATTTCTACCATCATGCCGGTTGGGCGGAGATGGTTGAAGATGAGTTCAAGGGCTTCTCGCCGGTTGGCGTTTGTGGTCAGGTGATCCCTTGGAACTTCCCATTGTTGATGCTGGCGTGGAAGATCGCGCCGGCCTTGGCTGCTGGCAATACGATTGTGTTGAAGCCTGCTGATCTCACACCACTGACCGCTATTGCCTTTGCAGAAATCTGCCACGAAGTTGGCCTGCCTGCCGGTGTGGTCAATATCGTACAGGGCGATGGCATAACGGGTGCGAGCCTCTGCGGTCATGACGGCGTCGACAAGGTTGCTTTCACCGGCTCGACACAAGTGGGCCGCATCATCCGCGAGCAAATTGCAGGTTCTGGCAAGAAGCTCTCGCTGGAGCTTGGTGGCAAGTCGCCCTTCATCGTATTTGAAGATGCTGATCTCGATGCCGCTGTTGAAGGTGTCGTCGACGCCATCTGGTTTAACCAAGGCGAGGTCTGCTGCGCGGGTTCACGTCTTCTGGTGCAGGAAGGTATTGCCGATCGCTTCTATGCCAAGTTGAAAAAGCGTCTTGAAAGCCTGCGCGTCGGTGATCCGCTCGACAAATCCACTGATGTTGGCGCCATTGTCTCGCCTACTCAGGTGAAACGCATATCCGATCTGATCCAGAAAGGTATCGATGAAGGTGGCCAACTCTGGCAGACACCAAATCCGTTGCCTGCCAAGGGTAATTACATTGCGCCCGGTTTTTTCACTGAGGTCGATCAGGCGGCAACGGTCTGCCAGGTGGAAATCTTCGGACCAATCGCCGCCGCCACAACCTTCCGTACGCCAGATGAGGCTGTGGCACTCGCCAACAATACGCGTTACGGCCTTGCCGCATCCATCTGGTCGGAAAACATCAATGTTGCGCTTGACCTCGCAGCTCGCGTGAAGGCCGGTGTTGTCTGGATCAACTGCACCAATATGCTGGATGCAGGCGCAGGCTTTGGCGGCTATCGCGAAAGCGGATACGGCCGTGAAGGTGCTCGCGAAGGCCTTTACGAGTATCTTGCAGCAGATTGGGAAAAGACGCTGACTTCTCCAAAGGCTGTCGAAAGCTTCGTACCGTCTGCTGCGCCATCAGGTGAAGACAAGATCGTCATCGATGGCATTGACCGCACCATGAAGAACTATATTGGCGGCAAGCAGGCTCGTCCTGATGGTGGTTATAGCTATTCGGTCACAGGCAAAGGCGGCGCGGTTATCGGTCA
This sequence comes from Brucella sp. NBRC 12950, assembly GCF_030268145.1. Lineage (NCBI taxonomy): Bacteria > Pseudomonadati > Pseudomonadota > Alphaproteobacteria > Hyphomicrobiales > Brucellaceae > Brucella > Brucella sp. NBRC 12950. The sequence continues at coordinate 202,372 of NZ_BSQC01000005.1, forward strand.
GGCTGGCATTGGCAACCGCAAAGATATCCGCAATGCGGTTGAAGCGGCAGCCAAAGCATCAAGCTGGGGCAGCGCCACCGCCCATAACCGGGCACAGGTGCTTTATTATCTGGGTGAAAACCTCGATGCACGCCGCGACGAATTTGTGGCTCGCCTTGTTGAGAGCGCCGGCATCAGCGAAAAGAAAGCTATCGAAGAAGTCGAAGCATCACTGCGCCGCATTTTCTATTACGCGGCACAGGCCGACAAATTCGACGGCGCGGTGCATTCGACCAAGTCGCGCCATGTGACGCTCGCCATGAACGAGCCATGGGGTGTGATGGGTATCGTCTGCCCGGATGAAGCTCCGCTTTTGTCGCTGGTCTCACTTGTGCTGCCAGCAATTGCGATGGGTAATCGCGCAGTTGTCGTGCCATCAAGCCGTCATCCGCTAATTGCTGGCGATTTCTATCAGGTGCTCGACACATCGGATGTGCCGGGTGGTGTAATCAACATCGTCACTGGTGAGCGTGATGTCTTGGCCAAGACATTGGCTGAACATGATGAAGTGGCAGCCCTTTGGTACTTCGGTTCTAAGGAAGGAAGCGCGATGGTTGAAAAGGCTTCTGCCGGAAATCTCAAGGCCACATGGGTCAGCAATGGCCGTCTGCCTAACTGGAACAATACCAGCGAAGCACAAGGTCGCGATTACTTGCGCAGAGCTGTTCAAGTCAAAAATATATGGGTGCCATACGGCGCTTAAAAAGAAAGGCCCGGTCAATCGACCGGGCCTTTCAGTTTCAAACAATCAAGCGGCACTTTCAAAGCCGGATTACATATTCTTTGCGCGTAGTTTCAATAACGTCCCAGGTACCTTTGAAACCCGGCTGAATAACAAAACTATCGCCTGCTTTAAGCGTACGTGCTTCGCCGCCCTCTTCCGTCAAAACCGAGTGGCCTGCCAGAATATGGCAAAACTCCCATTCGTCATATTCTACGCGCCATTTTCCGGGTGAGCTCTCCCATATGCCTGCGAATAGCTTGCCGTCGGTACTTTCCTCGAAGTTCCACGTAAGAAACCGCGGATCACCAGAAAGAACGCGCTCCGGCAAAGGAGCGCTTTCTTCTGGTTCCACACCATCGATATCAAAACTGAGGAATCGGCTCATCGCATCAAACCTTGGCGAGTGCCTGCTCGATATCAGCGATAATGTCATCGGCGTCTTCAATACCAATGGACAGACGAACAACATCAGAGCCTGCGCCCGCGGCAACCTTCTGTTCGTCAGTCAGCTGACGATGCGTTGTTGATGCCGGGTGAATAACCAGCGAACGCGTGTCACCGATATTGGCCAGAAGCGAGAACAACTCAAGGCTATCAACAAACTTGACGCCTGCTTCATAACCGCTCTTCAGGCCGAAGGTGAAAACCGAGCCAGCGCCCTTCGGAGAATATTTCTGCTGCAGCGCATGGTATTTGTCATGCGGAAGTCCCGCATAATTCACCCAGGACACTTTTTCATGCCCATGCAGCCATGAAGCGACCTTCAATGCGTTATCCGCGTGGCGCTGCATACGCAGTGGCAATGTTTCAACGCCTGTCAGGATCTGGAATGCATTGAACGGTGAAATGGCCGGGCCAAAATCGCGCAGACCGAGTACGCGCGCCGCAATGGCAAACGAGATATTGCCAAAGGTCTTGTGCAATTCGAGCCCGGCATAGTCTGGGCGTGGTTCAGTCAGAAGCGGATAATTGCTGGACTTGGCCCAATCAAATGTGCCAGCGTCAACCAGAATGCCCCCCATCGAATTGCCGTGACCGCCGATGAACTTGGTCAGCGAATGCACGACGATATCCGCGCCGTGCTCAATCGGGCGCACCAGATAAGGCGATGCCAGCGTGTTATCTACGATCAGTGGCAGACCATGCTTGTGTGCGATTTCGGCAATCGCTTCGATATCGACGACGATCCCGCCCGGATTGGCAAAGCTTTCAATGAAGATTGCGCGCGTCTTGCTATCGATCTGCTTTGCGAAATCGGTCGGGTTGGTCGCATCAGCCCAACGAACCTGCCAGCCGAAAGATTTGAACGACTGACCGAACTGGTTGATCGAACCGCCGTAAAGCTGGCGCGCTGCGATGAAATTATCACCCGGCTGCAGCAGTGTATGGAAAACAAGCAGCTGTGCAGCATGACCGGAAGCCGTCGCAACAGCCGCCGTACCACCTTCAAGAGCCGCAATGCGCTCTTCCAGAACGGCTGTGGTTGGATTTGTGATGCGCGTATAGATATTGCCAAAAGCCTGCAGGCCAAACAGAGATGCGGCATGATCTGCATCGTTAAACACGAAGGATGTGGTCTGATAGATCGGCGTGGCCCGCGCGCCCGTAGTTGGGTCAGGCTTCGCGCCTGCGTGAACTGCGAGTGTTTCGATCCCTGGTGAGCGCTTAGACATGAGTTCCTCCTTACAGCCTATGCCGAATAATGTGACCGGACGTTAGGCTTTGCGTGAGAGAAAGCAAAGGAGGAATTTGCTCCCAGCGATACAATTAAAGAAATTAATTCCGTGGTTTACGGTCAACCAATCAGACGCGGGTAATCGATAGCTGGACACCGATCCATCACAACCTTCAAACCAGCTTCTTCAGCCTTTTTTGCAGCCTCTTCATGCACCACGTCAAGCTGTGTCCAAAGAACGGCCGGGCGATGTTTTAAGGCGAGAATTTCATCCACAATACCGGGAAGTGAATAGGACGCGCGAAACACGTCCACCATATCAATCGGCTCGTTGATGTCGGTAAGCTCAGCTACGACTTGCTGCCCGTGGATGGTCTTTCCCACCTGCCCCGGATTAACGGGAATGACGTGATAGCCACGATCCAACAGAAATTTCATGACACCGTTGCTCGGCCGCTCTGGTTTTGGCGAAGCACCTAGCAAAGCAATCGTTTTGGCGGACTGCAGAATATCGCGAATCTCGTTATCTGAAGACATCTGCATAACGTTCCTCCAATGCCATTCCGGCTTTTATTGTAAGCATACAGAAACACATGCTTGCAAGACCGGCCACACTCCCCCTATTTCTTATTTCAAGGGAGAGAAGATGAACATCAGCACTGCACACCATACCGGCTTGAGCCCCGTCATGAGTATTGAAGATTTGCAAACCTTCATGGAGCGCGAATTTCCGCAGCTTGGTGAAAGCTTTAAGATCGTCTCGGTCAGTGAAGGTGCTGCGATCATGCATCTTCATGCTGACGAACAACATTTACGCCCGGGCGGCACTGTATCCGGCCCTTCTCTCTTTGCTCTGGCTGATGTGGCGGCTTATGCGGCCATTTTAGGTCATATCGGGCCTGTAGCGCTGGCGGTCACGACCAACCTCAACATCAATTTTCTCCGCAAAGCCGATCCGGGCATAGTCGAAGCTGTGGCACGGATTCTCAAGCTCGGAAAGCGTTTGGCCGTTTTGGATATAAGCCTTACAAGCGCCACAACAGGTGAGCTTATTGCACACGCAACCGCGACTTATTCCATTCCACCACGATAAAAAGATACGGTATTATAATACCAATATCATAGCTTATTGTTTTTATTGACTTTTTAAAAGATTGCCGTAAAAACAGCGCTTGACGGCCTGTCAGAGTTTGTGTATCGACCCGCCCAGCACGTATGGAAGCCCGCTTTTATACGTTCTTACGGTTGGCCGTCGTCACGATTGGTACGACCAACACAAGCAACAAGAAAAGCCCGGATCGCAAGATCGGGGATTAAGTCAAGGAAGACTTCAATGGCAACTTTTTCTCAGAAGCCAGCCGAAGTGGTGAAGAAGTGGATTCTGATCGACGCAGAAGGTCTCGTCGTCGGTCGTCTCGCATCCCTCGTCGCCAATCGCCTGCGCGGTAAGCACAAAGCAACCTTCACCCCGCACGTTGACGATGGCGACAATGTCATCATCATCAATGCAGACAAGGTTGTTCTGACCGGCAAGAAGTACACCGACAAGGTTTACTACTGGCACACTGGCCATCCAGGTGGCATCAAGGAACGTACTGCTCGCCAGATTCTCGAAGGCCGTTTCCCGGAACGTGTTCTTGAAAAGGCTATCGAGCGCATGATCCCACGCGGTCCTCTTGGCCGTCGCCAGATGAAGAACCTGCGCGTTTACGCAGGTGCAGAACATCAGCATGAAGCTCAGCAGCCAGAAGTTCTGGACGTAGCAGCGCTGAACCGCAAGAACAAAGGGAATGCATAATCATGGCTGAGCAGCTCAACTCGCTCGAAGAACTCGGCAGCGTAGCCGCTGAACAGGCCGCTCCGGTTCACGTTCAGAAGATCGACGCTCAGGGCCGCGCTTATGCGACCGGCAAGCGTAAAGACGCGATTGCTCGCGTTTGGGTCAAGCCAGGTTCTGGCAAGATCACAGTCAACGGCAAAGAATTTGCTGCATACTTCGCACGTCCGGTTCTGCAGATGATCCTGCAGCAGCCAATCGTTGCTTCGAACCGCGCTGGTCAGTTCGACGTTGTCGCAACTGTTGTTGGCGGCGGTCTTTCCGGTCAGGCCGGTGCTGTTCGTCACGGCATCTCCAAGGCACTCACCTACTACGAACCAGGCCTTCGCACGGTTCTCAAGAAGGGTGGCTTCCTTACTCGCGATAGCCGCGTTGTTGAACGTAAGAAGTACGGTAAGGCCAAGGCTCGCCGTTCGTTCCAGTTCTCGAAGCGTTAGTACGCTTCAGGCCAGTTCTCGAAGCATTCATATTTATCGCTTTGGAATTACAGAAAAGCGGGCCTTCGGGTCCGCTTTTTTGTTATTGATCACCGGATTGTAAAGCTGGAAACAATAAATGCCGTCGCAACGCTTCGCTCATACACCCCAACCACCCTACTTCGTTGTTTCGTTTTCGTCGCAACGTCTGGGCGATGATGATGGCTATGGTAAAATGGCCGACCGCATGGCGGAGCTTGCTGCAAAGCAGCCCGGCTATATTGGCGTTGAGAGTGCGCGCGATGCAGAAGGTTTCGGCATCACCAATTCATTCTGGGTGGATGAAGACAGCATCCGCGCATGGAAGCGCGACGTTGATCATCTTGTGGCGCAAAAGCTTGGTCGCCAGCAGTGGTATGAAACTTATTGCGTTCGCATTGCGCGTGTAGAACGCGCTTACGGGTTTGAAGATAGAGCGCGTCGCACTTAATCGTAATCATCATGATCGCTCCATCTTTTTTGATTTTAAGCATATCGTTATCGGAAAACCGGTTCCCACTTTTCCGCGACATGCTTTAAAACCGCATAAAGCAATCTCCCATTTTGCTTCGTGAAGCGCTATGAGAGTTGAGACACCATCCGGGAGCCGGCCATGCCCTCTAAGACGATTGACCATGCTTTCACCGCTCGCAGCCTGACAAGTGCTGCCACCGACCCCACCCATGCGGGTGTGCTGTCGTTTATGCGGCGTCTTTACAGTAAATCGCTGAAAGGTGCTGAAGCCGTGGTCTGGGGTATTCCGTTCGATGCGGCGGTCTCTAATCGTCCGGGCGCACGGTTTGGTCCGCAGGCCATTCGGCGTGCATCGGCAATTTTCGACAATGATCCGCAATATCCATTCGAGCGCGATCTGTTCGAAGACCTTGCTGTCATCGACTACGGTGATTGCCTGCTTGATTATGGCAATCACTATAAGACGCCAGCGACTATCGAGCGGGAAGCCGCAAAAATCCTCAAATCAGATGCATTTTTGCTAACGCTTGGCGGCGATCATTTCGTGACTTGGCCCCTGCTCAAAGCTCACGCTGCAAAATATGGTCCGCTGGCGCTCGTTCAGTTCGATGCCCATCAGGATACCTGGTTCGACGATGGCAAACGCATTGATCACGGCTCTTTCGTCGCGCGTGCCGTTCGTGACGGGATTATCGACCCCGAACATTCGATCCAGGTCGGTATTCGCACACATGCGCCGGAAGATTGCGGCATCAAGATCATTTATGGTCACGAAGTCGAGGATACGTCGGCGCAGGCAATTGCTGACGAAATTCTCAAGCGCATCGCTGGCAAGAAGACCTATCTGACTTTCGACATTGATTGCCTCGACCCAGCCTTTGCGCCAGGAACAGGCACACCTGTTGCCGGGGGCCCTTCGTCTGCGAAAATGCTTTCCGTTCTTCGTAAGCTCACTTCGCTTGATTTCGTGGGTGCGGACGTTGTTGAGGTTGCACCGGCTTATGATCATGCTGATATAACGGCAATCGCCGGAGCAACCATTGCAATGTACTATCTTGGATTGCTGGCTGAACAAAAAGCACGACGACGATAGATAAAGCTCAGAAACTGGTTCAAGCAGCTGAAAAATCGATTCCGAATATTGATGTAACTTTCTGAAATCTAAAGGCAAAGCGCATGAAACCGAAAATCTTCATCGACGGCGAACACGGCACCACCGGTCTGCAAATCCGCACCCGCCTTGCCGAGCGCGACGATCTTGAAGTTATTTCCATCCCGGAAGCCGAGCGACGCAACAAGGATTTGCGCGCCGACTATCTGCGCGCTGCCGATATCGCGATCCTCTGCCTGCCGGACGACGCTTCCAAGGAAGCTGTCACACTGCTGGAAGGTCACAACTCGACCCGCATCATCGATACCTCAACGGCACATCGCGTACATGCCGACTGGGCTTATGGTTTCGCAGAGCTTGCAAAAGGACAGCGTGAGCGGATCTCTGAGGCACGGCTCGTTGCCAATCCCGGCTGCTATCCGACGGGTGCAATCGCACTGGTGCGCCCATTGCGCGACGCTGGCCTGCTGGCTGCGGATTATCCGATCAGCGTCAACGCGGTTTCCGGCTACACGGGCGGCGGCAAGCAGATGATCGCGCAGATGGAAGACAAGAACCATCCAGAGCATCTCGCAGCCAATAACTTCCTTTACGGCTTGTCGTTGCACCACAAGCATGTGCCGGAACTTCAGTTGCATGGCCGTCTGGATCGTCGTCCGATTTTCAGCCCAAGCGTGGGCCGTTTCCCGCAGGGTATGATCGTTCAGGTTCCGCTGTTTGTTACCGAGCTAGAAGGCACTCCATCGCTCAAGGATATTCATGCCGCTCTGACTGCACATTACGCCGGTCAGGATATTGTGGAAGTGGTTTCGCTTGATGAAAGCAGCAAGCTTGCGCGCGTCGATGCTGAGGAGCTTGCAGGCAAGGATGGCATGAAGCTGTTCGTGTTTGGCACGGAAGGTGACAATCAGGTCAATCTCGTGGCGCTGCTCGACAATCTCGGCAAGGGTGCTTCGGGTGCCGCTGTTCAGAACATGAACCTGATGCTTGGAAAAGCCTGATGACGGAAAGGCCGATATTCCCTGCCGAATGGAATATCGGCTCTTTTGAGCCACTGGCTGATACACATTCAAGCCTCGTCTGGAAAGTCGAACGCAACGACTATCCAGACGAGGTTTTTGTTATCAAGCAGCTGAAGCCTGCAGGAATGGAGGAATTGCGTGGCGCGCATTATCTTTCATGGCGTGACGGTCACGGCGCTGCAAAGCTTTACGACCTCAAGGGCACGTCAATGCTGCTCGAATATGCGGGCAGCTATCATCTTGATCAGCACCTGAAGAACGGTAAAGACGGTGAGTGCCTGACAGTTTTCGGTGAGGTTCTGGCTGCACTGCATCAGCCTTCTCCCGCTGCCGTTCCCACTGATCTGCAGCCTTTGGATAAGCATTTCGCAGGTCTGTTTGCAGTCGCCAATGAAAGCCCGGTCTATGCGGAAGCCGCATCCCTTGCCCAACGCCTTCTGTCATCGCCACATAGCGCCATTCCGCTGCATGGTGATATTCACCACGAGAACGTCATTTTTGGGCCGCGCGGGTGGCTGGTGATCGATCCACATGGATTGATAGGTGATGCAGCATTCGATGCCGCCAATATCTTCTACAATCCGCTTGATCGCGATGATCTGTGCCTTGATCTTCAACGCGCAAAGCACATGGCTGAGCATTTCGCGCCAATTCTCAAACGCGATCCAGCCTATGTTCTGGATTATGCTTTTGCTTACGGCTGCCTTTCGGCGGCGTGGCACCGTGAAGACGGCAATGATGCCGATGAAGCGCGGGAGCTGAAAATAGCCTCCGCGCTACGAAGCCTGCGCCTGACGGCTTAGGGTCAGGACCCATTCATAATGGGCCCGAAGCCTATCCCTCGTAAGCGCCCTTCGTTGCGCGCCAATGCGCCACAGCAAAGGCCAGCACCATCAGCGCAACAAACTGGTGTGTGAGACCGAGATCAAGTGGAACGCTCATCAGAAGTGTTGCAATGCCGATGGCCGCCTGTACCAGTATCAGGCCCAGCAGCACGATGGTCCGGCGCGCATGGGTGGTCGCAGCTGCGTTTATCCAGACCTGCACAGCATGAAGCACAGCCAGAACCAGCACCGTATAGGCAAACATCCGGTGAACGAACTGCACGGTCTTTGGATTTTCAAACAGGTTACGCCACCAAGGCGATTGTATGAACAGATCTGACGGAATGATCGCGCCGTCCATCAATGGCCAGGTGTTATAAGTCAGACCAGCATGAAGGCCGGCAACCAGACCACCAAGATAAATCTGTATCAGCACCGAAAATACCAGCCAGCCAGCGAAACGCTGGATAGACCGTTCCGCCGGGCGTTCGGTATATTTCACCAAACCGCGGGCGATGTAGAACACCGCCGTTATGATGACGCAGGCTGTGGTCAGGTGGATCGCCAGGCGATACTGGCTGACACTTGTGCGTTCGCTCAGGCCCGATGCAACCATCCACCAGCCGATTGCGCCCTGAAAACCGCCCAATGCAAGCAGACCGAGCATACGATATTTCAGTGTCGTGTTAAGACGGCCCGTAAGCCAGAAGAACGCAAGCGGCACGGCTACCAGAAAGCCCACGAAGCGGGCCAGCATACGATGTGCCCATTCCCACCAGAAGATGAACTGGAATTCTTCAAGGGCCATGCCCTTGTTAATCTGCTGATATTGCGGAATCTGGCGGTATTTATCGAATTCTTCCAGCCATTCTGCATGATTGAGCGGCGGAATAACGCCATGGATCGGCTTCCACTCGGTAATCGACAGTCCTGAGCCTGTCATGCGGGTGGCGCCGCCGACCATGACAATGGCGATCAGAACGACAAAAACCGCATAGAGCCAATACCGGATCAACCGACGATTTGTATCATCGCGGGATCTTGTTGCGCCCTGCCCTTCATGTCGAACGGTAACTGCCGCCATGCCATCTCTTCCTTCAATATTTAGTCAGGGATACATGCCGCATAGGCGAAGCGGTTACAAGACAGGTTCACGCGACATGCCGACGCGTTTTCGCTTCCTTTGCGCGTGCTCACGAGCTAGTGAAGACAAGACAGAGGAGAAAGACATGCCCGTTCGGCTGAAAAAACTCATTGGCACGTTTCTGCTGGTAGCCCTTGTGATTATCTATGCAGTTTTTGCAACGATCATCGCCGTAGCCCAGCTCGCCAATTCACCGGCGTGGGTACATCTGCTCTACTTCCTCCTCACAGGTCTTTTGTGGGTTTTGCCAGCCATGGGTATTATCTGGTGGATGGCACAACCTCCGCGCCAAAAACGTCACTGATTATTTTGCGGGGGCGGGTTGAACGTGACTGACAAGGCAACAGTTAACCTGACACCGCGGCTCATCACCGATTATGAGCAGTTGCGCGATATCTGGTCAAAACAGGATGCCGTCCACGGGAATGCTCAAAGTTTTGACTGGTTCGACTGCTGGCGCAGGCAAGTAAATGCGGATAGCTTTGTAGCGGGTCTTTTTGCTGGCAACGAGCCCATCATGCTACTGCCATTGGAAGTTCTCAGAATGAATGGCGCACGCGTTCTGCGCTATCCCGGTGGAAGCCACGCGAATTGCAATTTCCCATGGCTTGACGGTCAGGTTCATTACAAATCAATCGAAAATCTTGTGACAGCTATACGCAAAGTGCGCCCAGACGTGGATGTGCTTTCACTGACGCGGCAGCTACCGTCCTTATCCGGGCGCGATAATCCGTTGCTACAGACGAAGAGCGCAGAGAACCCTAATCCGGTTCTTGCGGCATCTATCACTTGCGGCTTTGAAAGCGTGCTGGAGCGCAGCAACGCCAAGCGTAAACTTAAAAAACATCGTCAGCATGGTCGGCGTTATGAAGAAGCTGGCGGATGGCGGATTTATAGGCCTGAATCTCGTCTGCAATCTGAGCAGGCGCTCGACGCATTCTTTGCACTCAAAGCCCACCGTTTTAAACAAATGGGAATAAGCGACCCTTTTGCAGCGGCAGACATTCAGGCCTTCTTCAAACAGCTTTATAGCCATGCTGCAGAACAGCAATCTCCAAATTTCGAACTTCAGGTTCTGGAGGTGAACGGCAAAATCCGTTCGCTTATTGGCAAGAGCATCTCGAAATCCGGGCCAACCGTCGAGTTCAGCGCCATTGCCGATGATGAGTTGATGACCGCCAGCCCCGGCGAGTTTTTGTTCTACGAAGATATCAAGAAAAACTGCGAGAGCGGACGAGACATCTATAGTTTCGGTATCGGCGATGAGCCCTATAAGCGGGAATGGTGCGATATCCAATCCAGCATCTACGACACCATCATTCCGCTGACTGCAAAAGGCAAAGCATTCACTGCATTGCAATCAGCAAGAAGCAAGGTGGTTGCTGCAATCAAGGGTAATCCGCGCCTATGGCAATTAGCAAAGACACTGCGGAGCAAATTGGCCCGACGCTGAGATTTCAAGATAAGCGCTTCCAGATCTGATTCAGTTGAAAGCGCTATCTCATTGATCGGGAATCGAAATCAGGCTGTCGGCCGTGGCGTTTCAGAACTGGAAGCAGCCGCAGCGTGGGCCGGATTATCCATCAGAATGATGACGTCTTCATAGCCACCCTGATCCATATCAAGGGCTGCCATAACGACTGTGTTGTCGTCAGGATCGACGATATTCATGATAACCAATGCCGGACCATCTGCGATACGGCGTATCTGACGTGAGGTCGAAGGACCACATTCGACAACGACGAAATCATAAACCGTTTCCAGCGCGTCAAGAATATACGGCAGACGATCAGCCGAACGCATTGCGCTTTCCGGCTCAACTTTACCAAGCGGCATTACATGCGCCTGAGAATAATGGTCGGTGTGAATGACGTCGTTGAAGCGGCGTTCTCCCGCGAGAAGCTCTGTAATGCCGGCACGGTTGCCGCCATCCAGCATTGTCCGCCCCAACGTGCCATAGGCAGTCATATCGATCAGAATGGCACGCTTGCCACGATCCGCCAGCTCGCGCAGCAACCGAACAGTGCCCGCGGAAGCCGCATCGCCTTCTGGCGAAACCGCGATAACGCGCTTCAATTTGTTCGCCACGAGCCTATCTGCAACCGCTTTCACACCATTCGGGTTTTCCGGAACGGCTGGAGCATTCTGGTCGATTTCGACCAAAGCTTCCGTCATGAATGGCGATGTCCAATGCCGGACCGGCCTGTGAGAGCCTTCTAGTTCATTTTCCGAAGGCGGAACAAAAGCCATATCGGTCGTAGCCTCAATGACCGGCATTTCAATTTCTTCGACCGAAGCAATGCGCCTTCCATCCGCAGTTACAAATGCCCGACCGCTGAACAGCTCACGTAGCAATACGAAGATTGAAAGAATGAGAAGCCCGGCAACAAAGGTTGCGCTGACGATAGGCAAGATCTTCGGATAATAAGGAACCGCAGGTGCATCGGCGCGCGAGAAGATGCGCGCATCGGCAGGAACATAATTGCGATCCGTTCGCGATGCAGCTTCGCGATAACGCGTCAGATAAGTTTCCAGCAGCTGACGTTGAGCCGCGGCTTCACGCTCAAGAGCCCGCAACTCTACTTCCTGCGCGCCAGCCTGTGCGGCCTGTGCTTTGACACGGTTAAGCTCGCGGTTAAGCTCATCTTCGCGAAGTTTCGCGGCGTTCACCTCATTATTGAGGCTCGCAAGCAATTTGCGACCTTCCGCATTAATCTGACGATCCAGATCGGCAAGCTGCGAACGCAAAGCCTTAATACGCGGATGACCTTCAAGCAGCGTCACCGATAGATCAGCAATTTGCGCGTTGAGTTCAATGCGACGTTCAGCAAGGCGCTGCATCATGCCTGACGCAACCACATCGGGCAGCGTATCAACCGGCACACCCGAAGCGAGTGCCTGAAGGACGCTCTTGGCACGAGCTTCCGAAGCGGCACGATTGGCGCGCAGACGCGTAAGTTCGGTTGTAACTTCTGTGAGCTGCTGGGCGGCGATGGTGGTGTTCGTCTGTCCGGTCAGAAGTCCTTGGGCCGCACGATAATCAGCGACTTTCTTTTCTGAATCGCGAACCTTACCGCGCAGATCCTCGATTTCAGGCGCAAGCCAGCCGGTAGCATCGTCATTGGATTGAAGTTTTGCAGCACCTTGAAGCGCGATATATGCGTCTGCAACCGCATTTGCGACATCAGCTGCTTCCTGCGCACTGGCAGACGTATATTGAACCACGATCACGCGTGAACCGGCGACATTGAAGACTTGCAGGTTTTGACGCAGAATCTGCAACACACGCTCTTCCGGCGTCAGATTTTCTGGGTTGTTACGCATCCCAAGAAGAATCAAGACACGCGTCCAAGGCCTTATATTCGTTGAGGTAAATGCCTCGTTTTGGGTAAGCTTGAGCCTGTCTGCGACCTGCTTCAAAAGATCGCCAGAGGTTAGAACCTCGACCTGACTTTTAACGCCTTCGGGGTCCATGACCGGACGTTCAGTCGTCGCTTCACCATTGGGGCGCGTAAAAACGGACTCGCGCGATTCAATCAGAATGCGCGTTTCTGCACGATAGTCCGGGGTGATAAGCAGACAAATAATCCACGCCAGCACAGCCATGATGGCTGCACCACTGATAATCAAAAGCCAATTTCGGCGCAGGCTCGCAAAGAGCGCACCGATATCAATATCTGCGTCTTTCGACAGGCTATCGACTTCAGTCATTCCGACACTCCGCGAGACACGGTTCTCGAGCAACCGCCCTCACCCATACAAAGGCAAACAGCCAATTTTGTAAGGAAACGTAAACGAACAAGGTAACCAGACCGTTAAACACACGCATCGCAATGTTAATACCAAGGCTCAAATTGCTGACGCAGCACGGATCGCCGCTCGAATTAGCAGAGGACAAACGGGTTTTATTCAATACGCCCTGTATAAGCTGCCCATGTATAAAGATTTTTCATCCGAATGGCGGTTCTTTACCAGCCATTAACCTTAATCAAACGATAACATCACTCATAAGCATTCGGATATTCGTGATCCGAATCTCTAAATGCGGCAGGCTTTTCGGAAGAGACCGAGGCAACAATGACAATGCAGAAAACTCATAAAAAGCGCTCGGGCCACATGGTCCTTATCGCGCTCGGCCTCGCGGCGATGACGCTTTCCGCATGTTCAAGCTATCGCCCTGCCCCTCCGGCTTTTCATGCAGCACTGAACGAGCCTTATATGCTCAATTCCGGCGATCGCGTGCGCGTTACCGTATTTGAGCAGGCAAGCCTCACCAATAATTATAGCGTCGATCAGTCGGGCTACATCGCTTTCCCGCTTATTGGCAGCGTTCCTGCGAGCGGCAAAACCGTAAAGCAACTTGAAGGAGTTATCGCGTCCAAACTGCGCGGCGGCTACCTGCGCGATCCAGATGTAAGTGTCGAGGTTGATCGCTATCGGCCAATCTTCATCATGGGTGAGGTCGGTGGCTCCGGTCAGTATTCATACGTGCCGGGCATGACTGTTCAGAAAGCCATTGCTGCGGCGGGCGGTTTCAGCCCCCGCGCCAATCAGGAGAATGTCGACATCACGCGCACCGTTAACGGCGAAGTGGTGACAGGTCGGGTTCTGATCTCTGATCCGATCCTGCCGGGCGACACAGTCTATGTCCGCGAACGTCTGTTCTGATGGCGATAAATGTCTGATGAAAAAAGCGTTTCCCCACTTCGGATCGTCCATTGTTTCCGTGAGCCAACCGGCGGGCTGTTCCGCCATGTGCGCGATCTCGTCGCGACGCAAGCTCAAAATGGACATCAGGTCGGCATCGTCTGCGATGCTACGACCGGCGGTCCGCGTGAAGAAGCGTTGCTCGAAGAGTTACAGCCGTACCTTACGCTTGGTATCCACCGTATCGCCATGCAACGACATATCGGCACTGGCGATATCAAAGCGGCATTCAAAGCGTATCGTATCATCAAGAAATTGCAGCCGGACATCCTGCACGGTCATGGCGCCAAAGGTGGCGTTTATGCACGTCTGTTCGGTTCAGTCCTACGGGTTTTTAAGTCTCGCGTAGCCCGTATCTATTCACCGCATGGCGGTAGCCTGCATTTCGACAGAAAGACACGCCGCGGTGGCGCTGTCTTTCTCATCGAAAAACTGCTGGCGCCGCTGACCGACGCTGTTCTGTTTGTTTCAAATTTTGAGAAGCGAACATACGAAGAGAAAGTCGGTCGACCATATGATCTTCATGCGGTCATCTATAATGGTTTGTCCGATGAAGAGTTTGTTCATACGGCAACCGCACCAGACGCCACCGATTTTCTATTTGTCGGAACCATGCGTGCCTTGAAGGGCCCTGATCTGTTGATCCGCGCCCTCGCCGACCTTCGCGAGAAACACAACCAGCGCTTCACCACGACAATCATAGGCGACGGTGCCGAGAAGCCGGAATTTCTGGCGCTCTCAGATGAGCTGGGAATGGCGGACCAAATCCGTTTCATGTCTGGAATGGCAGCACGCGAAGCTTTTGCGCTCGGGAAAGTCATGGTCGTGCCATCGCGTGCAGAAGCTTTTCCCTATATCGTTCTGGAAGCTTTGGCTGCTGGAAAGGCTGTGCTCGCGAGCAATGTCGGTGGCATCCCTGAAATCTTCGGCCCCAGCTCTCCTTCTCTCGTCGAACCCGACGTGGAGAAATTGGCAGCTAAGCTGCTTGTCATCATGAACGACGAAGACAGCTTCAAGGCTTCCATGCCCGACGCCTCGCGCTTGCATGAGCGCTTCAGCCTCCAGACAATGGCACATTCTATAGAATTGGTTTACCGTGAGGCACGATCCTAACGATCTTATCGTGATGAAGGCCGTTTAATCAGCAATTCCTTAGGATTTGCCTTTAAAGATAGCCCGGCACTTTGATTAGTAGGGGTAAAACTGTGCGGGATAATAATACACCTTCTCCAAACAGCCTTGAGGCAAGCAATGCCAGCGGTGCGAAGGATTCCAAGCAGAACGAACGGGTAGAACTGAACCCGATGGCGCGCCAGATGGCCGAACAATATGCTCGTGACACATTGTCACCAACCATGGTGAGCGGGGTCATCAGGCTCGTTGAGTTCGGCATTGTTTTTCTGACGGGCGTATTCAGTTTCGCTTATTATGTAAGCTTCAACACTCCTCATCTGCTTTATTATTTCCTGATCATGGCCGCAGGCGGTGGCCTGTATGTGCTTTCGATGGAAATAAACAACGGCTATCAGATCAATATTCTGCGTAGCCCCAGCCGCCATTTGAAACGCGTCATCATCAGCTGGGCGACGGTTCTTGGTACAGTCGCCGTAGCTGGCTTTCTGTTCAAAGTTTCGTCCGACTTTTCACGTGCCTGGTTTCTTATCTGGGCCTTAAGTGGCCTGATCGTTCTCATTATTTGCCGTCTGTTCGTTTCATGGCGCATCCGCCGCTGGGCACGAAACGGTATCATGGAGCGTCGCGCCGTAATCGTCGGTGGTGGCCCTAACGCTGAAGCGCTGATCCGCTCGCTCGAGCAACAGCCGGATAATGATATTCGCATTTGCGGCATTTTCGATGATCGCGATGATAAACGCTCCCCACCTATCGTCGCTGGCTATCCCAAGCTTGGAAACATCAAAGAACTCATAGAATTTGCACGTATCGCCTATATCGACATGCTGATCGTCTCTCTGCCGATCAGTGCTGAAGAGCGCATTCTAATGATCCTGAACAAGCTTTGGGTCCTGCCGGTCGATATTCGTCTTTCGGCTCTCAACAATCATCTGCGTTTCCGCCCCCGCGCTTATTCCTACATCGGCACCGTGCCGATGCTGGATATTTTCGATAAACCGATCAACGATTGGGATTCTGTCGCGAAACGTATTTTCGACATTACCTTCAGTCTGCTTGGCATCATTTTCCTTTCGCCGATCATGCTGGCCACAGCCATTGCCATCAAGCTCGACAGCAAGGGACCTGTAATCTTCAAGCAGAAGCGCCATGGCTTTAACAACGAAGTGATCAATGTCTGGAAGTTCCGCTCGATGTACACCGAGCTTAGCGACCCGACAGCGCGCAATGCCGTCACTAAAAATGATCCGCGTGTAACTCGAGTTGGCCGCTTTATCCGCAAAACATCTATCGATGAGCTGCCGCAGTTCTTCAACTCGCTAACAGGATCGCTGTCTCTGGTCGGACCTCGCCCCCATGCAGTGGCTGCTCACTCGCACAATGTGCTCTACAACGAAGTGGTTGACGGCTATTTCGCTCGCCACCGCGTGAAACCGGGCGTAACAGGCTGGGCTCAGATCAATGGCTGGCGTGGCGAAATCGACAATGACGACAAGATCAGAATGCGCACCGAATATGATCTGTTTTATATCGAAAACTGGTCGCTTTGGTTTGACCTGAAGATCCTGTTTCTTACGCCGATCCGACTTCTCAATACGGAAAATGCTTATTGAGCGCGATTTCCCATAGCGTCAACGATGCGGCTCAAAATCGGCGTAGCCTGCCTGCTGCCGATGTTGCGGGCAAGCGCGCGCTGAACAGGCTGATCAGTAATTTCGCTATAGGGTTCGGTGTATTTCTGCTTGGGTTCGTCATGAGCGAGCCCGCGCCTTATGAACTCTATATGGTCGCGCTCATTAGTGTAGCGCTGCTTTTCGGGATGCGGTTGACGCGAACCAGTATGGTGCTGCTTGCAATCTTCGCCATGTTCAATTTCGGCGGCATGATTTCCGTCATGCAGATGGCGGATACCAAGGAAGCGCCTCTTTACATCGCTGTGTCGCTCTTCCTGGCCTTCACAGCGGTTTTCTATGCAGCAATTATCGAAACCGACTATCGGCGCCTGAAAACGATCTTCAATGCCTATCTGCTCATTGGTCTTGTATCTTCGCTATTGGGCATTGCTGGCTATCTCAATCTTTTTCCCGGTGCGGAAATCTTCACGCGTTATGATCGTGCTAAAGGGGCATTTCAGGATTCTAACGTCTACGCTCCGTTTCTGGTCCTGCCTTTTACATGGTGCCTTTACCGTATCATGCGCGGAAATATGCGCGATCTCCTGATTTACATGCCGCTGTGTTGCGTGCTTGTCCTGGGCATATTGGTATCGTTCTCACGCGCCGCATGGGGGATGGTTCCCCTCTCCTTCATTTGCATTTTCGCAGTTCTGTTTTTGCAAAGTGAAAGCAACAAGTTCCGGCTGCGACTTATAACGATTGGCCTCCTCTCTGTTGTCGTGATTGTTCTCACTGTGCTGCTGCTGCTGCAGATTCCAGATGTTCGCTCCTTCTTTCTCGAGCGTGCACAGCTGGAACAAAGCTACGATAGCGCGCGGCTGGGCCGCTTTGCGCGTCACTGGCTGGGCATGTGGTTAGCCACCGAACATCCCTTGGGCATTGGACCGCTTGAGTTTGGGCCTATGTTTGGTGAGGACACGCATAATACCTGGCTAAAAGCGGTACTCGACTATGGATGGATCGGTTTCATAAGCTTTATGACGCTGACTTTTCTAACGCTCGGCATTGGTTTCAAACTGATGTTTCGAAACCGCCCGTGGCAGCCATTTCTGATGTGCGCCTATGCTGCCTATCTGGGGCATGTGCTGATTGGCAATGTCATTGATACCGATCACTGGCGTCATTTCTATTTGCTGTTCGGCATTATTTGGGGGTGCGCGGGGCTGGAGTATAAGTATCAGCGCAAAGCTGCTGAACCTCAGCCTTATGCAACTAACTGTCTCTAGGAAAATCACTTTGCAGCTTCTTATCTATGTCGCCGCCGCTTTGTTCGAAATCGCAGGCTGTTTTACATTCTGGGCGTGGCTCAAACTCGATAAGTCGCCGCTTTGGCTTATTCCCGGGCTGGTTTGCCTTGGGCTCTTTGCTTACCTGCTCACGCTGATTGAAAGTGACGCTGCTGGCCGTGCTTACGCCGCTTATGGTGGTATTTACGTCATCGCTTCGATTGTTTGGATTTGGGCTGCAGAAGGAATGCGTCCAGACCGCTGGGATATCATTGGTGCCGCAACGGCCTTTGTTGGCACCTGCATCATTCTCTTCGTCCCACGATCCTGATTGGATCAGCTGATTTTGCTGAACTCGATGTAGAAATCGCGGATACCGGACGCCAGAAACTGCACGGCCACACAGGTCAGCAGAAAGCCCATGATCTTTGTCACAGCCTGCATACCGTGTTCCCCGAGCACTTTTTCAATCAGTGACGCAGACGAGAGTGCGAGATAAGCAACGCAGATCGTGATGGCGATACCAACAATGACAATCCCATGGCCGATGATTGTGTGCTCAGACGGAATCTGCGATCCAAAGCTCATAATAACCGCAATAGAGCCCGGCCCAGCAAGGCTCGGCATTGCGAGTGGTGAGAAAGAATAATCCAGATCAGCTTTTTTGATATCGGCGGGCTCTGCATCTACTTCTGATGACGAATCCTCCCCCGAGAAAATCATCCGCAACGCCAAAATCATGATGATCAGCCCGCCAGCGACGCGAATACCTGGCATGGATATGCTGAAAAGCGAGATGATCCCATTTCCGAGCAATAGAAATGCTGTGAGAATCGAAAATGCATAAATACATGCTTTTCGCGCCTGAACACGTTTGTTTTCAGCACTCATGCGCTTGGTCAGCGACATATATAAGGGAATTGTCGTCAAGGGATTCATAATAGGCAAAAGACCAATCACGACGATTGAAACGTATTTGACGAAATCAATGATCAAACTCATCACTACATGCCTCGCACATCAAGCATCAACCTGAAAAAGAAGAATAAATACCGCTTGAGATCAGATAACAGCAATAATTTCAGCAATGAAAGAACGATTCCTCTTAAATATAACATTCGTGAAGCGCCGCATTATACAAATAAATATTTTGAACCAAATGGTAAAATTTCTTTTCGTTTGGAAAATATCAATCAACCAAACCTGCATCATATAAGACAATCCCACTTCATAATTGTGAGCGAACAAGTGCGGTTGTTCAATAACTAAAATTGCGATCTAATCAAGATATACTATTACCAGGCATTTTTTCATTTAACGTGGAAATAGATTTTCGTAACTTCTTTTACTAACTTCATTATGGATCAGTTTATCGTATTACCCCCGTACGTATTCTTATCCAAAATTGCATTAGGTTAACAAAATTGCCCCTGTTCTATACAGGGGCTTTTTTGTGCTTGTGCAGACTGCAGACGGCACTGAGCGCTTCACTTCGGCTACAAAACAATTTTCAAAAATGATGGAAATCCTCAGCCGAAGCTTGTGAAAAGCGTCAGCAAAAGCACCATAAAAACTTCTATTGTTAGGCTTGATTTAATGGTCGGAGCGGCGGGATTCGAACCCACGACCCCTTGACCCCCAGTCAAGTGCGCTACCGGGCTGCGCTACGCTCCGGACCATGAAAAAGCCGTAGAATATAACCTGTTACGGCGCAAGGTCTAATTTCTGCATTTGCAGAAATGAACAGCCCTGCACCGTAGATAAGGGGACTTAACTTGCGCGGATCTGGTAAGTTTCCGGGACGTAACGATAGCCCTCACCTGCGCGCTGAAGATAGGCGAGAGATGGGAAAGGCATATGGTAACCAATGAACGGCAGACGTTCCGTCGCGAGCATATCGAAGATACGTTTTCTGGTTTCAACCGCCATTTCCTTGTCGATATCAAAGGAAACATGCCAGTCGGGGCGCTGTAAGGTGATGACAGAGTGGTTGGCCGTATCGGAAATCAACATCAGCGACTTTCCACCCGATTCTACTCGGAACGCCAGATGACCTGGCGTATGGCCATACGCACCCACTGCATGAATGCCCGAGACAACCTCCTTGCCATCATCGACGAAAGTCGTTTTTTCGGCGAATGGCTTCACGTTCTTTTCCACCATTTGCGCAACGGTTTTAGCCGGTGTCTCAAGACGCCCCGGATCTGTCCAGAAGTCAAATTCCTTCTGACCGGCAGCGTAACGCGCATTCGCGAAAGCCGGCTTACCATCTTCCATCAGGCCACCAATGTGATCGGGGTGAAAATGGCTGAGCACAACGAGTGATACGTCGTCCGCCTTATAGCCCGAAGCCTCAAGAGCGCTGATTAATTTGCCCTGACCAGCTTCGCGCGCCCCTGCGCCCATTCCGGTATCAAACAATACCAACTCTTTGCCTGTATTGATCAGAACTGGTGTAAAACTATTCACAAAGCGATCAGTCGGCAGGAGATTTTCCTCCAGAAGTGCCGCCACGTCCTTCGGGTCTTGATTGATTGCATAGGTTTTTTCAGGCGCTTCGCCTGGTCTGCGGCCGTCGGAAAGCGTCGTGATTTCAAAATCGCCAAACTGAAAGCGATGAAAACCTGGATTCTCGACCTTTGACACCGGAGCCTGACCTTGTGCCTGAGCCTGAGAGCTATCGAATGGCGACAGAGCTGCCCCGCCCCCCGCAGCAGAAGCAGCAACAATGAAATTTCGCCGTGAGATAGCCATCAATCAGTCTCCAGAGTGAGTTGCGTTACTTTAAAAATAGCGCAAAAACGGTCTCGATCCAGAGCTGCCCATTCAAGTTTTCGTAGGTTCTGAATTAAGTGAGACTTGCGGCCCGCAAAAAATGTCTCTATCTGAAAGTTGCGCGGGACGACCCGCGTCTGTGTTCGCATAGGGGACGGCCCCATAAGAGGGGTGTTCCGTGGCTGGACCTATTGAGCAATTTGCGATTCGACCTATCGTCGAGCTTGGTACACTTGGTGGCCAACAGATTGTCTTCACAAATTCTGCGCTTTACATGCTGCTGACTGTAACAGTTGCTGCTGGCTTTCTGTTTTTAGCCTCACGCCGGAATCGGGTTGTGCCTGGCCGCTGGCAGTCGTCGGTCGAAATGCTCTACGAGTTTGTTTCCAAAACGATTCGCGAGAATGCAGGCGAACACGGGATGAAGTTCTTCCCGCTGGTTTTCTCGCTTTTCATGTTCATCCTCGTCGCAAATCTCATTGGGATGTTTCCGTATGCCTTTACGGTTACAAGCCAC
This sequence comes from Brucella sp. NBRC 12950, assembly GCF_030268145.1. Lineage (NCBI taxonomy): Bacteria > Pseudomonadati > Pseudomonadota > Alphaproteobacteria > Hyphomicrobiales > Brucellaceae > Brucella > Brucella sp. NBRC 12950. Next base: position 223,709 of record NZ_BSQC01000005.1, read on the forward strand.
ATCATTGTGACATTCGCGCTGGCGATGCTGGTATTTCTCACCGTGACTATTTATGGGCTGGTCCGCCACGGCTTTAAATTCTTCAAGCTGTTTATGCCGGCAGGTGTCCCCATGATACTCGCGCCGATTATAGTACCTTTCGAGGTGATGTCCTATATTTCACGGCCAATCAGCCATTCGGTGCGCTTGTTTGCCGTCATGCTGGCGGGGCACATCACGCTTAAAGTCTTTGCGGGCTTTGTCGTGGGCTTGGGCAGTTTGGGCACGATGGGCTTGTTGTCGGCAGTTCTACCACTTGCCATGACTGTCGCACTTACCGCACTCGAATTGCTTATGGCTATCATTCAGGCATATGTTTTCACCATGCTAAGCTGCATGTATCTAAACGACGCCCTGCATCCTTCTCACTAGAGCTTTAACGCGCATCTTCATCTAAAAAACGTTTCACACTTTTCGGGATGCGCTCGGAACCCGATACCAGAGCGAAAGGACGACCTTTCGTTCCTTCAAATATGGGACGGCCCATACCCAAGGAGCACTATAATGGCATGGATTTATCTCGTACTTGCGGGCGGTCTTGAAATCGTCTGGGCCTATTTTATGAAAAAGTCAGAAGGGTTCTCACTTCTGACGCCGACAATCATCACCATCGTAACGATGATCGGCAGCTTTGCACTGCTGTCAATTGCCATGCGTAGCCTGCCATTGGGCACAGCTTATGCAATCTGGACCGGAATCGGTGCCTTGGGTGCATTCGTGGTGGGCATTGTCATTCTGGGCGAAGCTGCGACGTTCTTCCGGATTTTAAGCGTCTCGCTCATTCTCGCGGGCATCGTCGGGCTCAAACTCTCATCGACATAACCGAAAAAGAAAGGGAGGCAAAAGCCTCCCTTTTTATTATCTCAATTCAATTACGTTCTTTGAGCACGTCTCTCAAAACCAGACACCGTTTTTTGGACGAAGACATGCGTAAAAACAAAAAGATAGAGCGTTTCGAATGGTTCAGCTTAAATGCAAAATGCTTTAGCGAACCTGATCCAATAGTCGCTTACATTCGAGCAGATCAAAAAGCGCTTCCTGCAACAGCGAACGATTGTCTTTGGATGGTCGCTTGCCATCGGCACCGATCGGGCCGTCTTCTTCACCCTTCAGCAATCCGAAGAGCTTGCGTGCGGGTTGTGGTGCCTTGATGCCGTTCGGCAAAGCCATTTCATGATCAGCGGCATTTTCCATTGCCTGCTTTTCAGCCGCAGCCTGTTTCTGGCGCGTGATCGCTTCAATAGCCTGCACGTCGCCATTACCCAAGGCAATGATGAATTGTGCGTTGTTCTCGCGAAGCAGACGCTGCACACCCTTGATGGTGTAGCCCTGATCATAAAGCAGATGACGAATACCCTTGAGAAGCTCAACATCCAGTGGACGATAATAGCGGCGACCACCGCCCCGCTTCATAGGCTTTATCTGGGTGAAACGCGTTTCCCAGAAACGCAGTACATGCTGAGGGAGATCGAGATCCTCGGCAACTTCGCTAATAGTCCTGAATGCATCAGGGCTTTTGTCCATCTGCTTGCCCTTTCCAGTGGTGTGGTCGTCTTTTGGGCGAACCTGCCAGTCCAGATAGTTCAAATGGCAATCGGCACGTGAATCAGCGCCGGCCATAATATCATAATAATCTAACGGCGTTTAACACAAAAAATTGGGATAAAAAGCCCCCTACTTTTTGGCCTGTTATATTAGCGAAACGACTCGCTTTATCCGTCGATTATATAATATCAGAACTTTATAAGCACCCCTTCATATATTACAGGAAGAGGCACAGTTTTCGGATTTACAGATGTCACTGGATAAATAAGCAAGCGAAAATACTTCGCCCGGTGAGGACGAAGAGATAAAGAGACAAATCTCTCTTTATCTATATGAGGTGATTACTTGGCGCCTTTTGCGCTACGCTTCTGGTGTTCCTGCAGGATACGCTGCTTAAGAACGTTAGAAGCTTTGAACGTCATGACGCGGCGTGGGAGAATAGGAACTTCCTCGCCAGTCTTCGGATTACGGCCGATGCGCTCATTCTTGTCACGGACTTGAAATGTCGCGAAAGACGACAACTTCACAGTTTCACCGTTGACGATGGCGTCACAGACTTCATCGAGTATCATCTCGACCAGAGCCGCCGATTCTGTTCTGGACAGGCCTACCTTTCGGTAAACAGCCTCTGCCAGATCAGCGCGTGTGACCGTCTTACCTCCCATAACCGAACCTACCTGGTTAGTGTTTGAACAGATAATATCCTTAAGTGACAGGAGGTTACACAAATAAAAGCGGTGTGGTCAAGCCGCGAGTTTCCTCGCGGCCCATCAATTTTTTTATTACCAGCGCAATAAAACTGCGCCCCAGGTAAATCCACCGCCCATAGCTTCCAGAAGAACGAGGTCGCCCTTCTTGATACGACCGTCAGCGACAGCCGTAGCAAGAGCCAACGGAACCGACGCAGCAGAGGTGTTGCCGTGTCTATCGACGGTTATAACGACCTTTTCCTCAGCTATATTCAGCTTCTTGGCCGAAGCATCGATAATGCGCTTGTTGGCCTGATGCGGCACAAACCAGTCGATATCGTCGGCGCTAAGGCCTGTTTCAGCAAAGGATGCTTCGATCACGTCCGTGATCATGCCCACGGCATGTTTGAAGACTTCACGGCCTTCCATGCGCAGATGACCGACCGTCTGTGTCGTCGACGGGCCGCCATCCACAAAGAGTTTTTCCTTGTGATTGCCGTCGGAACGAAGGTTGGCAGCTAGAATACCGCGATCAGAGGTCAAGCCCTTGCCTTCGCCGGCTTCGAGAACCAGCGCACCGGCACCGTCGCCAAACAGAACGCAGGTGGTGCGATCATTCCAGTCGAGAATGCGCGAGAAGGTTTCTGCGCCGATAACCAGAACACGACGTGCGAGTCCGCCACGGATATAGAGGTCAGCAGTCGTGACGGCATAGATAAAGCCACTGCAAACCGCCTGCAGATCGAATGCAAAGCCGGTCGTGATGCCGAGTTCGCGCTGAATTTCGACTGCGCTTGCAGGAAACGTATGGTTTGGCGTCGAGGTTGCGACCAGAACTAGATCGATATCAGAAGCCTGCAGGCCAGCATTTTCCAATGCAGCGCGGGCAGCAGCTGCACCCAACGATACTGTCGTTTCGCCTTCGCCAGCAATGTGACGCTGACGAATACCTGTACGCTGGACAATCCATTCGTCAGAGGTTTCAACCACGCCCTCAAAATCGGAATTCTTCATGATCCGCTTAGGCAGAGCCGAACCAATACCTCTTACGACAGATCTTATCATCTTATTTTCCTGTCCTAGCCTGACCATCGCAGACCCACGCCTGCCGGTCAAAATTCATACCCTGTTATGGGTTAATTATCATTTGGCTGTTTCGTTGCCGTCATTAGACGCAGAATGCGGATGACTGTGGTGGAAATGCGCCAGATCCGCTTCAATCTTCTGAAGAAGCTTATTACGCACCATGTCATAGCCGACTTCGACCGCCGAGCAGAAACCTTCTGCCGTTGCGCCGCCATGGCTCTTGATAACAATACCGCTCAATCCAAGAAGAACGCCGCCATTCACCTTGTTCGGGTCCATCTTCTCGCGAATACGATCAAATGCACCCTTGGCAAAAATATAACCGATCTTGGCAAGCAAGGTACGGCTCATGGCTTGGCGCAGAAGCGTTGCCATCTGACGAGCAGTGCCTTCGGCGGCTTTCAGAGCGATATTGCCCGTAAAGCCTTCTGTGACGACGACATCGACCGTGCCTTTGCCAATATCATTTCCTTCGACGAAGCCGGTATATTGCAAACCCTCCAGCGGTGTATCGCGCAGAATCTGGGCAGCTTCCTTAATCTCGTCGAGACCTTTGACTTCTTCCGTACCGACATTGAGGAGACCGACCGTCGGCTTGCGCACCTCAAAAAGCGCCCGCGCCATTCCCGCGCCCATAACCGCGTAATCGACAAGCTGACGTGCATCGGCACCAATCGTTGCACCAACGTCGAGAACGATGCTCTCGCCGCGCAGTGTAGGCCAGATACCGGCAATTGCCGGACGCTCGACATCAGACAGCATACGCAGGCAGAATTTGGACATGGCCATCAGTGCGCCGGTATTACCAGCAGAAACGCAGACATCGGCGTCGCCGGTCTTTACCGCTTCAATCGCCTGCCACATGGAAGACTTGCCCCGACCAGCGCGCAGCGCCTGACTTGGTTTGTCATCCATCTTGATCGCAACCTGACTGGCGCGGAACTCGGAAGCAGCTTGTAGCTTTGGATAACGCGCAAGTATGGGCTCGACCTGACCAGCCAGACCGAAGAAAATAAACCGGATATCAGGATGACGCTCAAGCGCCTTCGCAGCACCAGGGATGACCACTTCAGGGCCAAAATCACCGCCCATGGCGTCAATCGAAATTTTTATCACTATTGATTATTCCTGTGCGATCCCTGCCCCATTTGCTTCTTTATAAACATAGGGGTTTTCCGCGAAAATAGTGTTTTTCCGGTCGCGCACAACCAGATTCTCTCAAGCATCGGTTAAATCAGGGCTTCTTGGACCATTCCGAGAGCTTGGCAAAAGGCGAATCAGGCTTCTCTTCCTCTTCAACATCGCCAAATACGGCTGGCTCGGCATCGTCAGGCAGGCCGGGTTTGCGAGGGTATGGATCGAGCGCCAGTTCGAAAAATTCTTCAGCGACAGCGCCAATATCAATTTTGTCGCCAGCAAAAGTCTCGGGAATATCCGCGCCATCGGCGTCCAGAAGCAATTCTCCGCTCTCATCGAGCTGAATTTTCGCAAGGCGTGAATTTTCTGGCACGAAGATCGTATCGACTTCTTCCGCAATCGCCGCATTAAGCGGTTCAAGTGTAACCACGCATGACTGCACGATTTCCGCATTGACGGTTCCGCGCAAACGAATGCCGCTCTTTTTCCAAGGCGTCAGCAAAAACTCTGCAGCAAAGGAATTCACGGCCTCTAAGCCATGCTGGGCAGCCAAAGCAGCTCTTTCCTTGTCAGTGGTCCCAATCTTCACCGTTATGCCCTTGGGGGGCAGATGCAGAACCGGAACGGGATAGGTCAGCGCCGGTTTATCAGTCATTCTCTTTAGCCTTTGTTTCGTTATTTGCAGCGGCTCCAGTTAATATTGAACCGCTGTAACTGTTTGTTTTTACGCATTTTCCGACGCATCGCAGCAGGAAAAGAAATCAGTCCAGCGAACTGATTTCCCTGCGGAGGCGCTTCGCACCTTTGCTGGAAGTGCTATATTGGCGCAAACGCCATCTCGTCAGCATCCATAAAGGATATGTCGCCTGCCGCCAAAGCACTGTCCTCAATTTTTGCCAGCCGATCACGGCAAGCAAACAGATATTCACTCAAATAGTGAGAATGCGGCCATAATTCGAGGTCCGGGCGGATATTGCGTGTCAAAGCTGTTGCCAGCATGTCGCGATCACCGGCATCCAATGCAGTCCCATAAGAGCTGACACGACCATAAAACATGCGTGCAAGCTTTTTCATGCGCTTGGGAACGCCCTGATCACCGATTCCCAATTCCCGCAAGGAATGATCGACATCCTTGAAAAATTCGTCTGCAATGTCCTGCGCAAGCGGCAATAATGCAGATTTTTCGCCTTTCATGCGATGAAGAGCGAGAAAAATATGGACTGAGAGCATTTCATAGCGACCGAGAGGCGTATCAGGCACTTGAAATTGTGCATAAAAACGCTTTTGCCGCGCCGCTGCCACGATCGTCTCGTAAACGCGAAGCACAACTGTCTCATTTGCTTTAGATTTGCGGCGAAAAAGTCGAAGAATCATTCCCGTACGACCGTACTTGTTGCATCCAGAAGCAAGGTGGTTTACCGAAGTTCTCCCGACGGCGAAAGTGCCGCGCTGATATAGAATGTATGGAGAGGTCTTTGTTGCAGCGAATTTTCCTAAGCGCACGCAAACAGCGTGCCCTTCTCGCAGGCACAGCAATTCTCTTTTCGGCGGCTCTCGCCGGATGCAACACTGCGTCCACGCTAAACCCGTCGGAAACACTTACAGAGGGTTACGTGCTCGATCAGGAGGCACTTGATTCGGTTCCGGTTGGCTCCAGCCGTGAACAGGTGCTTCTCGCACTCGGTACGCCATCCACTACGGCGACCTTCGATAACGAAGTGTTTTATTACATTTCGCAGAAGCGTTATCGTGCGGCTCAGTTCATGAAGCCCAAAATTATCGACCGTCATATCCTTGCCGTTTACTTCGACAAGGACGGCAAGGTCAGCAATATTGCCAATTACGGCCTTCAGGACGGCAAGCTGTTCGATTTCGTATCGCGCACCACGCCAACTGGCGGCAAGGACCAGACCTTCATTGGTCAGATTATTCAGGGCGTTTCCAAAGCTCCGACATCATTGCCGGGTGCTGCTGGCGGCGCGAACAACTGATCCAATACAAAGAATTAAAAAAGCCCCTCTTTTGGAGGGGCTTTTTTGTTAGTGCTTCATCAAGCCATGTGAGCCAGCACCGCAAGCAGCAAGAGTGCCACGATGTTGGTGATCTTGATTGCAGGATTAACAGCTGGACCTGCCGTATCCTTGTAAGGATCGCCGACGGTATCGCCAGTCACGGAAGCCTTATGCGCTTCCGATCCCTTGAGATGTTTCACACCGTCAGCATCCGTAAAGCCATCTTCGAAGCTCTTCTTGGCATTATCCCAGGCGCCACCGCCTGATGTCATGGATATGGCCACGAACAAGCCGTTGATGATAACGCCCAGCAGCGAGGCACCGAGTGCTGCAAAGGCTGCGGCTTTGGAGCCTGAGATCAGCAACACGCCGAAATAGACGACAAGCGGCGCCAGAACCGGCAGAAGCGACGGAATAATCATTTCCCGAATGGCGGCTCTCGTCAGAAGATCGACAGCTCGCGCATAATCCGGACGATCTTTGCCCGTCATGATGCCCGGCTTCTCACGGAACTGACGACGCACTTCCTGCACCACCGCACTGCCCGCACGACCAACAGCCGTCATCGCCATACCGCCAAAGAGATATGGAATAAGGCCACCAAAAATCAGACCGGCAACCACATAGGGATTGGAGAGCTCGAACGACACCGGCCCCATATCCGCGAAATATGGATAGGTTTGCCCGTTGGCGGCAAAATAAGCCAGATCGTTTGAATAGGCTGCGAAGAGCACAAGCGCACCCAAACCCGCCGATCCGATTGCATAGCCCTTGGTGACGGCCTTGGTCGTGTTGCCGACGGCATCGAGAGCATCGGTCGATTTACGCACTTCCGGATCAAGACCGGCCATTTCAGCAATACCGCCAGCATTATCCGTAACCGGGCCAAAAGCGTCGAGGGCCACGATCATACCGGCAATGCCAAGCATGGCCGTAACAGCAATTGCTGTGCCAAAGAGGCCCGCGAGCTGATATGTGCCGATGATACCGCCAACAATGACAATTGCTGGCAAAGCAGTCGATTCCAGCGAAACAGCCAGGCCCTGAATAACATTGGTGCCATGGCCAGTGACCGAAGCCTGAGCAATCGAATTGACCGGACGCTTGTTGGTTCCGGTGTAGTATTCGGTAATCACCACGATCAGACCGGTGACGACGAGACCAATCAGCCCGCATATGAAGAGATTGGTGCCCGTGATCGACATGCCTGCGACAGTGCCGATGTCACCCCAGCCAATGGTAAGCGTGTTGGCAATCGCCAAACCCACCACGGACAAAAGTCCGGTTGCGATCAAGCCTTTGTAAAGCGCGCCCATGATCGAGCCATTGACGCCGAGTTTGACAAAGAACGTGCCAGCAATCGAAGTGATGACGCAAGTGCCGCAAATCGCCAGCGGATAGAGCATCACGCTTGAGAGAACGTCTGAGCCAGTGAAGAAAATCGCGCCCAGAACCATGGTTGCAACGACAGTTACGGCATAGGTCTCGAACAAGTCCGCTGCCATGCCTGCGCAGTCACCAACATTGTCGCCGACATTATCGGCAATGGTTGCAGGATTGCGAGGATCATCCTCCGGAATACCTGCTTCAACCTTACCCACGAGATCGCCACCGACATCAGCACCTTTTGTGAAGATGCCGCCGCCAAGGCGCGCAAAGATCGAAATGAGCGAAGCGCCGAAGCCAAGTGCCACAAGGGCATCGATGACCGTGCGGTCGGAAGGTGAATAACCCAGCCAGAAAGTCAGGATAAAATAATAGACTGAGACGCCCAGCAGAGCGAGACCCGCCACCAGCATCCCGGTGATAGCGCCGGATTTGAAAGCAATTTCCAAACCACCTGCGAGGCTCAAGGATGCCGCCTGTGCGGTGCGCACATTTGCACGAACGGAAACATGCATACCGATGAAGCCGGTCAGCCCGGAAAGCACTGCCCCGATGAGGAAGCCCACGGCGGCAGAAATAGACAGCAGATACCAGACTGCCAGAAAGACCACGACGCCAACAATGGCAATGGTCGTATATTGTCGGGTGAGATAGGCTGCAGCACCTTCACGGATGGCACCAGCGATTTCCTGCATACGCGGTGTGCCCTGATCGGCCGCAAGTACAGAGCGGATCGCCCATACGGCAAAAAGAACGGAAAGCACACCACAGGCAATGACGAGAAGAAGAACTCCAATTCCCATTTAGGCCAACTCCCATGAGCTCGCGCCAGTCACAGGCAGACCGCTCACAAGGGTGGCGGTTGCCTGCACACATCAGCGCATGAAAGGCCCGAAAACCCCTCCCCGGGCCTAAGAACAGCGGCATGGAAGTGCCTGAAACCGACCATTCACCGGGCTTCTTCGGCTTGTTGTTATTCTGAAAACATCGACCAAAAATCAAATAATTGGCTGATGTTTCTGCATTTCAGCATTCTCAATGCCGCGTGTCCAACATGCGGAAGCTATCTGCAAAGGTCAAGCCGTAGTTTATTGTGCCAGAATGCAAAAAAGGCCGCGATTTCTCGCAGCCTTTTTGAGTATTTACAGAGTGGCTAAGGTTTATCGGCCACGCGGCTTTGCACCACGGCTTTCGCCGCGTAGTTCAAAAGCCAGACGATCCAGCACGGCGTTAACAAGCTTTGGCTCATCTTCAGTGTAGAACGCCTTTGCGATATCCACATATTCCGAAACGATGACAGCTGTAGGCACGTCCTTGCGGGTCTGCAATTCCCATGCACCGGCACGCAGGATGGCACGCAGTGTCGAGTCGAGACGCGACAGCGGCCAGTCTTCTGTGAGCGCCTGATGAATCATCGGGTCGAGCTTGAGCTGGCTATCAACAACGCCCGCGACAATGGCGCGGAACCACTGCGGATCAGCGTCAAGATACTGTGTGCCATCGACTTCCTTGCCAAGACGATGGGCCTCATATTCAGCCACGACTTCCATGACGCCGGTACCGGCGACATCCATCTGGTAGAGCGCCTGTACGGCTGCAAGACGTGCAACGCCACGCTTGTTTGCAGATCGTGGCGCGTTCGGTGCAGAACGGCCTTCAGAAGAAGAAGTCATCGTATCAGGCTCCGAATTTCTTACGCAGATCAATCATGGTGAGCGCAGCGCGGGCAGCGAAGCCACCCTTGTCCTTGTCTTCACGACGCGCACGGACCCAGGCCTGCTCGTCGTTCTCAACTGTCAGAATGCCGTTGCCGATAGCAAGACCTTCTTCAACCGAAAGATCAGTCAGCGCACGGCAGGATTCATTGGCAACGATATCGAAATGATAGGTTTCGCCACGAATAACTGTGCCGAGCGCAACATAACCATCGTAATAAGTGCCACCATTTTCCGCGCCATCAAGTGCGAAAGAAATCGCCGCTGGCACTTCAAGCGCGCCGGGTACTGTCACAACATCATATGTTGCGCCAGCGGCATCGAGAGCAGCCTTCGCGCCGTCAAGAAGCGCGTCGGACAGTTCTTCATAGAAACGCGCTTCAACAATGAGCAAATGCGGCGCGTGCGCCTCGTGCTTCGACATGAGAGACTCCATGGCAGAAATCGCGGACCGCAAAACCTGCGGTCAACGCTAAATTCGGAAAATGCTGTTATAGCTTTAGAGTGTAGGCTCTAAGCTTATTTCTGATATTGCGCAAGCCTTGCTGCATACCGTGCGAGCTGATCGATCTCAATATTGATCCTGTCACCAGCCTTGCGATCGCCCCAGGTCGTCACTTCCAGCGAATGACGAATGAGCAGAACGTCAAATTCATTGCCATTAACGCCATTGACCGTCAGCGAAGTGCCATCAAGCGCAACGGAACCCTTCTGTGCAATAAAGGGTGCAAGTTCTTCCGGCGCGCGCAGGGTAAAGCGTACAGCGTCGCCCTCTTCCTTGCGCTCTACGATTTCAGCTTGCCCGTCAATGTGACCGGAAACGAGATGGCCGCCCATTTCATCGCCAAGCTTGAGCGAGCGCTCAAGATTGATGCGGGTGCCGTTTTCCCATTTTGAAATCGTGGTCAGACGCAGCGCCTCTTCCCAGGCTTCAACTTCAAACCAGCGGGCATTCGTGCCTTTTTCCGGCAGTGCCACGACTGTCAGGCACACACCAGAGCAAGCAATCGAAGCACCAAGCTCGATCGTTTCGGGATCATAGGTTGTTTCAATACGCAGCAAAACGCCTTCATTCAAAGGCTTGATACGATCCACTTTACCGATATCGGTGACAATCCCAGTAAACATCACGCTTTCCTTACATACTCGATACAGGCATCGTCGCCGTACTGCGCATTGCGCAAAATTGTAAATTCGTTATCGATATGGGATTGCAGATCCGTGACGGCAACCCCATTCGTCGCGCCGATTTCCACAGGCGAATGGAACAGAACAAGCCGGTCAACCAGCTTTTCTTTCAGGAAACTCGTGGCAACACTGGCTCCACCTTCGACCAGAACGGACGAAATACCCTGCGCGGCAATATCATCCATCAGCTCCGGCAAAGCGATGCGTCCCTCATCGCTTTCCGCTGCAATGATGCGGCATCCTGCAGCCTGCATCTCGTATCGCCTCTCCGGCGCCACATTTTCACAACAGGAAAGCCACAAAGGAAGGGCTTCCGAAGTGCGAATAAGCCTTGAATCGAGCGGTAATTTCAATCCGCTGTCCAATATGAGGCGAACTGGCGAACGTTGTTCCAACCCCGGAAGACGGCAATTCAGGATAGGATCATCCGCGATTGCAGTATCAACTCCGATGAGGATCACATCGGTCTGCGAGCGCAGAATATGCGATTGGGCGCGCGCAATCGGACCGGTAATAGGAACCTGCCCCTCGCCCTTTTTCCCAATGTAGCCATCGGCAGAAAGTGCAAGCTTCAGAATCACTTCCGGACGTTTTTTAGAAGATCGATTCAGATAGCCTGCAAGGTCATCAGCCGCCTTGTCCGACAGAACACCCGGCACCACTTCAATGCCCGCGTCCCGCAATATGGCGAAGCCTTTTCCGCTCACCCGGTCATCCGGATCGGTTGCGGCAACCACCACCCGCGCAACACCAGCCCGCACCAGCGCTTCGGCGCATGGTGGGGTGCGACCATGATGGGCGCAGGGCTCCAGCGAGACATAGGCCGTAGCACCGCGGGCCGCTTCACCTGCATCTGCGAGCGCTTGAGGCTCCGCATGAGGGCGCCCACCGATTGCGGTGACGCCACGTCCGACGATGATACCGTCCTTAACGAGGATAGTACCAACTGACGGGTTTGTGCCTGTGAGGCCTTTGTTACGACGGGCAAGTCGAATGGTCGCTTCCATGAAGCGAACGTCATCCGACGTCACATTTGCGTGCGGGAATTCCATTCGGCTCATTTTATGCGTCCGGATCACGATCTGTTTCAGTTACCGTCAGTTCATCAATGACGTTGTGGAAATCAACGGCCTTGCTGAAATTGCGATAAACGGAAGCAAAGCGGATATAGGCAATATCATCGACGCCCTTGAGAGCATCCATGGCAAGACGACCAATTTCGTCTGATGTGACTTCCGCCTCACCCGAACTCTCGAGCTGGCGCACGATGCCGGAGATTGCACGTTCTACGCGCTCCTCATCCACGTCGCGCTTGCGCAATGCCACATCGATGGAGCGGGCAAGCTTTTCGCGATCGAAAGGTACACGGCGACCGCTCTTCTTGACGACCATGAGGTCGCGAAGCTGTACGCGTTCAAAAGTGGTAAAACGTCCGCCACAGACCGAGCAAACACGGCGCCTGCGAATAACGGCACCATCCTCCGCCGGGCGGGAATCCTTAACTTGCGTATCTTCAGACTGGCAATAGGGACAACGCATGGCACTCTTTCACTTACGAAAGCGCATCTGCATATAGCTTACGCGACGCACTTCACTCTTTGTTTCCAAGCGCGCCGATTTGAAAGGCACGCCTTAGATTGACTGATTCCTGACAATCATACCCCATCGTTAAGTTGATGCATAATTAGGGCATAATTGAAAAAGCCCCGCTCAACAGGGTTGAGCGGGGCTTCATCAAATTGTGAGCAATTTTAGCCCTGATAGCCGTACATTGGGAAGCGGTCGGTCAGTGCAATGACCTTTGCCTTAACCGCTGCTTCAACCGATGCATTGCCTTCATCGGAATTTGCAACCTTGAGACCATCGAGCACTTCTGCGATCAGCGAGCCGATTTCCTTGAATTCAGCCTTGCCGAAACCACGGGTCGTGCCAGCAGGCGTTCCAAGGCGAACACCAGAAGTTACAAATGGCTTTTCTGGGTCGAAAGGAATGCCGTTCTTGTTACAGGTCACGTTCGCACGACCGAGAGCTGCTTCAGCGCGCTTGCCTGTTGCATTCTTCGGACGCAGATCGACCAGCATCAGGTGGTTGTCTGTGCCGCCGGAAACGATATCGAGACCCTGCGACTTCAGTTCGTCCGAAAGCGCACGCGCATTGTCGACGACGTTCTGAGCATAGACCTTGAATTCTGGCTTCAGAGCTTCCGCGAAAGCAACTGCTTTACCAGCAATCACATGCATCAGCGGGCCGCCCTGCAGGCCTGGGAAGACAGCCGAATTGAACTTCTTCGCCAGATCAGGATCGTTGGTGAGGATCATACCGCCGCGTGGACCGCGCAGCGACTTGTGAGTCGTCGTGGTGCAGACATGGGCGTGTGGAACTGGCGATGGGTGTACGCCACCGGCGACCAGACCAGCAATGTGAGCCATATCGACCATCAGATATGCGCCAACTTCGTCAGCGATCTCACGGAAGCGCTTCCAATCCCAGATGCGGGAATAAGCGGTACCGCCAGCGAGAATCAGCTTTGGCTTGTGTTCGCGTGCGAGGCGAGCAATTTCTTCCATATCCAGAAGGTGATCGTCTTCACGAACGCCATAGGAAACAACGTTGAACCACTTGCCTGACATATTGACTGGCGAACCATGTGTCAGGTGGCCACCGGAATTCAGGTCGAGGCCCATAAAGGTGTCGCCTGGCTGCAGAAGCGCAAGAAACACGGCCTGATTCATCTGGCTGCCGGAGTTAGGCTGTACGTTTGCGAACTCTGCGCCAAACAGCTTCTTGGCGCGTTCAATTGCCAATTCTTCAACAACGTCAACATACTGGCAGCCGCCGTAATAGCGCTTGCCCGGATAACCTTCGGCATATTTGTTGGTGAGGATGGAACCCTGAGCTTCAAGAACCGCCCGAGAAACAATGTTTTCCGAGGCGATCAGCTCGATTTCATGACGCTGACGACCGAGTTCATTACGGATCGCACCGAAAATATCGGCATCGATTTCTTCAAGAGTTGCGTTGAAAAAAGCGTTATTGGCTTGCGACATGTTTCACACCCTCCGGTTAGCCGGTGATAGCTATATGGTATGAGGCGCAGTATCACACTTCGATTAGCAAGGCCAATGGCCGCTAAGCGAAAAGCATGTTCCAAAATGCGGCATGACGTAGCTTGGATCAGCACCCAAAACAAAAAAGCCGTCCGAAACGAGTTCGGACGGCTTTTTTGTAAGTCAATTGGGATCAAGTATCGGTGCCGAGCGCCAAAGCGGTTGCACCATCCATCTTGTAGATATCGTCGCGGAACTGCACCACGCCATCGCCTGTTGACCAGGCGGTGATGTAAACGAAATGCAGCGGCACAGGATCGGAAACCTGAATAGGCGTATTCACACCCGATGCAATTGTGCCTTCAATGTTCTGGCGATCCCAGCCAGCGGTGTTCTTCAACAGCCAGACATCAAGATCGCGGACATTCTGCACGCGGACACAGCCCGACGAATCGAAGCGCATGAGCTTATTGAAATAGCTCTTCTGCGGCGTATCGTGCATGTAAACGGCATGTTGATTGTGGAAGTTGATCTTTGTCGAGGACATGGCGTTGATCTTGCCCGGATCCTGACGGAACATCAGCTTCACAGCATCGTCGGTATTCCAGTCTACGCTTTCCGGCGGAACTTCCTGTCCCTGAGCGTTGTAGAGACGGATCTTGTTATTCGCGAGATATTGCGGGTTCTTCCGCATCAGCGGAATAATATCCTTCTGGATGATCGACTTTGGCGCGGTCCAGTAAGGATTAAGAATGACTTCGTGAATCTTGGAGTCAAGGATCGGCGTCTGGCGGTCGATCTTGCCAACAACAGCTGTATGGCGCTGCGAAACGCTGCCGCCTTCTACTGCTTCAATACGAGCAGCCGGGATGTTGACCATCACAAAGCGCTGTTCAGACTGTGTTGCAGATGTCATGCCGGACAGGCGCTGGAGGTTGGTCTGCAGCTGGCCAAGACGCGTATTGGCATCCACATTCATTGCTGCATAGGTAAACTGGCCCATCACACCATCAGCCGGAAGGCCATGACGCGACTGGAAGCGCTTGACCGCTGCATCGACATAGGTATCGAACGCACCGGACACACCGGCTTCACGCGGAAGATCGCCCGAAACGATCAAACGCTGGCGCAGAGCCTGCACCGAAGGATCATTAACGCCAAGCTGCAGCTTCGCATTGCCCGGAACCTGTGGCCAGCCGCCGCGACCTGCTAGATCGGCGTATTGTGCGATAGCGGACTGAAGATTGCCCACAGTCTGCTGGCTAAGCACTGGCTGATTGGTTGCCACTTTCTGACCGCCGGTCGCGCGGGCATCGAACTGGTCATCCCAGTTGCCGCGGCGTGGCGCCGAAAGAATATCATTCAAAGCCTGTTGCTGGGCAAAAGCCGCAGGAGCGATAGCAGTTGCAGCAGCAGCCAAACCGGCCGTTGCTGCGCCACGCAGGAAGCTGCGACGGCCTACATTGAAAGCTTCGGCATTCTTGTCGGTTTTGGTCATAGTTTTGGTCCCAAAGGCTAACCGGTTTCGCCCAGATGCGTCGCATCTGCAGATAGCTCTAATTTATGCGCTGTATTAAACCGCTTATGTCGGTTTTTATGGCTTATTCATGTCGCGAAGCCCGGATTTCAAGCCAGGCCTTGCTGAATTAGCTCGCAATAATGAACTTTAACATACAAACCGGGTCAATTGTGACCGTTCTGCAACAAACTTCTAAGTTGTCGGCTGCCTTTCGGCATCCGCAATATCAAAGCCTGTAAGCAATGCTGTCGTTCCAGAAGCGGTCCAGACGCTGCAGCGACTTGTTCATCGCGGTGAATTCTTCAACCTGGATACCACCAACCTGCTCGATAGAAGCAATATGGCGCTGGTAAAGTGCCTGTACCTGATCAGCAATCTCGTTGCCCTTGTCTGTCAGGCTGACGCGAACCGAACGACGGTCCGTATTCGAGCGTTCGTGATGGATAAAACCCATCTCGACCAGCTTCTTGAGATTATAGGAAACATTCGAGCCGAGATAATAACCGCGTGAGCGCAGCTCACCAGCTGTCAGTTCGGAATTGCCAATGTTGAACAGGAGCAGTGCCTGCGTCGCGTTGATATCGCTACGGCCGGCGCGGTCGAATTCGTCCTTGATGACATCAAGGAGGCGACGATGCAGGCGTTCAACCAGCTGCAATGCTTCGAGATAAAGTGTGCGGAGAGCTGCTTCGGGATTCAAAAGCGGAGCAGATGCATCCATTCTGTGCTGTGCATTGATCATTTCTTTTGCCTCTCTGTCGGAGCAGCCTTACATGAGGCCACTCTCTTTCCTGTTGGTCCGGTGTATTTTCTCACCGTGTCTTGAGAGGACTTTAGACGCGATCCATAAAATTCGACTTAAAAGTCAGCCTTAACAGTAGCTTACCAAGCGAAATGCAGATTCAGACTTAATGTTTTGTTACCGGTGCGCGATTTCAGGCCGTTATACGAACGCGAGAAAGTCGTCTTTTCTCGAGGTAAAGCAGGACGCGGAACACAACATAAATGAGGAGACAAACGGCGTTAAACCCCACGATAAGGGGCCTGTATTCAAAATGGCGCGCAAAGACAGAATAGATGGCAATCTCACCGACAGCCGCCACGAACCACAACACCGGTCCCCATTGCGCACGCATCCACAGCCCGGTTGACGCAACCGGCATAAGCAGAGCAAGGGCCACGCAAGCCGTCTGCCATTGCCACGGCATGAGGTCGAAACGCCACAGCAAGCCTGGATAAACGCCGATCAGCTTAATCCAGTAATAAACGCCGCTCGCAAGAGCAGCTAAAGCGATCAGCCGTATAAACCAGACAAAGGACCATTCAGTGCCGCTGGGTTGTATATGCTGGTGCAGTTCATCCTGACGCATCAAAAACTCAGTTCCCTCTCGCCAAGATTAGCAAAATACGCATTGACCATTTCCGGCTTCACTTCATCAGTCGAAGCTGGCTTCCAGACAGGTGCTCCATCCTTGTCAATCAAAACCGCGCGTACGCCTTCATAGAAATCATGCCCAGCAAGCATACGCGACGCGATGCGATATTCCATCCGCATACAATCGTCGAGATCCAGTGCGCGACCATCGGCAATCTGGCGGAATGTGACAGCGACACTGGTTGGCGAACGCGTAGCGATAACATTCAGAATATCCGTTGCCGGTTTATTGCCCGTGGCTGCTGCTTTTTCCAAAGCGTCGAGGCATTCGGCAAGCGTCGCATGTGCGAAACTCTCCGCGATGACTTTGCGGGTTTCGGGGGCCGTCTCAAAATCGGGATACTGAGCACTGGCCAAAGCCCCATCAAGGTCAGCTTTTGCAACCAGGTCATCGCGAAGGTCGTCAAGATCGCTGGCGGCCACTGCATGGGTCGCGATGCCGCTCTGCAGGCAATCGCCCCAGCGAATTCGGTTGCCGGTGAGTGCAAGATAATAGCCGAAATTATCATGGAGATGCGGCAGGAAGGCGCTTCCACCGACATCCGGGAAGAAGCCAATGCCGGTTTCGGGCATCGCAAAAAGCGTGTTTTCGGTCACGATCCGGTGCGAACCATGTACGGAAATGCCAGCGCCGCCGCCCATGACGATGCCGTTAAGCAGCGAGATATATGGCTTTGGAAAACGTCCGATGCGGGCATTCAGTCGATATTCATCGCGGAAAAAATCAAAAGCGGGTGTGCCTTCGCGTCCGGCCTTATAGGCTGCAACCACGTCGCCACCGGCGCAGAACGCCCGGCCTTCGCCATCCAGAATAACACAGGCGACATCCGGATCGGTTTCCCAGGCCTGCAGAGCACGGTCGAGCGCGAGAATCATTTTATGCGTCAAAGCATTGAGCGCCGATGAGCGCGTCAGCTTCACGAGGCCCGCTTTTCCCTTGCGTTCAAAGCTGATTTCACCGCCACCACCGAAATCGATCTGCATCATGTCTCTCCCGTGCGATTAAAGTGGTTCCAGATAAGACTGAACGTTGGAACCACTATAATCATTCCCTTTTGCGCATTGTCCTACGCAAAACCGCTTCGCACTTTTGCTGGAAATGCCCTTTTAATCTACGCATTGTCCTACGCAAAACTACTTTGCACTTTTGCTGGAAATGCCCTTTTAATCTACGCATTGTCCCACGCAAAACTGCTTTGCACTTTTGCTGGAAATGCTTTCAATGCGTAGAAAGTGAAACGCCCCGCGTCAATCCTGCGCAGGCCATTGTGCTTGGATTAGCCACTTTTCCCGTGATAAACCGTGCTCATCTGATAACAAGCTTCCGAACCGTTAGATTCCCAAGCTTTCTTCTCTCGGGAACATTTATATGACTGATCGTTTGTCCAACATTTCTTCTGCCAACATTTCAGGCCACGTCGATGACGTGACCGGTGGGCGTCGTCTGCGCCGAATGCGCAAGGCCGACTGGTCACGCAGACTGGTTCAGGAAACACATCTCACGGTGGACGATCTGATCCTGCCATTCTTCCTGACTTACGGAACCAATGTCAGCGAGCCTGTGGACGCGATGCCGGGCGTTGAGCGCTATTCGGTCGATATGGCTGTACGCATGGCCGAAAAGGCTGCCAAGCTTGGCATCCCCGCGATTGCGCCCTTCCCGCGCGAAAAGGCAGAAGTAAAGACAGAGGACGGCGCTTTCGTTGCAAGTCCGGACAATCTGATCAACCGCGCTGTGCGTGCGATCAAGAAGGAAGTGCCGGAAATCGGTATCATTACCGATGCAGCACTCGATCCGTTCACAACCCACGGTCATGACGGCATTTTGCGCAATGGCGAAATTATCAACGATGAATCGGTTGCGATGGTCGTGCGCGGTGCGCTCGCACAGGCGGAAGCCGGTGCAGACGTTATCGCACCGTCCGACATGATGGATGGCCGTATCGGCGCTATTCGTCAGGCACTGGATGCGCATGGCTTCAACCATGTACCGATCATGTCCTATGCGACCAAATTCGCATCCGCCTTCTATGGCCCCTATCGCGATGCAATCGGTACAGCTGGTCTGCTGAAGGGCGACAAGAAGACTTACTACATTGATCCAGCAAACCCGGACGAAGCGGTGCGCGAGGCCGAACAGGACGTGGCTGAAGGCGCTGACATGCTGATGGTTAAGCCTGGGATGCCTTATCTCGACATCATCCATCGCCTGAAAAACACATTCCGCCTGCCGACTTATGCATATCAGGTATCGGGCGAATATTCGATGATCAAAGCTGCAGGCATGAATGGCTGGATCGACGAAGAAAAAGTCATGATGGAAAGCCTGCTGGCTTTCAAACGCGCAGGCTGCGACGGCATCCTGACCTATTTTGCGCTCGACGTTGCTGAGAAGCTGAAAAGCCAGGGCTAAATTCCGAGACGCTGTTTCCTTGAAATAGCCCGTTTCATACACCACCTTGAGACTGTTCCGCGCAGTGCGGGACAGCGGACGGTTGTTCCCGGACGCTTCTTTTGAAGGACTGGAAGGAAAAATGTCCGACCATATTCTGCACGGCGAAGTCATGGGCCCGCGTTTTGAAAGCCGCGCATTTTTTGAAGGCGTGCGCACACGCCGTATTATGGCTTTTCTTATCGACTATATGATTGTCTTCTTTCTTTGCATCCCAGCAGCAATCGTAATTTTCATCCTTGGAATTCTCACGCTTTCGCTGGGATGGGCGCTCTACGCCATCATGTTCCCGGTAGTCGCATTGTTTTACATATCTCGCACTCTTGGCGGGCCTCAACAGGCCACAAAGGGTATGCAGATGATGAACATCAAATTGGTGCGCCTTGAAGGCGGCACAGTCGATCCGATGCTGGCACTGGTCCACACTGTCCTGTTCTGGGGCCTGAATGTGGTGCTTACACCGTTCATCCTTTTGGCGACTCTGGTGATCGACCGTAAGCGTACCGTGCACGACCTCTTGCTTGGTACAGCAGTCATTCGTTCAGACCGCTAAAGCAAGCATCAAAAAAATTCAGGGCCGGCTGCACAAAATGTCTATTGACGTTTTGTGCAGCCGGCTCAATCTTTAGGGCATAAAGAGATGGTTCGGTATTGCCGTTTCGTGGATATTGAATGACCCATCAACCGCAACAGTCTCCGCAGTTTTTCTTAACGGCTCCATCGCCCTGCCCGTATCTCGACGGCCAGATGGAACGGAAGGTCTTCACTCATCTTGTGGGTGACAAGGCCAGCGAAATCAATGACCTGCTTACGCAGGGCGGTTTCCGTCGCTCTCAGAACATTGCCTATCGTCCAGCCTGCGAGCTTTGTCGCGCCTGCGTTTCTGTGCGTATCCTGACTGGCGAATTTGAGATGAACCGGAGTATGCGCCGGGTCTGGAACCATAATCGCGATCTGATCGGCCGCCAGCACAAGGCACAGCCAAGCACCGAACAATATGCCCTTTTCCGCGATTATCTGGATGCCCGTCACCATTCTGGTGGCATGTCCGATATGACAGTGCTCGATTATGCGATGATGGTCGAAGATACCCACGTCAACACGCAGATTATCGAATATCGCAGACGTGGCCCGGACAGTTTTATCAGTGCGAAAGGCGATGGAGAGCTAATCGCGGTAGCCCTTACCGACGTGATGGCAGACGGCCTGTCTATGGTCTATTCATTCTTCACGCCGCATATGCACGAGCGTTCGCTCGGAACTTTCATGATCCTTGATCATATCCAGCGCGCACGCGCTGCTGGCCTTCCCCATGTCTATCTCGGCTATTGGGTCGAGGGGTCGCGCAAGATGCAATATAAGACGCGCTTCAGGCCGCAGGAGCATCTCGGCCCACGCGGCTGGCAGAAATTTGAGGGCTAGAAACAAAAAGGCGGCATATGCCGCCTTTTTTATTTGAGCAGAACCTTAGAATTTGCCCGAACGCGGAAACCCCTTGGGTACCAGACGCCCAGCAGAGGCACGGGCCGCAATCCACTCGACAAGTTCTTCCTTGCTGCGCGTAAAGGTGCGCTCGGCAGAATCCTGCCACGACAGACCGCCGCTGATCGCGAAGGTACGAACATCGGACACGCCGCCGTCCTTATATTTCTGCAAACGAACGCCCTTGCCGCGTGTCATTTCAGGAATGTCCGAAAGCGGGAAGACGACCATCTTCCTGTTCTCGCCCACGACCGCAATGTGATCGCCCGAAATGCGTTGGCAAAGCTTGGCTTCATCTGGCGCCTTCACATTCATCACCTGCTTACCCTTGCGGGTATTGGCGACCGCTTCATTCTCGGACACGATGAAGCCATTGCCTTCATGCGATACAAGCAGAAGCTTGGCCTGAGGATCGTGAACGAAGGCCGTCAGGATATCCTGATCATTCTCCATATCAACGAGGATACGGATCGGTTCGCCATGGCCGCGCCCGCCCGGAAGCGTGTTCGCACCGATGGTGAAGAACTTGCCACCTGTCGTGAAGAACAGCAGCTTGTCAGTCGTCTCAGCATGGAAAGCCAGCTTGAGCTTATCGCCTTCCTTGAAGGCGAGCGTCGAGAAGTCAGCCATATGGCCCTTCATCGCGCGCAGCCAGCCCTTTTCAGACACAACAATCGTAACCGGTTCACGCTCGATCATCGCCTGATGAATATCTTCGAGATCATGCCTTGGCGCATCGGCAAAGGTGCTGCGGCGCTTGCCAAGTTTGGTTTCAGGCCCAAACTTCTCACGGACAGCTTTGATTTCCGTGCTGATCTTCTTCCACTGGCGCGTGCCCGAAGCAAGCAAGCCTTCCAGATCAGTCTTTTCAGCAGTCAGACCATCGAATTCTTTGCGAATTTCAAATTCTTCAAGTTTGCGCAAGGAACGCAGGCGCATGTTGAGGATTGCTTCGGCCTGATTATCCGTCAGATCAAAGAACCGCATCAGCTCCTGTTTCGGTTCATCCTCTTCACGAATAATGCGGATGACTTCATCAAGATTGAGATATGCCTTGAGGAAACCGCCAAGGATTTCCAGCCGCTTTTCGATTTCTGCCAGACGGTATTCGGAACGGCGAACGAGCACTTCCTTGCGATGTTCAAGCCATTCTTTGAGCACGCCGCCCAGTGACAGAACATTCGGCACTTTGCCGTGCGAGAGCACGTTCATGTTGAGCGAAACGCGGTTCTCAAGCTCGGTCAGCTTGAAAAGCGATTCCATCAGCAGTTCAGGATCGACCGTGCGGTTCTTCGGCTCCAGAACGATGCGGATGTCTTCAGCAGACTCGTCGCGAATATCGTCGAGCAGTGGCAGCTTCTTGGCCAGAAGCAGCTCTGCAATCTTCTCGATCAGGCGCGACTTCTGAACCTGATATGGGATCTCGGTGACAACAATCACCCAGGTTCCGCGATTGCCCTCTTCCTTTTCCCAGCGCGCGCGTGCGCGGAAAGAACCACGCCCGGTGCGATAGGCTTCGAGAATGTTGGCATGCTCTTCCACCAGGATGCCGCCGGTCGGGAAATCGGGACCACGCACCTTGCACTTCAATAGTGCTGCCGGATCGGTTTCCGCTTCCTTCTTCAGCTCTTCCCATTGTTCCGGCGAAGTGACGAGTTCTTCAACAGTCGCTTCGGGATGATTGATAAGATAGAGCGCCGACGAGCACAGCTCCGCCACATTATGCGGCGGAATATTGGTGGCCATGCCGACCGCAATACCGGCCGAGCCATTGGCAAGCAGGTTCGGGAACGCGCCCGGAAGGACGATGGGTTCCTCGTCCTCTTCATTATAGGTCGGGCGGAAGTCGATGGCGTTTTCGGTAATGCCTTCAAGAAGCAGCGTTGCGACCTCGGTCATCCGCGCTTCGGTATAACGCATCGCAGCCGCATTATCGCCGTCAATGTTGCCGAAGTTGCCCTGCCCGTCCACGAGCGGATAACGCACGGCAAAATCCTGCGCCAGACGCACAAGCGCGTCGTAAATCGAGGCGTCGCCGTGTGGGTGGAATTTACCCATAACGTCACCGACGATACGCGCGCATTTTGCATAGGCCTGATCGGGATTAAGTCGCAACAGGCGCATTGCATGCATGATGCGGCGATGAACCGGCTTCAAACCGTCGCGCACATCCGGCAGCGCACGATGCATGATCGTGGACAGCGCATAAGCGAGGTAGCGTTCCTCGAGGGCCGATTTAAGATCAACCCGTTCGATGTGTTCGTCGCCGTCGTCCGGCGGAATCAGACTTTTACCCATAGTTCTCAGTACCAATTGCGCGATTCGTCAGCAAGTGGGGATGAGAACCAATCCAGTACATTCGTCGCAATGTTGCCGTCATTTAGCTTCTATACGGGAATTGTAGAGGTTTTCTCCACAACTTATACGTAACGAATGAAACAGGCTGTTTTTCCTTGCGTAAAGGCTTATGAAGGCTATCTAAAATTTACCAAATGATCAGGAGCCAATAAATGAAGGTTTTCGTTGTTAGCAAGCAGGCCGTGCGCGTCTTCGCAGCAAGCACCGCGCTCTCGCTTGTTCTTGGCAGTGCGGCAATGGCTGCAGATGCAAATGCAGTCGCAGAGCGCGTTAAAGTCCTCTATACAAAGCAGGGCGGAGAGCTGAACTTCGCCGAAGTTAAGGCTGACGGCGACAACATTTTGCTCAAAGGCACAACAATCAAGCTGCCTACCATCTCTGACCGCGCGACGCCTGTCGGCGATATAACGCTCGAAAACGTGCAGGACACGCCAGAAGGCGGTTATAGCATCGAAAAAGTTTCGGTTGCAGATTTGGACTTCGCTCCTGAAGGTGCGGACAAGAACGATAAAGCCACAATCAAAGGCATCTCGATGGAGAACGTTATTCTCCCATCCGAGAAAGCCGAAGGCCCGCTCGCCAAGATGGTCTTCTACGACAAGATGAAGATCGACGAATTCTCGGTTGGCACTCCAGGCAAAGATGGCGCTCTGATCAAGGGCATGGAAGTGACTCTGAATTCGGCCAACAAAGCCGAAAAAATCGACTACAATCTCACCATTGCCGATATTGATGCGACTTTCGACAAGAACGGCAAGAACCCGCTCGCTCCACTCGATATGAGCGCTCTTAAGGGTTCGATCAACTCGAAGGGTACATGGCTGCCGACTTCGGGCAATGCGACGCTGGATCAGTTTGAAATCAATGCTGAAGAACTCGGCAAGATCAATCTGACCGCTGCTATCGACGGCTATGATCTGTCTTTCGTAGAAGCTCTGCAGAAGACACAGGAAAACATGGCCAAGGCTGATGCAGAAAAAGACGCAGCTGGCCTCGCTCTTCTCGGTCTCGCTGAACAGCTGAGCCTCAAGAACCTGTCGATCCGCTTTGACAACGAAGAACTGACACAGAAGCTCCTCGAATATTACGGCAAGCAGCAGGGCGCCGATGGCAAGCAGCTCGGCGAACAGCTGAAGATGATGGTTCCGCTGATGGCAACACAGCTCAAGAACCCTGAATTTGCCCAGCAGCTCAAGGCCGCAGCTGAAAAGTACTTCGACGATCCAAAGTCGCTGACCGTTTCGGCTTCGCCTGACCAGTCGGTAAGCTTCGCGTCCATCGTTGCGACCGCTTCGCTCGACCCGACAAAGCTGATCCAACTTCTGAAAGTTGGCGTTGAAGCCAACAACTGATCGAACTTAGGTTCATCAAACAAAACCCGGTGAGTTCTGCTCACCGGGTTTTCTTTCGCCGTACTGATAAGGTCAAAGAAAAAGCCCGGTCTCGCGACCGGGCTTTTGATTTTCAAACCTGAGAAGATCAGCTCTTCTGCGTTGGTGCTAAGCGAATATGAAGATCGCGCAGCTGCGCTGGCGACACTTCCGAAGGTGCATTCATCAGAAGATCGAGCGCCTGCTGGTTCATCGGGAACAGCGAGATTTCGCGCAGGTTCTTTGCACCAACGAGCAGCATGATAACGCGATCAACACCGGCAGCCATGCCGCCATGTGGAGGCGCGCCATACTGGAATGCACGATAGAGACCGCCGAAGCGCTCTTCCACGTCCTGCTGGCTGAGGCCAACTTTTTCAAACGCCTTGACCATCACATCCGGGAGCTGGTTACGGATCGAACCGGAAGCGATTTCAAAGCCGTTGCAGACCAGATCGTACTGGTAAGCCTTGAGCGTCAGCGGGTCCTGCGTTTCCAGTGCTTCCATGCCACCCTGCGGCATCGAGAACGGGTTGTGCGCGAAGTCGAGCTTCTTGTTGTCTTCGTCCCATTCATAGAACGGGAAGTCGATGATCCAGGCCAGTTCAAAGCGATCACGATCAACGAGGTTCAGCTCTTCACCAGCCCGCGTACGGGCATCGCCTGCGAATTTGTAGAACTTCGATGGCTGACCTGCCACGAAGAAGCAGGCATCGCCGTCGCCGAGACCCAGCTGGTTGCGGAGCGCTTCGGTGCGTTCTTCACCAATGTTCTTGGCAATCGGGCCAGCGCCTTCAAGCTTGTCGCCTTCCTTGCGCCAGAAGATGTAGCCGAGACCCGGCTGACCTTCGCCCTGTGCCCATGAATTCATGCGATCACAGAATGCGCGGCTACCACCGGTCTTTGCCGGGATTGCCCAGACTTCGACCTTTGGATCGTTGGCGATCATGTTCGCGAAGACCTTGAAGCCGGAACCTGCAAAATGCTCGGTAACAGCCTGCATTTCAATCGGGTTGCGCAGATCAGGCTTGTCCGAACCATAGGTGCGGATCGCGTCGTCATAAGCGATGCGGCGGAACTGCTGCGTTACAGGCTTGCCTTCAGCAAACTCTTCAAAGATGCCGCGCATGACTGGTTCCATCGTTTCCCAGATTTCTTCCTGGGTTACGAAGCTCATTTCGAGATCGAGCTGATAGAATTCGCCCGGCAGACGGTCTGCACGCGGATCTTCATCGCGGAAGCAAGGTGCAATCTGGAAGTAGCGGTCGAAACCGGCAACCATCAGGAGCTGCTTGTACTGCTGCGGAGCCTGCGGCAGCGCGTAGAACTTGCCTTCATGAATACGGCTTGGCACGAGGAAGTCGCGCGCGCCTTCCGGCGAAGAAGCCGTCAGAATTGGCGTCGAAAACTCATTGAAGCCGATCTCGGTCATTCGGCGACGCATCGCTGCAATGATCTTCGTGCGGCTCATAATGTTCTTGTGCAGCGTTTCGCGACGCAGATCGAGGAAGCGGTACTTGAGACGAATGTCTTCCGGATAGTCCGGCTCGCCAAACACTGGCAGCGGCAGTTCCTTGGCGGCGGCAAGAACTTCGATCTCGGTTGCGAAGATTTCAACATCGCCAGTCGGCAAGTTGGCATTCACAGCCTCATCTGCGCGGGCCTTCACTTCACCATCAACACGGATGACCCATTCGCCACGAACGGTTTCGGCAATCTTGAACGCTGGCGAATCAGGATCTGCAACAACCTGAGTGAGGCCATAATGATCGCGAATGTCGATGAAGAGGATGCCACCATGGTCACGGACGCGATGAACCCAGCCAGACAGACGGACTTTTGAACCAACATCCGATTTGCGAAGGGCTGCGCAGGTATGGCTGCGATAACGGTGCATGATTTCTGCCTTTTGGAACTTTATAAATCTTGTGCAGGCAAAGCGCTGCAATTCCGGCGGAAAAGCGCATTTTGATCACGCTTTGTCAAGCCGATACTGCCTGTATCCGGGCACGTATCCGGCCTTGTTAAACCAGCTTGACGGATTATGTCGACAAAAATCACTATTTACGTGTTATTCCATCGCTATATGCTTCTTGTGGCGCGGCACGCAGCCCAAAGCAGCCCACCATTATCCAGTGCTCGTTTCAATCTGACTGAATCATATCGAAGCGCGCGCTAATCCTCTGTTAAACGTGCATCTTGTCCGAAAATCGCTTCACAGTTTTCGGGATGCGCTCTAAAAGAAAAACATGCAGCTCATCACGACCACAGAGGCCCTTGAAGAGGCCGTATCCGCCCTAGCCAAATCCGACTTCGTAACGGTCGATACCGAATTCATTCGGGAAACGACCTTCTGGCCGGAACTCTGTCTTATTCAGATGGCTTCGCCCGATCATACAGCTCTGGTCGATGCACTGGCGCCCGGTCTCGATCTTGCGCCCTTCTTCCGCCTGATGGCCGATGAAAAAGTGGTCAAGGTGTTCCACGCCGCACGTCAGGACATTGAAATCGTCTTCCACTTGGGCAACCTGATCCCTGCCCCGATTTTTGACAGCCAGGTTGCTGCCATGGTCTGCGGCTTTGGCGATGCCATTTCCTATGACGCTCTGGTTCAGAAAGTCACTGGAAAACACATCGACAAGTCATCGCGCTTCACCGACTGGCGCCGCCGTCCGCTGTCTGAAAAGCAGCTCGACTATGCGCTGGCCGATGTCACCTATCTGCGCGACATCTACCTTTATCTGAAAGATGAGCTTCAGAAAGAAGGCCGTAGCGAGTGGGTCAACGAGGAAATGGCTGTTCTCAGCGCGCGTGAGACCTATGACCTTCATCCAGATGATGCCTGGAAGCGCGTGAAGACGCGTATGCGCAAACCAATCGAGCTTGCTATCGTTCAATCTGTTGCTGCATGGCGCGAACGTGAAGCGCGCGAACGCAATGTTCCGCGTGGCCGCGTCATCAAGGACGACACGATCGCTGAAATCGCCCAGCAGCAGCCAAAAGATGCGGAAGCGCTCGGACGTCTTCGTTCGATCCCGAAGGGCTGGGAACGTTCGGCTCAGGCGGCAGGCTTGGTGAATGCCATTCAGGCGGCACTGGCTATTCCAAAAGAAGATCTGCCAAAGTTGCCAAAACAGTCTCATTCGCCAGAAGGCAGTGCTGCAGCTGCAGATATCCTTAAAGTGCTGCTCAAGCTTGTGACCGAAGAACACGGCGTTGCAGCCAAGATCGTCGCAAGCTCCGATGATATCGACAAGATTGCAGCCGAAGGCGAGAATGCCAATGTGCCCGCACTTCAGGGCTGGCGCCGCGAAGTCTTCGGCCAGAAAGCGCTCGATCTCATTGAAGGCAAAATCGGCATTAAATTTGAGAACCGGCGTATTCAAGCTGTCGAATTATAGCATTTCCAGCAAAAGTGCGAAGCAGTTTTGCGTCGGATAATGCGTAAAAACAAACAGTTACAGCGGTTCCAACGATTCATTCTTAACTGGAACCGCTGTAAACTAAGTAAAAAGGCCGGCGGAGAAAACTCTCGCCGGCCTTTCGATTTATCAATCATACTCTTTTCAATGATGCTCGTTCGCGTCAATCGCACTGTCGCCGATGGCAAAGAAGAGGTTCTTTCCCGTCAGCTTTGAAAGCTGCTGTAAACGTCCTTCTGGGCGGTCAGAAATCAGATCGGCGATATCTCCCGGTACGACCAGAGCAATGCCGTTATCTTCCTCACGCCAGTAAAGACGCGGGATTACGCCCGGCATAGATGCCGATAGCAGATAGATGACGCGAAGCAGCGCACCCAGAAGCTTTGCCCGCTCACGCAGACGCGGTGAGGCAAGCTGTAGGATTTCCGGCGCAATTTCGTCTTCGACTAATCCTTCATGGCGATAGTAATTCGCAAGAGCCATGAAAGAACGGCCCGGATGATCGATGCCGCCGAACGAACCATGCGCGATGATGTTCAATGCCTGCGAGCCCCGATAGTCGGGATGCGCACGCCAGCTGATATCAGCCACCAGACACGCCGCCTGACGATAGCGGCTCTCATCTTCGGTTTCATCGAAACCGAGAACGGGAAGTGAAAGCGTTGTCCATGTTGCGAGCTCGCGTGCATGACGCGGCGAACGCGAACGCAGAATTGCCAGTTCTTCTGCCGAAGACAAAAGCGGATCAAGCCGCTGTTCGTTCTTGGGCAGCAGCGAATACAAATAACCTTCACGAACTCCCAGCGCCGAGAATACGATCTTGGAGGGTTTCATGCGCCGAATAGTTTCGAGCAGAACTGTCGCGCCATAAGCAAGAAGCTGGCGACGATTTTTGGATACTGCTTCGATGCCGCGCATCGTGTCGATATTGCCTCTGGCAACCCGCGTGAGGAAGCTTTTTGCTTCCACCGGGTCCATTTCATAGCCATGCATGACGTGCAGCGGATAATGCTTGGCCGTCATATGCAGCTTGGCGAGATTTCGCCACGTACCGCCCACAGCGTAGAAGACTTCTCCCTGATGCTCTTCAAGAAGAGTCGCGCGTGCAAGCTCGGTGCGGGTGATTTTGGCGGCTTCAGGCAGTTGTTCGTTCGACATGTCCTGCAAACGCAGGCCACCGAGCGGAAGGGTAATCCCCTCACCGACCTCATGGTCATTGACGCCAACCAGCTCCAAACTGCCGCCGCCAAGGTCGCCAGTTACGCCCTGCGGTTTGTAGAAACCGGAAATGATACCCAAAGCGGAGTAATAGGCTTCTTCCTTGCCCGACAACACTTCAATGTGCCGTCCAAGAATAGCCTCGGCCTGAGAAATGAAATCAGGACCGTTTTTCGCCTCGCGAGCTGCGGCTGTTGCCAGCGCATGAATGGAAATCGCACCCGCCTGTTCGGCCAGAACGCGAAAACGCTTCAATGCGCGCAGGGCGATATCGACGGATTTCTCATTGAGCTTTCCGGTCTTGGCCAATCCTTTGCCAAGACCGCAGAGAAGCTTTTCATTGAAAAGCACTGTCGGAGACCGGACAATGCCTTCGTAAACAACGACACGGATCGAGTTGGAACCAATATCGATTACCGCGACGGGCTTGAGGCCTTTCAACCGGCCTTGTGCTACTGCTGGACTCATGAAGTCGTGTTTCTTTCCGCCTGCGCACGTTTACGATGCGCAATCAGACGGGGGGCAGATGACTTCAGCGACTTTCCGCGACCCGACAAGCTTGGATTTGTCATGAAATATTCCTGCGCGTTGAAAGCTTCCTCTCCATCTTCTTTTTCTATCCGGCGAGAGGTGCCGTCCGCAAGTAGCTGATAGCTCTGCTGGTTATCAATTATGTTGGCAAACATGATTTGCGACAGGATTTGCTGATGCACGGTGGCATTGGTAATGGGCACCAGTGTCTCTACGCGACGGTCGAGATTGCGCGGCATCATATCGGCAGAACCGATATAGACAATTGCCTTGTCTGAAGGCAGATCATGCCCGTTTCCGAAGCAGAAAATGCGGCTATGCTCGAGAAAACGCCCGACAATCGACTTTGCGCGAATGTTGTCTGAGAGGCCAGGAACACCCGGTCTCAGACAGCAGATGCCACGCACGACGAGGTCCACATGCACGCCCGCCTGACTGGCCTTGTAGAGCGCGTCAATAATCTGTGGATCAACGAGCGAGTTCATCTTCATCCAGATGGCTGCAGGCTTATGAGCCTTCGCATTGGTGATCTCGTCATCGATATGCTTCAAGATTCGCGTGCGCAAGGTAAGCGGTGAAATCCCGATCTTCATTTCTTCAGCAGGCTGCGCATAGCCGGTGATGAAGTTGAAGATGTGCGCCACATCGCGTGCGATATCGGCATCGGAAGTGAAGAATGAAAGGTCGGTGTAAATACGCGCGGTGATCGGGTGGTAGTTGCCCGTGCCAAGGTGAACATAGGAACGCAGCTTCTGGTCTTCACGGCGAACAACCAGCGACATCTTTGCGTGCGTCTTCAATTCGATAAAGCCGAAGACCACCTGAACGCCTGCGCGCTCCAGATCGCGTGCCCAGCGGATATTGGCTTCTTCATCGAAGCGGGCCTTCAGCTCAACAAGGGCTGTGACCGACTTGCCAGCTTCTGCCGCATCGACGAGCGCACGCACGATCGGGCTGTCATTGGAGGTACGGTAAAGCGTCTGCTTGATTGCCAACACATCAGGATCAGCTGCGGCCTGACGCAGAAACTGCACCACCACATCAAATGATTCATATGGATGGTGGACCACAATGTCCTTTTCACGAATCGCGGCAAAGCAATCGCCGCCGTGCTCGCGAATGCGCTCAGGGAAACGCGGATTGTAAGACACAAATTTCAGGTCATCGCGCGGGATCGAAACGACTTCCGAAATCATGTTGAGCGCCAGAAGACCTTCCAGAACGCTTATGCGGTTTTCCGAGACACCCAGTTCGGTGGCAACGAAAACACGCAGCGCTTCCGGGATTTCAGCATCGAACTCGATGCGGATCACCTGACCGCGGCGACGGCGCTTCAGAGCTGTTTCAAAAAGGCGGACCAGATCTTCCGCTTCTTCTTCGACTTCGATATCGCTGTCGCGAATGATGCGGAATGTGCCGGCACCGCGCACCTCATAGCCCGGGAACAGACGACCGATAAACAAGCTGACTGCATCTTCAATGGTGATAAAGCGGAACGCGTTCTGCTGCTCGGTCGGCAACTGGATGAAGCGCTTCAGGGCAACCGGAATGCGCAACAGCGCCGTCATCGGATGGCCATCAAGACGACGCGCAAGCTGCAATGCAATCGAGAAGCCCAGATTTGGAATAAACGGGAACGGATGCGCAGGATCGATGGAAAGCGGCGTCAGAACCGGGAAAATTGTTTCCAGGAAGTGACCTTCCAGCCAATCTTTTTCGGTCTTCGACAAGGCCGATGCGCGCACGATCTCGATGTTCTCTTTTTCAAGCTCTTCACGCAGCGTACGCAGACGTTCCTGCTGGCCTTCCTGCAGGCGGCCCACTTCTTCCAGAACGAAATCAAGCTGCTCCTGCGGCGTACGACCGTCGGCGCTGCGCATGGCAACACCTGCACGCACCTGTGCAGCAAGCCCTGCAATACGCACCATGAAGAATTCATCGAGGTTGGCTGCCGAAATCGACAGGAAGCGCAGACGCTCCAGCAGTGGCTGACGCGTATTGCCTGCTTCTTCGAGAACACGACGGTTAAACTGAAGCCAGGAAAACTCGCGATTGACGAAGCGTTCAGGGCTTTGCATCAGCTCTGCTGTCTTATCAGTGTTCAAAGCTTCGTGAGCGTTTTGAACTTTGCTGGCATTCTGGTTTGCAGAATGGTCATTTGCCGCCTGATCTGCCACATGTGCGGTCAAACCGGCGGACTGGGTTGCCACAACGCTGTTTTCGTTCATTTTTCCTGTCCCGGTTACTACCGGCAAATCCCGGCGCGACGATAAGCCTATGGCTGTCATATGACAGTTTGATAGCAAACCGCTTGAAATGTCCCCAGAATTGATGAAAACGCTTCCAGAAACAAGCCGTTCGCGGTAAACGCTTGAAAAATAGCCATCCCAATTTGAATGCCGCGATCCAAAAGCTCCGGAGCCTATTATGTCCGATCACATTATCCCGCACTTCCAGAATGACGCTGGACACAATTCCATTGAAATCGGCGTGAAGGAATTCATGTGCGTCGGCGCGAACCCGCCCTTCGATCATCCACATGTCTTCCTCGACATGGGTGACGAAAGCGAAGTGGTTTGCCCATATTGCTCGACCCTCTATCGTTACAATCCGCAGCTTCACGCTGACGAGACTGTTCCTGCAGGCTGCGTTTACGAAGCACCTGCTGACAAAGCTGCCTGAACATAAATGGCAGCATTCGTGCCGCTGATATTATGAGCAGCTTGGTCAAGGGACGCATATTGATTGCAGGGGCCGGTGTTGCCGGTCTCAGTGCAGCACTTGAATGTGCGGCACGCGGATGGACTGTCCAGCTGTTTGAAAAAGCGCAAGCCCTGTCGGAAGTCGGCGCGGGCTTGCAACTGGCTCCCAATGCGATGCGCCATCTCCAGCGCCTTGGCGTGGCCGACAGCCTTTCCTCACAAGCCGTTACGCCAGAAGCGCTTTATCTCATGGATGGGCGCAAGGCTCGCCCCCTGCTCGCCATGCAACTTGGCGACAAGGCATTCAAACGCTGGCATCATCCCTATGTCGTTTGCCATCGCGCTGATCTGCAAACAGCACTGTTAGATGCCTGCCACGACAGTCCAAATATCGAGATTAATCTCGGTGCTGAGATTATTGGCCATAAGGCAGATCAAAACGGCATCACCGCAACGGTTAGACGTGGCGGAGCAGAAGAAGATATTACTGCCAGCTATCTCATTGCCTGCGATGGCGTCTGGTCTGCACAACGCGCCAAGGCGGGGTATGAAAAGGCGCGTTTCAGCGGCCATATCGCGTGGCGTACGACACTTGCAACGGATGCCCTGCCCGCAAGCTTCAAGGCAGCAATCCCAGAACAGAAATCCGTTTCTGCATGGCTTGGCAAGAAGGCGCATTTTATCGCCTATCCGGTAAAGGGTGGCGACTTCTTCAATTTCGTCGCCATTACGACGGGCGATAACCCCGGTGAAGTCTGGTCTAAGACGGGTGACAATGCACGGCTGCAGTCAATCTATGCTGATTGGAGCGCCCCGGTACGTGATGTGCTGACCCTGGCAAGCGAGTGGACCTACTGGCCGCTTTTTGAAATGGCTGATGCTCAGTTTGTCGGCCCGGACAGAACGATATTTCTCGGTGACGCCTCTCACGCTGTCACACCCTTTGCAGCGCAGGGGGCTGCCATGGCAATTGAAGATGCGGCAGCACTTGCCGAAGCATTGGATGACCAACAGCCACAATCAGCGCTGAAGCGATTTGATTCTGTTCGCAAAGAACGGATTGCAGCAGTTGCCAAACGCGGCCAGCTGAACCGCTTTGCCTATCACGCATCAGGTGTGTTTGCGCTTGGACGCGACATGCTTTTTACCATGCGCAGCCCAGATACTTTCCTGAAAGATCTGGACTGGCTTTATGGCTATGATGCCGTTGCGGCGGTAAAAAGTTAACCTGCGTCGAGCGCAGCTTCCAGAGCGGCAATATCAATCTTCACCATCGTCATCATGGCATTTGCCACGCGCTGCCTGACCTCTGGCTCGCCGTTCTGTAGAATATCGAGCAGGAACTCCGGCACAATCTGCCAAGCAAACCCATATTTGTCGGTCAGCCAGCTGCATTCCATCGCAGAACCGCCTTCCAGCAACCGGTTCCAGAACGCATCAAGCTCTGCCTGATCCTTGCATTTCAGAATAAGCGATGTTGCCGGGTTGAACTTGAATTGTGGACCACCGTTCAAGGCAGTCATCGCCTGTCCGTCAAGTGTAAAGTTTGCAGTGACGACATCGGTGCCGCCGGATTGATGACCGTGCTGGAAGCGAATGAAGCCATCCAGAGAGGCTGGTTTTCCCAATTCTTTGAAGAGCGATACGTAATAATTGGCCGCCTCTTCAGCCTTGTTATCGAACCAGAGGCATACTGTTAAGCCAGACATGGATTGTTCCTCCCATATGTCTCAGCCCCCGACTTGTTGAGCATTTCCAGTTTGGTTGTATGGCTGGAAATGCTCGATCTATTAGTTTCAAACGTTTCTCGCTCGAAAACCGTTTCATATTTTTCGGAATATGCTTGGATTTAGCCCATCGCTTTTGCGGCTGCTTCCATATCCATCCACATCAGCTCCCAGATGTGACCGTCGAGATCTTCAAAGCTGCGACCATACATGAAACCGTAATCCTGCTTGGGAGCCGGATCAGCGCGACCACCAGCCTTAGCTGCATTTTCAACCGTTGCATCCACATCCGCTTTGCTGTCCGCCGAAAGACAGATCAAAACTTCACTTGTGGCATTGGCGTCGGAAATCTTTTTAGGCGTGAACTGGCTGAATTTCTCATGGCTGAGAATCATCGCATGGATCGTGTCGGAAAAGACCATGCAGGACGCCGTTTCGTCCGAAAACATCGGGTTCTTCGTTGCTCCGATTGCTTCATAGAAACTGGTTGAGCGAGCGACGTCTTTTACAGGAAGGTTTACGAAAATCATTTTAGGCATGGCAATTCCTCCAATTGCGGGCATGAACTGCCCATTTTCATTTGGCTTGTCTTTACGGCAGCTTTTCTATCGCCTGCCCGATCCCCCGGGCGATAAAGTCGGCATTTTATGTGTTGTTTGAAACCGACTATCATAAGATTGCTTGAACATAATGACAGATAAGTTATAATTAGCAACTATGAAGTTAGAAAAAATAACTAGTCGCGAAACACCAACAGCAAGACGCAGCTATGACGATGCTTGCGCAGCAGCACATGCCCTTGATTTGATTGGGGAACGCTGGGCCTTGCTTGTCATTCGCGAACTGATGTTCGGACCGAAGCGTTTCAACGATTTACGATCAGACTTGCCAGGAATAAGCGCCAATGTTCTCACACAGCGGCTTGAAGGACTGGAAGAAGCAGGCATTTTACGGAAGTCGAAATTGCCGCCCCCCGCATCCGTGCAGGTCTATGAATTGACTGAATGGGGCTATGAAGCAGAACCGATCCTGCAAACACTTGGTCGCTGGGCTGCACGTTCGCCGAGCCATGATCCCAATTTGCCGATTTCGACCACGTCGTTCCTGCTATCACTACGAACGATGATCGATCCCGAACGCTCGCAAGGCATGAATGCTGTGATTGGGCTTAAACTCGATGATGAAGATTTCACCGCGCACCTGCACAACGGCAGATTGGAAGTAAAGCGCGGTAAAGCTGAGCAATATGATATCGCTTTTGAAAGTTCTCCCCGCATGATGGCTGCAGCAATCTATGGAGGACAGCCCTTAATCGCCCTTGAAGAGGCAAACCTGCTCACAATGAATGGGGATCATGCTCTGGCAGAAAAATTCATCACACTGTTTCCACTTCCAGCAAAAGCACCGCTACAAAAATGAATTAAGCAACCATATGGTTGCATATATGTAAAACTCGTGTAGATTGGCAACCATACAGTTGCCAATCAAGGAGTTTGCATATCATGACAACGACATCATCGACTGATCGCATTGAGAAGACCGTGAACCTTCGCGCTGGCATTGATCGGGTATGGCGCGCGCTCACGGATCATGAGGAATTCGGCGAATGGTTCCGGGTCAAAATTGATGGACCATTTATTGTCGGCAGCGCATCGACTGGCCGCTTTACATTTGATGGATGTGGCGACACCAGATGGACGTCCTTCATCAAGGATATGAAAGCGCCGCACTATTTTTCCTTCACCTGGCATCCTTATGCTGTTGAAGCTGAAACAGATTATGCGAAAGAACCGCAGACACTGGTAGAATTCAAACTTGAAGAAATCGAGTCGGGCACAAAACTCACGGTTATCGAAACAGGCTTTGATGCCCTGCCTGCGGAGCGTCAGCCAATCGCCCTTCGAATGAACACGGGTGGTTGGGAAGAGCAGATGCGCAATATCAAGGAATACCTCGAAAGCAAATGACCGAAGCCTCGCTCACGCAATCAGCAAACATGTCTGCCATTTTTGCAGCACTGGCCGACCCAACCCGGCTGGCCCTCATTGAAACATTGAGCGACGGTGAAAGCCGCTCAATTGTCATGCTTTCACAAAATGGCAGCATTAGCAGGCAGGGAATGACCAAGCATCTTTCTGTGCTTGAGCAAGCGGGATTGGTTGAGCGCGACAAGGTAGGGCGTGAAAGCCGTTTCAGGCTTTGCCCGACCCCGCTTGTCGATGCGAGGGCCTATCTCAGCACTGTCTCTGCACAATGGGATGATGCACTGCAGCGTTTGCGTCGTTTCGTCGAAGACTGATCAAAGTCGCCGATCGCAGGATTCGAAATGGCTTTAGAGCGCGTTTCAATCTGATTGAAACAGATAGGCGCTCTAAGCCTTTTATTTGAAGCATAATCTTGTCAACGCTGATTAAACAACATTGAAGACGTGCCCTTCACGAAGCCAAGTTTCTCGTAGAAGGGCACGAGCTTATCAGGACAGTAGAGCTCAAAGCTTTTAACACGCTGCAGTTTTTCGTGGGTGATTATGCGATCCACAAGAGCTTTACCGAGGCCCTGCCCGCGAAACTGATCCGCAACAATCACATCAAAAATCATCGCCTTGAAGGTGAAGTCGCTTAGCACACGCGCAAAACCGATTATCGATCCGTGCGCATCGCGACAGAAAATCGTCAGATCGCAATGTGAAAGCATATGCGTCACATCCTCAAATGAACGCACCGAAGTCCACCACTCTTTACAATAAAACGCATGAAACTCGCGAAATTGCGCTGGCGCTAATTCTTCCGACCAATAATACTCAGCCATGACGACCTCTTTAGAGCGCATTTGAATTGCTTGAAGCAGATCGGCGCCCAAAATATTTGTTTTGACGCGAATCTTGGTCCGAAAACCGTTTCACACTTTTCGGAAGGCGCTCTAATGGTGAACAATACACCAGTCGCAAAGGCAAGCCAGAATGACAATCCAGTTTGAACAGACCTGCCCAATCTTCCGGATTTTCGATATCGAGAAAGCCAAAGATTTCTATATCGGTTTTCTGGGTTTCACACTTGATTGGGAGCATCGCTTTGCCGACGGAATGCCGCTTTATATGCAGGTTTCCCGCGCTGGTCTGACCTTGCATCTGAGCGAACATCACGGTGATGGCAGTCCGGGCGCAAATATTTTCGTCCGTATGCAGGGTGTCGAAGAATTCCACAGGGAAGTTAATGCGCGTGGCTATCGCTATATGCGGCCCGGCATCGAGGACGCGCCATGGGGCCGTGTCATGGCGGTGATTGATCCATTCGGCAATCGCATTCAGTTCTGCCAGGGGCCGAATGACGAATAGCATTTCCAGCAAGCCTGCGAAGTGCCTCCGTAGGAAAATCAGTTCGCCAGACTGATTTCTTTTCCTGCTGCGATGCGTCGGATAAGGCGTAAAACCAAACAGTTACAGCGGTTCCAACGATTCAGTCTTCACTGAAACCGCTGCAAAGAAAAGCACCCGCCGGATCGCTCTGGCGGGTGTATTATATTTCGACTAATCGAATGATTAGTGCAGAATCTGGCTCAGGAACAGTTTGGTGCGTTCATGCTGAGGGTTGTCGAAGAACTCGGCTGGCGAATTCTGCTCAACGATCTGGCCCTGATCCATAAAGATCACGCGGTTTGCGACCTGACGGGCAAAGCCCATTTCGTGCGTTACGCAGATCATCGTCATGCCTTCGGCAGCAAGGCTCACCATTGTATCAAGCACTTCCTTGACCATTTCCGGATCAAGTGCCGAGGTCGGCTCATCGAACAGCATGACCTTCGGGCTCATGCAAAGCGCGCGGGCAATCGCCACACGCTGCTGCTGACCGCCTGAAAGCTGGCCTGGATATTTGTTGGCCTGCTCTGGAATTTTCACGCGTGCCAGATAGTGCATCGCGATTTCTTCCGCCTGCTTCTTTGGCATTTTGCGAACCCAGATCGGTGCGAGCGTGCAGTTCTCCAAAATGGTCAGATGCGGGAAAAGGTTGAAGTGCTGGAACACCATGCCGACTTCGCGGCGCACTTCGTCGATCTTCTTGAGATCATTGGTGAGTTCAATGCCATCAACAATGATCTGGCCCTTCTGGTGTTCTTCCAGACGATTGACGCAACGGATCATGGTTGACTTGCCGGAACCCGAAGGACCAGCAACGACGATGCGTTCGCCACGCATGACCTTCAAGTTGATGTCACGCAGAACGTGGAACTCGCCATACCACTTGTGCATGTTCTTGATCTCGATGGCCACATCGGTCTTCGAGACTTCCAGCTTTGAACGGTCGAGTTCGACACCGAGTTCGGATTGCGGGAGGGCGCTTTGTGCACTCATTTGTATTATTCCCTTGATTCTTATCGTTTATGACCCGTGTCGAGCCTTCGTTCCATGAATATAGAGTATCGCGACATGGCGAAACAGAAAATCCAGAAAACAAAGCCCGCAAAGATCAAACCTGTTGCAGGTGTCTGTGGAGAAGCCCAGTTCGCATCGGAGAAATTCTGACGGACAATGCCGAGCAGATCGAACATGCCGATGATGTAGACCAGGCTGGTGTCTTTAAAGAGGCCGATGAAGGTATTCACGATACCCGGGATCACCAGCTTGAGCGCCTGTGGCAACACGATGAGGTTCGTCTTCTGCCAGTAGCTGAGACCCAGCGCATCGGCACCTTCATACTGCCCGCGCGGGATAGCCTGAAGGCCACCGCGCACCACTTCCGCCATATAAGCCGACGCGAAGAGTGCCACGCCGATAAGCGCACGCAACAGCTTGTCGAAGGTCACGCCCGGCGGCAGAAACAGCGGAAGCATCACGCTCGCCATGAACAACACTGTCACCAGCGGAACACCGCGAACCATTTCGATGAAGATAATACTGAAGGTCTTGATAACCGGCAGCTTTGAACGTCGTCCGAGAGCCAGCACAACACCCAACGGCAATGATACTGCAATACCCACGAAGGACAGAACCAGCGTTACCAGCAGGCCGCCCCAAAGCGGTGTTTCTACGAATGGCAGGCCAAACCAGCCGCCGACCAGCAGGAAGAAGGCGATGATCGGGAAAACGAAGAAAAAGAGGATCGCATTCAAGACCTTATGCGGCGCCCTTGGGATGAGAAGCGGCACGAGTAGCACCACGAACATCAGCGCAGTCAGATTGACACGCCAGCGTTCGGAGATCGGGTAACGTCCGTAAATGAACTGCTCGTATTTCGCATTTACAAAGGCCCAGCAGGCACCCGACCAGCCTTCTGGCTGAGTGCCGCCCTGTGCGATCGTCAGACAGGCTGTGCGGTCTGTTCCTGTCCAGGCTGCATTGATGAACAACCACTGGATGATCGGCGGAAGAAACCACGCCACAAGCAACAGACCGAGAATGGTCATAGCTGCATCAACTGGCGTGGCAAAAAGATTGACCCGCAACCAATGCGAAAGCCCCTGCACAGAACGCGGAGGTGCGTCGCCTTCGACCATTTGCGGGCGGACATATTGGAGATTTGCGTTTTCCATTGTCATCTCTCCACCAGCGCCATCTTGGCATTGAACCAGTTCATCAGAACAGAAACGATCAAGCTGATACCGAGATAGATCACCATCCAGACAGCTACGACTTCAACAGCCTGACCGGTCTGATTAAGGATCGTACCGCCAACGGCGACCAGATCCGGATAGCCGATTGCGATGGCCAGCGAAGAGTTCTTGATCAGATTGAGATATTGACTGGAGAGCGGAGGAATGATGATACGCAGCGCCTGCGGCACGATGATCAAACGCATCGTCTGACCTGGACGCAAGCCCACCGCATAAGACGCTTCGGTCTGGCCTTTATTGACGCCCAGAACGCCAGCACGAACGGTTTCAGCGATGAAGGATGCCGTATAAAACGACAAAGCCAAAAGCAGCGCGAGAAATTCTGGCTTAACCTGAGCACCACCCGTCAGATTGAAGGTTCCGAGTTTCGGAAAATCAAACGAGATAGGAAATCCGGTCACAATCAGCGCCAGTATCGGCAGGCCGATAATTAGTGCTGCGGAAACGCGAACCGTATGAAACGGCTGGCCCGTCGCCATCTGCCGACGCTTCGCCCAGCGCGCAACGAAAAATGAAACGACGATGCCAAGCAACAAGGCAACCGGCAACAGCCACGCACCCTCACCCCATACGGGCGACGGCATGAAGAAACCGCGATTATTGAGGTAGCTGCCAAGCGGCAGAGAAAGACTTTCTCGCGCCTGCGGCAAAACGGAAAGCACGCCGAAATACCAGAAGAAGATAACCAGAAGCGGAGGAATGTTTCGGAAGATCTCGACATAAACCATGCAGATCTTGCGGATCAGCCAGTTGCGCGAGAGCCGCCCAATACCCACCAGAAAGCCGATGATCGACGCCAGAACAACACCAAGTCCAGCGACGTATAGCGTGTTCATCAGGCCAACCAGAATGGCCCGGCCATAGGTGGAATCGCTTGAATAGGAAATCAGCGTCTGACTGATATCGAAGCCAGCACGACCATTCAGGAATCCGAAGCCGGAAGCGATGTTGGCGCGTTGAAGATTGGTGATCGTGTTACCCACGATCCAGTAGATCAAGCCAATAACGGCAGCAAAAACCACGACCTGATAGAAAATGCCGCGAAGCCGCGGATCATAGAGGAGTGATGTGCCGCCGCCGCTTTGGCGTCGTTCGGTTGCAGAATAGGAAGCCATATGTTCCCTGTTTTCTTTCGGCCTTTCGCATCAGCTTTGAAAATAGCTGTGGCTCCCGACCCCCACCGGGAAATCTTTTCAAAGCAGTTACGTATAAATGCCGAACCTTGCAGCCTTGCTCATAAGATACAAAGCGCGAGTTAAATTGCTTGGTGCAGTCGTCGGACCTGAGTGCCGAACCCTGAATGCGCTGCGGATTCTGAGGTCAGCTGCAAAATCATACAGCCGACAAATCCGGCGGGTGCATTGCTGCCCCCGCCCGATATTTATCCAATAAAAGCGCGTTCCTTAACGGATCGGCCTTAGCGGATCGGCATACCGTATTGCAGGCCGCCCTTGTTCCACTGCGCATTGATACCGCGAGCGATCTTGAGCGGGCTGTTGGCACCCAGATTGCGTTCGAAGAGTTCGCCGTAATTGCCGACGCCCTTAACGATATTCACAACCCAATCATTGGTGAGGCCGAGATCCGTACCGATCTTGGTATCCGCTTCCGAGCCGAGAAGACGCTTGATTTCCGGGTTATCGGAATTCTTCATCTCTTCGACATTGGCCTGCGTAATACCAAACTCTTCAGCATTCAGCAGCGCGTAGTGGGTCCAGCGGATAACGTCTGCCCACTTGGAATCGCCCTGACGGACAGCCGGTCCGAGTGGTTCCTTGGAAATGATTTCCGGCAGAACAACGTGGTCATCCGGGTTTGCCAGCGTGAGGCGGGTCGAATAGAGGCCCGACTGATCAGTCGTATAGGCATCGCAACGGCCAGAATCATAAGCTGCGTTGGCTTCTTCGAGCTTTTCGAAGACCACCGGATTGTATTCCATCTTGTTGGCGCGGAAGTAGTCAGCCATGTTCAGCTCGGTCGTGGTGCCAGCCTGAACACAGATTGAAGCGCCGGAAAGCTGAAGTGCTGAGTTAATACCCGACAGCTTCTTCGAGTTAATCATGAACCCCTGACCGTCGTAGTAATTGACGCCAGGGAAATCGAGACCCA
Organism: Brucella sp. NBRC 12950; assembly: GCF_030268145.1. Classification (NCBI taxonomy): domain Bacteria; kingdom Pseudomonadati; phylum Pseudomonadota; class Alphaproteobacteria; order Hyphomicrobiales; family Brucellaceae; genus Brucella; species Brucella sp. NBRC 12950. The sequence goes on from NZ_BSQC01000005.1 coordinate 265,485, forward strand.
GCGACGTATCGCGGCTGATGGTCCATGTCGTGTTGCGGATGAGGACATCCACTTCGCCCGACTGCAATGCAGTAAAGCGCTCTTTAGCATTGAGAGGCGTGAACTTTACCTTCGTTGCATCGCCGAAAATCGCGGCAGCAACCGCACGGCAATAATCAACGTCAAAACCCGACCACTCGCCCTTGTCATTAGGCGATGCGAAGCCGAGCAAACCTGTGTTGACACCACACTGCAAGAACCCCTTAGCCTTTACATCCGAAAGTGTATCGGCCGATGCTCCCGAAGCTGCGCCAAACAACGCCGCTGCACCCAATACCCCTGTCAAAACAGTCTTTTTCATCTGGCCTGCAACCTTTTATGTTCCCTGGAGATCGTGGTGGACAAATGATCCATGCACGTCTCTGTTGCTTTATTTTTTGCATGAGGTTGAAGAACAGGCCACAAGACCTCCCCCACCCCTGCTTACGCAGATATCCCTCGCCCGGAGCCGTTATCGACCCTCTGTTGTTTTTATGGGCGGAGTGATGCCTGTCGCCTTCACAGCGCTATCGAAGGCGATATTTTGGTTTTGGTCAAGCTATTAACGTCGTGGAAAAAGCCCGTTTGCCTAAAAAATGGGTCATCGACATGCAGATTTTTACACGATTTCCCAATTTTAGGGTAAAGGCGTTCAGCTTGAAAAATCAGCCGAACATAAAAAAGAGAATATTATTAAAATTCAATAATTACAGATCGTTACAGATAAAAAGAGGCGCTGAACATAGCGATCAGCACCTCAATTTTGCCCCATTCAGACCCGCGGCATCACCTGATCTTCATCTAGCGAAAAAATAATATTTCGCGTCGCCATATAGCGAGCCACCCACCATGTCGCGATAAAGCCAATTGTCAGTCCAGCCACGACATCTGTCGGATAATGCGCACCTGCTGCCAGTCGGCTGATAACGAAAAGAACACAGACCGGAACCGTGAGAAACCGCCAGCGAGGCAAGAAAATCCACAGTGAAACCAGCATGATACCGGCCATCATGGAGTGTCCGGAGGGGAAACTTTCATAAGAATGTTCGCCCCGAAACGGAGCGAAATACGCGGAGCCCAATTCATCCAGCAAAAGCGGACGCGCGCGTCCAATCAAGAGCTTTCCGATCTCCGTGGGAAAACTGCCGACCACGATCGATGCAAGAACAAGAGTCGCCCAACTGTGAAAACGGACGAGCACTTCTTGTGAAGCTAAGCGAATGTTTGGTGAGAGCAAGAAAGCCGTGCTCAGCCAAACGATAATGCCGACGCCAAGCCAGACCAAAGTGCGAATCAAATCCGTAATGGTTCTAAGCACTTCCATGACAAAGAAGTCGCTGTTCATTGCAGCGCGAACAATCTGCGCATCCCAAATATGCAGAACAAGCAAAACAAAGGGCAGCAGAACTACAAGCGCCGTCATTTCAAGTGTCCAGCTCGATGGCGCACCCGGATAAGCCGGCCTGACAAGCGCCCTTACCAACTCCGAAGCGATGCGGATCGGATAAAGAATTGTGCTTGTGGCCTTACTCTCACTCATATCGGAATTACTCTTTCTCTGGTTTACATTATCACTGTTACAAAGCGCCATGTTGCATCCGCTTCATGTGCGTCTTATCCAATAAATTGGAGTATCCACCGGAGCGGACCAAAACCTGCACATGCAAGACTGAATCCGCCGGAAACAAGTTTGCAAAGCTCTCCAAATGAGAACTGGTGGCAAAGCATGCAACATGGCCTGGAGGCAATTTCGTGACTAACAAACAGGACAAGACAGAAAAGCTGGGCATAAACACACGGTTGGCCCATGATGGTTATGAACCGCGCGATTATTATGGCTTCGTCAATCCACCCGTCGTGCGCGCCTCTACCGTTCTTTTCCCGGATGCACAGACCATGGCGACGGGCGCGCAGAAATACACTTACGGAACGCGCGGCACTCCAACCAGCGAAGCACTTTGTAAGGCTATAGACGCTCTTGAAGGTTCCGCTGGCACTGTTTGCGTGCCTTCTGGTCTTGCTGCAGTCACTATCCCTCTGCTGGCTTTCCTGTCACCCGGCGACCATGTTTTGTTTGTCGATTCTATTTACAATCCAACCCGTCACTTTGCCGATACGATCCTCAAGCGTATGGGTATCGAGGTTGAATATTACGATCCGGAGATCGGTGCAGCCATTGCAAAGCTGATGCGCCCAAACACCAAGGTCGTCTTCACGGAGTCGCCAGCATCCAACACATTTGAGGTGCAGGATATCCCGGCAATCGTAGAAGAAGCGCATAAGGCCGGTGCGATTGTGATGATGGATAACACCTGGGCAACGCCGCTTTACTTCAAACCGCTCGATTTTGGCGTTGATATCAGCATCCATGCTTCAACGAAGTATCCATCCGGTCACGCCGATATTCTTTTCGGGACAATTTCGGCCAATGAAAAGTGCTGGCCGCAGCTTCTGGAAACGCATGGCACGCTTGGCCTTTGTGCTGCACCTGACGATGCCTATCAGATCCTGCGCGGTTTGCGCACAATGGGTGTTCGTCTGGAACATCACCGCAAAAGTGCGCTTGAAGTCGCTCATTGGCTTGAAAGCCATCCAGCGGTTGATCGTGTGCTGCACCCGGCCCTTGAAAGCCATCCCGGCCATGAAATCTGGAAGCGCGACTTCAAAGGCTCGTCAGGCGTCTTCGCTTTCGTTCTGAAAAGCGGCGGACGGCAGGAAGCTCACGCATTTCTGAATGCGCTTGAGATTTTTGGGCTCGGTTATTCTTGGGGCGGCTACGAAAGCCTCGCCAATGAAGTTGGCATCAAGGATCGCATGGTTGCCAAGGGCGATTATCCGGGCCCAGTCATTCGCTTGCAGATCGGCCTTGAAGATGTACCTGACCTGATTGCCGATCTCGAAAAAGGCTTTGCAGCAATCTGAATTGCCTTATCTCGTGCTCGTCTCCACGGAATAGACACATAAAATAGCAAAGCGGCTCTTGATGGTATAGGGAGCCGCTTTGTTTTTACATAGTATTTTAGTTATATATAAATAAAAATTTAGGGTGAAATTAGCTCATTCTTTTGCTTCCATCGAGTGTTGGAATATTTATACTTATGAACTATCGAAAATAAATATCGGCTTGGGTCAGTGTCTTCTTGGAATTCAATTAAGCATCCGCTTCACCTTTTTACGCAGAGTCTACTCGCGCTCTTTTTACTAACTCTATCAGCGATTCCGACTGTCGCTCAGGACACAGCTCTGCGTCAGGTGAAAGTCGGGGTTTATGTCAGTGAGCCTTTTGTCAGCAAACAGGGCGACATCTACACTGGCATGGCTATCGATTTGTGGAGCAGTATAAGCACACGTCTAGGGCTTGCGTCTCAATTCGTCGAATATCCGAACTATAATGCGCTGGTGAAGGCCGTTTCTCAGAGCGAAGTCGATGCGGCTGTCACCAACATTACAATCACTGAAAAACGTGCGGAAGTGGTTGATTTTACTCATCCATGGTTTGATGCAGGCCTTCGGATCATGGTTCACACCCAAGCGGGAAATGGCTGGGAAGATCTGATAGGTGACCTGGAAGATGCAGGCCATCTTGCCACCTACGCCTGGATTGGCATCGTCATTCTGGTTGCCACAGTTTTGCTTACGCTCTTTGATCGCCGGTTTGACCAGAATTTCCCACGTCGTTGGCTTGAGGGCCTGGCCGAAAGCTTCTATCACGTTGTTTCGCTTGCCACTTCCGGCAAAAGCTCACGCAAGAATCTCTTCGGTTGGGCAGGACGTATATGGCAGGCATTCTGGCTGGTTTTTGGTATTGCCGTGGTTGCTTACGTAACATCGTCCGTAACGAGCGTTATGACCGTCGCCCATATCTCCAATAACATCAACAACTTGGCTGACCTTCAAAGCAAGACGGTTGGTGTGCGTACGGGTAGTATTGCAGAGCAGACAATGGCAGCGCGCTCCATCTCAACTGTAGGTTTCGACCACCTTCCCGAAGCTGTAACCGCACTGACCAATGACGAAATCTCGGCAATCGTTGGCGATAGTCCTGTGCTTGAATATTATGTACACCAAAATGTCGATGCGCCAATCGAGATCGTGGGCAACACCTTCAGCCCTGATAAATATGGCTTCGCCTTCCCGCGCCATAGTGATCTGGTTAAGCCCGCTTCGATTGCGATCATCAGCCTTCAGGAAAGCGAAGAGCTGGCTGCGCTGAAAACCAAATATTTCGGACGGGACGAATAGTCGGAAAATACAGAAGCGTCCGAATGGTCGCTTTTGTTTTCATAGATTGAAAAGTTGATATTTAAAATCAACATTCATGGCCCGCGGCTGCTTTTCGGCACTTATCCATTTCACATGCCCCTGAAATACGGTAGGAAGCCAACCAGATAAGTCTATTTTGTCTTCAGGTGTCGAAAGCACCCAAAGGAAATGCCATGATGAACTGGGTTTTCGTGTTGCAAGGTGTAATCGCTATTGGTCTGGCAGGACTGGCCATTGCCGTCATTCTGCGTCACCGTCGCTAAAATACACGCATAAGCAGAACCATTGGGAACTTCTTGCCCGGTAAATTCGTTTACCGGGCATATAAATCCAGGGAGAAGACCCATGAAACTCACTCTTAAAGCCGCCTTGATTGCGCTGGGTGTTTTTTCTGCGGGTGCAGCGCAAGCCGCTAACGCGATTGTAACAACCAATCTTAATGTACGCACAGGTCCGGGAACGGGTTATGCCGCGCTCGGCAGCATTCCAAATAGAGCGCCTGTCAATGTGCATGGTTGCACCTCGGGTTATGGCTGGTGCCAGATTAGTTACGGCGGATTGTCCGGCTGGGCATCATCCCGCTACCTCGCCATGCGTGAAGGATCGAGCGGCGGTTACTCAGACGATTTTGGTCGCAATGCCGCTCTGATCGGCATTCCATTGATTGCTGGTGTCGCGATTGGCGCTGCCCTCAACGACCGAAACGACCGCTGGGATCGTCGTCATTATGACCGCCGTCATTGGGATCGTGGTCGCCATTGGGACCGCGGCCGTGGATGGGATAGAGGCCGCCACTGGGACCGTGGTGGAAGAAATTGGGATCGTGATCGTGGTCCGCGATTTTTCCCACGAAGCCGCTCCGGCGATGGACCCCATGGCCAATAAGACAAACAATTTCGAATTGAGAAACGCCGCAAAATTTGCGGCGTTTTTGTTATTGTACCAGGTGAAACCTAATTGCGACCTCCGAGCGCGAGGCGGCAGGCAAGCGCTGCGAACACAGTCGCCAGCAGATATTGTGGCAGCTTTCGCATAGAGGGCCGTGCTTTAATGCGATTGCGAACATGCGTACTCAAAAGAATAACGCTTCCATTCACAATCAAACCAATGCCGTTGAGCACGGTTGCCAAAACCAACATTTGTAAGATGAGGGAACCAGCCTCAGGCTTCACAAACTGGGGAAATAACGCCAGCACAAAGAGCACCATCTTCGGATTAAGCAAATTGGTAAAAAGCCCCTCACCGAACATCCGCTTCAAAGAAAAACGCCTAAGGCTCGCCACGGGTGAAAAGACAGTGCCATCTGAGCGAATGGTCTTCCAGGCAAGATAAAGGAGGTAGATGCAGCCTGCCCAGCGCACAATTTCATAGGCTACGGGTAAAACCAAAAAGAGCTGCGAAAGACCAAGGGCTGCCGCAACTGCGTGGCAATATGTGCCCACGGCAATACCAACATAGGTGAGAAAACCTGCACCCCGTCCTTGGCTAATACTGCGGGAGGCAATGAGAAGCATATCTGGCCCCGGCGTAGCAGTGAGCACGACGCAAGCAGTGGCAAAAAGCATAAGTGTGGAGAGATCCGGCATATCGTATTCCTTCGAGTTACCGGAATTCCCGTTTAGCACTTGGGAACGCAATTGCAACTGTGTCGAAGGTGATTAGCAGAATTGCTGACGGCAGCGCTAATGCTGGCGGATACGATTGCTGTAATGTGAGGTTTTTGGCAGAGGAAGATTCAATGATCCAAGTCATTGTTTTGATGGCGATCCCGACTGGATTCGAACCAGTGACCTACGGCTTAGAAGGCCGGTGCTCTATCCAGCTGAGCTACGGGACCTCACCATCAGAGCCCGGCCATAGCACAAAGCATGAGGCCGGGAAAAGCTGTTAGTGCGTCCAAGGCTGTGGACGATAGAAGCTAAAGTTATCCGAATAGGAAACCTTGCGACGCTTCACTTCATGTGGCTCGATTACGCGATAAGCGATACCGTTGCGGGTCGCATATTCAATTGCGTCTTCGCGGCTGTCGAAAGATAGGCGAATCTGACTCTTCATGTCACCGGATGATGTGTAACCCATAAGCGGCTCGACCTTACGAGCGCTTTCTGGCTCATATTCCAGAAGCCAGTTATCGGTTTTGGCTTTACCAGACTGCATTGCGGTCTTAGCTGGACGGTAAATACGTGCAACCATTTGACAAACCTTGATCTATCTCTTGAGCCCATGAAGGGCGATAATTTCACCAAGGCAATAGTTTACACGTCACACCATGTCAACGCGATAAAGGCGCACGCCACAGCATCTGACTGCGACATACTCATCTTGGCAAATTGTCTGGAAAGAATGGTCGGAGCGAGAGGATTCGAACCTCCGACCCCCTGATCCCAAATCAGGTGCGCTACCAGGCTGCGCTACGCTCCGTGCTTTGTAAGCGGCCCTTCCCTAGATAATCGCCGTGTATAAAGCAAGCGCTAAAAACAGATTTTTCAAATTTTATTCACAGTGTTACGCCACTCGGTGCGTTTATGGCTTAGCTCACAGCCAGGAACCAAGCTTGCTCTGGTGCGTTTTGTTTTCATCCTCAAATTTTCAGGAGTTTCAGAGTGAATCGCAACGGGCTTTATCTGATTATCGGTGCTCTTATTGTCGTGGTCGCAGGGTTCGCGATCTATACCTATCAGGAGGAATCAAAACCTTCCGGCATCCAAATGAAAATTGGAGAGGGTGGCGTTTCCATTCAGGAAAACTAAGCTTTTAGGCTAAGACAGGCGCGTCAACACGGCAAAAAGTTTCAAGTCTAAATCGGTTATAAACATATAAACCGATTAAGATTTCAAACGCTTACCGTTTGTGATGCAACGATTCTTCAAGGTCCATGTTATTTGCCATGCCAAGAGCCAATGGAGGATCGAAATGGATATCCAGACTTCAGATGCACTTTATCGTCGCCACGAAAATGAGTGGGCAGCATTTCGTGATGCTGTTCAGCAAAAAGAGGCGAGCCAGAAACGCGGTGAGACTGCTTCCGGTGAACCCTTTTCGGGCAACAAGGCATCCGGACAGGAATAATTCATTCCGACCCACTTAGTTAGAACGCCGCGAAAGCGGCGTTTTTTATTGCCGGAACAACGCTATAAAATCTTAAATTCAAGAAAATTCACTTGGGATTTCAATCCCGTCCGCTACCTTCTGCATATCGAAACAATTTCAGTATTTTGGGATCAGGAAATGTCGACACAGAAAGTAGCGATCATTACGGCAGGTGGCAGCGGAATGGGTGCGGCTTCCGCACGGCGGCTTGCAGCGGACGGTTTTTCCGTCGCAATCCTCTCGTCATCTGGCAAAGGCGAAGCATTGGCCGAGGAATTGGGTGGCATTGGTGTCACAGGGTCAAACCAGTCGGCTGACGACCTGAAGAAGCTCGTCGATCTCACTATCGAAAAATGGGGGCGTATCGATACGCTGGTGAATAGTGCCGGCCACGGTCCACGCGCACCGATCCTCGATATTACAGATGAAGATTGGCATAAGGGTCTCGATACTTACTTTCTGAATGTCGTACGTCCGAGCCGTCTCGTCGTGCCTTTCATGCAAAAGCAGAAATCCGGCACGATCATCAATATCTCGACTGCATGGGCTTTTGAGCCAAGCGCGATGTTCCCGACTTCAGCAGTTTTCCGTGCTGGTTTGGCCTCGTTTACAAAAGTCTTCGCCGACACCTATGCGGCAGACAATATCCGTATGAACAATGTTTTGCCGGGCTGGATCGACAGTCTGCCAGCAACAGAAGAACGCCGGGATAGCGTGCCTATGCAGCGCTATGGCAAAAGCGAAGAAATCGCTGCGACGGTTTCATTCCTTGCCTCCGAAGGTGCTGCCTACATCACGGGTCAGAACCTGCGCGTGGATGGCGGCCTCACCCGCTCGGTCTGATAAAAACCCTGGTAACGAAATGCGAAGGAAGACACGGTAGTGTCTTCCTGTCGCGATTCGGACAGGGGACATGAAAAATGGCGCCACGGAAACGGAGTTCCCGCCCGACAAAACGCTCAACCGGGCGTTCTAGCGGGCGCAAGAACAATTCAGGTTCATCCGCACCAATTCTGGCGCTTGGCGCTATTTTGGGATTGGGTGCGTTCAGCCTGTGGGCAACGGCTCAGCATAAAAGCCCGCAAGCAGCATTGACCGCCTTGTTCCAACGCACTGTCCCGACAACCACTTCGTCTGCTCCTGCCAAGGTTGAAGCCAGACAACCTGCCGAGAAGGCAGTGGTCGAAAAGAAGTCGCAAAGCAGAGATTATGCTGGCGCGGTGGGTCCGGTGCCACGCCCGGCCGCATTGGTAGCGCCCGCACCGGCCAAGCCTGTGCAGCAAGCCGCAATTGAGGTTTCAAAGCCCGCAGTCGCGACACAGAAAGTGGCTCCACCGCCGCCTCCCCCTGCATCCGCACGCGCGTTGCCTATGCCGCCGCGCGGCACCAATACGGTCGCTCATTCTCCATCGGTAATTTACGCCAAAGCAAAACTCACCATTCACAAGAATGCATGGGATCGCTCACCGGCCATCGGTACGGTCGAAAAGGGTCGCGAAATGCGCTCCTATGGTAAGACCGGCAAGTGGCATCGCGTGGTCGTGCCTTCAACCAACATGATTGGCTGGGTTCATGAAGATCAGTTGCTCGGTGGCCGTAACAAGCCCGACAGCGCACAAATGATGACCACCGGCTCGATTGCCAAGAAGACGCAAGCACCAACTCCAGCGGCACCCGTCGTGCAGAAGGCACGCATTCAGCCGCCAATGGCCGTTGGACAGAAAAACTAGGTTTTCTGTGCGGCTGTTGCCATGGCTGCGATTTGCGGATCACCCGGCAGATAGTCAAAGCCAATTGCGAGCAGCGACGAGGTATCGGCGACCATGTCGCCGAACAGCTGCTCATAAAGCATCTGTCTGCCCACAAGCGTCAGCAAAACCTTCATAAGAAAGGCTGGCACCGGCAGCAACCGTGACGGACGGCCCATTGCTTTGCGGGCTTTTGAGACAAGTTCGCGGGTTGAGCGGGGTTCTGGCTCGGCGAGATGGAAAATTTGGCCTGAAACCTGAGCTTTTTGTGCATTGACGAGAAACACCAACGCACGCGCCACATTCTCCAGCGAGACAAAACTGCGCCGGTTATCGGCCAAACCAAAGGGAAGCGGTAGTCCTGTGTCGCAAAGCTTCATTAAAGCCCGCAGATTGGCCCGTGCATGTGGGCCATAAACGAGTACCGGACGCGCAATAACCACCTCAATACCACGCATCGCAAGCAATGCTGCTTCGGCCTTCGCTTTGGCATGGCCGTAATCATCACGCTGTGAAAACGGCATATCCGGCATTAACGGCGATGGATTGCCTGCGATCGTGTAGATTGTTGAGACAAAGATAAAACGGCGTACACCGGCCTGTCTGGCTTTTTCCGCAAGCTCGACTGTCAGGCGATGATTGACAGCGTCAAACTCATCCGCCTGCGGGCGTTCGGCACCAGTTCGATGCGCAAGTGCAGCGCAATGAATGACCGCATCAACGCCGTCAAAGTCTGGCGCCAAAAGCGCATCGCGTGAAAGCGCGAGCGTTTCGTGTCCATTGCCGGCCAGCTCGCGCAGAACAGCACTTCCGATAAATCCGCCAGCTCCAGTGACAGCGACCTTCATCCCTCACCGTGACCAGCTTCGGATAAAACCTGCGCGGCAAGCGTGCGCGTTATGCGCGTTTTCTGCTCCATAGCGGCGTTATCAAGACGATCGACAATCTGGATCGCTGACAGAAGCGAGCGTTCAATGCGGCTGACCAGATAGCTCACCACATGCGGTTCAACGCTGATCTGCCGATCAGCAAAGAGCTTGTGAATAACACCACCCAGCAGCATGTCGTCCGGTTCGGCAATCTCCACCACTGTCGCCGCCTTGAGGCGCGATGCGAGATCGGGGAGTTTGACTTTCCAGTTTGCGGGCAGAAGACGCGAAGTCATCAGCAGCGATGGCCCCGGACCAAGGGCTGCATTCTGCCGAACGCTGTTAATGAGATGAAACAGGCCCGTTTCGTCAAAACGTGCGCCACCGATATTATCAATCAGCACAGGATATTCCGCAGCACCATGCACTACGCGCTCGCTGATGGATTTTGGATCAGCCAGCAACGCACCTGTTGCTGCACGCCACACTTCTGCAAGATGTGTTTTACCCGCGCCCGTCGGCCCGGCAAGAATAACCACCGGGGCAACCCAGTTCGGCCAACGGTCGATAAGATCCACCGCCGCACGGTTCGACCCCGTGACCATGATGTCTTCGCGGTGATAGCCGGGCTGATGCTCAAGGGCGAGCGGAATCTGACGCGGCGCGTCACTCATCGCTGCCTCCAGAATGTCTGGCTCCTGAAAATCTGGCCCGGTTACGTTTCAATTTCATTTCTCTTTGCCTGTATTCTCGCCCGCCTCTATCAGCGGTCCGACATCTGAATGCGAACGCTTGTAAGCAGGGTCATACATCGGAGAATGGAGATAGCGATTCAGGGCAAAACGCACAAGCACCCCGACCGCTGCCGCAGCTGGCACTGCAACCAGCATTCCAGTGAAGCCAAACAGAGAACCGAAGGCGAACAGAGCGAACATCAGCCAGACCGGATGCAGGCCCACAGACGATCCGACGAGCTTTGGCTGGAGGATGTTTCCTTCAACAAACTGGCCCAGGAAAAACACCGCGGCAACAGCCACAATCATGATCCAATCCGGCCAGAACTGGACCAGCGCAACACCGACTGCAAGCGTCAGACCAACGAAGGAACCGATATAGGGAATGAAGCTGATAAGCCCCGCAAAAAAGCCGATAAGCAGGCCAAAGTTAAGTCCGGTCAGGGTCAGGCCGATAGCGTAATAGGTGCCGAGAATGAGACACAAAGTACCCTGCCCGCGCACGAAGCCCGCCACCGCTGCATCCATGTCGCGAGCAATGCCGCGGACGGTATAAAGCTGCCTGCGAGGAACCCATGAATCGATGCGATCAACCATGCGATCCCAGTCGAGCAGCATGTAGAACGCAACCACCGGCGTAACGATGAAAAGGCCCGCAATATCAATGAGAGATTTCCCCGAATTCCACAGGGACTGGAGCAATGTGGAGAGGAAACCGGCGCCCTGTTGCAGGAGCGTGCTGAGGTTTTCCTGAATGACCGAGCTATCGATACCGATATAGCGTTTCAGCCAGCTCGAATTCTCATTGGCAAGAAGCGCCTGCAACTGCGAGATATAATCCGGTAGCTTGGAGATGAAGTCTGCGAGCTGTGTCGCAAGCACCGGTATGATGATCATCAGCCCGACGACGAGTATCATCAGGAAGACCAGCAGAATGACAATCGTTGCAGCCAGTCGCGACAGACCCAGCCGTTCCAGACGGTCTGCAACAGGATCAAGAAAATATGCCAGTGCCATGCCTGCCACAAAGGGCAGAAGAACCGGGCTGAAAATCACCAGAAACAGAAGGAATATCGCCGCAGTACACGTCCAGAACATGGCCTGACGACGAACGACAGAACCTGTAAAGCCGCCGACTTCCACATTGACGTGAATATCGCCATCCCGCGCTACAGCCTCAGCCTGCTGTATCGTCTTGGTCGTCGTGTCACGCGCAGGCGCTGGTTTCTTGGCCATTTTGATCCATTCTCTGCAAAGATATTTCCCGCGTCTCAGCTATAATATGTCGGTGTTACTATTCTCGTAAGCGCAGGCAGATAGAGATAGTTAGATCGTAGCAAAAAGATTGCAATGCTTATGAGCGCGGCGCTGGCTATGCATCGACAGGTTACTGCAAATCCACAATCGCGGAAATTTCAGCAGATTCCTGCGATGTTTTGCGCTTTTCCGGCCTTCTGGCCTTGCAGGACACGCAATCTCATGTCATTGCGCCCTCATTATTCCCCACTAGGGGCACAGCCCCGTTTCAGGCCAGTTTCAGGAGCAGGTGATGACCACGGAAAATAACCCCGCCAGAAAAAATGGACTGACTTATGCTGAAGCGGGTGTCGATATCGATGCCGGCAATCTGATGGTCGACAAGATCAAGCCACTTGTTCGCTCCACGCGTCGTCCCGGCGCAGATGGCGAAATTGGTGGTTTTGGCGGTCTCTTCGATCTCAAAGCGGCAGGTTTCACCGATCCGGTGCTGGTTGCAGCCAATGATGGCGTTGGCACAAAGCTTAAAATTGCAATCGATGCAGACAAGCACGACACTGTTGGTATCGATCTTGTTGCCATGTGTGTGAACGATCTCGTCGTTCAGGGTGCAGAGCCACTGTTCTTTCTTGATTATTTCGCAACCGGCAAGCTGTCGCCTGATCAGGGCGTAGCTATCGTCTCCGGTATTGCGGAAGGTTGCCTTCAGGCTGGTTGTGCGCTGATTGGCGGTGAAACCGCTGAAATGCCCGGCATGTATCGCGATGGCGATTACGATCTGGCTGGTTTTGCGGTTGGCGCTGCTGAACGCAACCGTCTGCTGCCGCGCGGCGATGTTTCGGAAGGCGACATCATTATCGGCCTTTCGTCGTCGGGCGTTCACTCCAACGGCTTCTCTCTGGTTCGTCGTATTGTCGAAATGTCCGGCCTTGGCTGGAAGTCTGATGCGCCGTTCAAGGAAGGTGCAACGCTTGGTGAAGCGCTGCTGGAGCCAACCCGCATTTATGTGAAGCCGTTGCTTGCCGCTATCCGTGCTTCGGATGGTATCAAGGCATTGGCCCATATTACTGGCGGTGGTTTCCCGGACAATATCCCGCGCGTGCTGCCAGAAGGTCTTGCGGCTGAAATCAATCTCGATGCAATCGATGTTCCTGCCGTATTCTCATGGCTTGCAAAGACCGGCGGTGTCGAACCACTCGAAATGCTGCGCACCTTCAACTGCGGCATCGGCATGATCGCTGTTGTCACACCAGACAAGGTGGACGAAGTGATTGCAGCCCTGACCAATGAAGGCGAAAACGTCACAACACTCGGCCGCATGGTCAAGCGTGAAGGCGAAGGCGTCGTCTATCAGGGCACGCTCAAACTATGAGCCGCAAACGGGTCGTCATTTTCATATCGGGCGGCGGCTCCAATATGGAGGCGCTGATCCGCGCTGCTCAGGCACCCGATTTTCCAGCCGAAATCGTCTCGGTTTTCTCTGATAAGTCAGATGCAGGCGGACTAGCCAAAGCGCAGGCTGCGGGCATCGAAACGCAGGTATTTACCCGCAAAGATTATGCCTCCAAGGATGCGCATGAAGATGCGATCCTTGAGGCACTTGCCGCATTGAACCCGGATATTATCTGCCTTGCAGGTTACATGCGGCTTCTTACTGCCCGGTTCATTGCGCCTTATGAAGGTCGTATCCTCAACATTCATCCTTCGCTGTTGCCGCTTTTCGCAGGCCTTCACACGCATCAGCGTGCACTCGACGCAGGCATGAAACTCGCTGGCTGCACCGTACATTTGGTGACGGAAGGCATGGATGAAGGTCCGATTCTTGCACAGGCCGCTGTGCCTATCGTCGAAGGCGATACGGAAAGCAGCCTTGCTGCGCGCGTTTTGAAAGCCGAACACAAGATCTACGCTTTGGCGCTCAGCAAATTTGCCAGCGGTGACGCGGAAACAGGCCTGTCGCAAGATGCGATGGTGATCAGCGCCTAAGTTGCAAAAGCGTGATTAAACGCGACAAATTAATCACACCCGAATATTTTTGTTAACAAAACTTTAATTCTCGCGAAAATGCCCTAATTCAGGTTCGTAAGGGAAGCTGCTTCGGCAACCCGTGAGAGTCGCATAAGCGTCTCTTTCAGTATGTGTTTATTAGAGGACAACATCATGTCTCTCCGTTTTTCGACTTCCTTCCTGTCGGCTATGGCCGTCGTTTCGGGCATTGCTATCACTGCCCCTGCTCTTGCTGCTGACTTCGTAGCGCCTCCCGGCTCAGGTCGCACCCAGCCGCGTTCGGAAGTTGGCACTCTTACTTGTGATATTTCCCCTGCAATCGGCGTCATTATTGGCAGCCAGCAGGACGTGGATTGTGTGTTCAGCCCTGTTCGCGGTCGCGGCCCGGTAGAGCACTACACCGGCAACATCACAAAAATCGGCGTAGATATCGGCTTCATCAATGGCGGCACCGTTGCATGGGCTGTCTGGGCTCCAACCGTTCGCCCTGAAGGCGCGCTCAAGGGCCGCTATGTCGGCGCATCGGCAAATGCCTCAATCGGCATTGGCGCAGGCACCAACATCCTGACCGGCGGCTCGTGGAAGACAATTTCGCTGCAGCCAATTTCGGTTCAGGGCCAGAAAGGCCTCAACGCAGCTGTTGGCCTTTCCAAGCTCAAGCTGAATTACGCAGGCTAATCCGGCCTGATACAATCAAAAACCGCGCTTAATTAAAACTAAGCGCGGTTTTTTTATTTCATCAAAGTTTTCTGATCCAGATTTTGGTGTCGTGAACCGCCAGACCGCCATATGGCGCCGCGGGCTCCGCTCCAATCAGCGTATTAATCCCCTCACCCCGCTCGAACGTGGAGTTTGGGAAAATACCTTCTGACACAACGACCCCGCGCTTTTGACCAGCGCGCAACACTGCATGAAGTACCACTTCACCACGATGATTGCCGATTTCAATCCGTTCACCATCTGCGATATCCAGTTGAGCCGCATCATCCGGGTGGATTAGAAGCTCTGGCCGGATTTCCTTCGTGAGAGATGTCGGTGTTTCCGCAAATGTCGAATTCAGGAAATTATGGGCAGGCGATGTGGCGAGACGGAATGGATGCTCGGCATCCACAGCCTCAATCACATTCCAATAGTCCGGAAACTCTGGAATGGAGTGATGTGGTCCTTGCAAGCCCATGACTTCCGGTGGTTTGTTTGGTGACGGGCTGCCGGTCCAGTCGGGACGGAAGCGGAACTTTCCATCTGGCCATTTAAAGCCATTGATGTAATGCGCTTCCTCAAATGGAGGCTGCACATCGACAAAGCGCTTTTCCTTCAAGTCATCAAAATGCGGAAGAGCGCTGTTGGCATTCATGTTGTCGATCAACGTGCGCTCGTCGACGTTAAAGCCCGGCAGATGTGCGACGCCCAGACGCTCAGCCAACTCGTTGATGACAAAGACATTCGGGCGAGCATCTGCAAGAGGCTCGATCAACTTCGGCCCCAGCACCACATGCTGCTGTCCGCCGCCACGGTAAATATCGTCATGTTCAAGAAATGTGGTCGCTGGCAACAGTACATCGGCCATTTTGGCCGTATCAGTCATGAATTGCTCATGCACGGCAAGAAACAGGTCTTCACGGGCAAAACCCTGACGCACCAGACGCTGTTCTGGCGTCACATTCATTGGGTTGGTGTTCTGGATCAGCATCGCTGTTACGGGCGGGCCGCCATATAGCGCTTCGCTATCGCCGGTAAGAATACGTCCGATCTTCGACTGATCGAGGAAACGCAGGCTTTTATCCTGCATTGCGCTGCCTTCAATCTCGCGCTTATCCATCTTGAAGATGCCGGAATTGGAATGAAACGCGCCGCCGCCCTCGTGTAAGAACGCGCCCGTCACACAAGCAATCGATGCTGCGGCGTGCATATTCACAGCGCCATTCCGCTGGCGCGTAAAGCCGTAGCCAAGCCGGAAATAGGTGCGCTTGGTCTGACCCACCAGATGTGCAAAAACTTCGATTTCCTCGACACTCAAGCCGGTGATTTCAGCTGCCCATTCCGGTGTGCGGGTTTCAAGATGAGCTTCCAGCCCTTTCGGATCGTCAGTGTAGCGATTGAGATAATCCCAGTCCGCAAGACCATCACGAAACAGGACATGCATGACAGCGCAGGCAAAAGCGCCATCCGTTCCGGGCTTAAGCACAATGCCCATATCCGCCTGTCGCACGGTCGCATTGGCGTAGATGTCGATGACAACGATCTTGGCACCGCGATCTTTTCGTGCCCGTACCGCATGGGTCATCACATTGACCTGCGTGGCTGCGGCGTTGGTCCCCCAGATGACCACCACATCCGCCTTTGCCATCTCACGCGGGTCTGGGCCTGTCAGGCTGCCGGTGCCAGCAAAATAGCCGGTCCACGCCATATTGGTGCAGAAACTGTCAAACTGGTTCGAATAGCGTTTGGCATAGCGCAGGCGATTGATGGAATCGCGCTGCACCAGCCCCATTGTGCCAGCATAGTAATATGGCCAGACGGTTTCGCTGCCATAGGTCTGTTCGGCCTTGATGAAGCGTTCGGCGATCAGATCAAGCGCGGCTTCCCAGGATGCCTGCTTCCACTCGCCGTCACCCTTACGGCCAGCACGAATGAGCGGATGTTTCAGGCGATCCGGATGATGAACACGCTCGGCATAGCGGGCAACCTTGGCGCAGATTACACCAGCGGTATAGCTGTTGTCCTTCGCACCACGGACGCGGCCGATTGTACGTTCATCCAGCAGCTCGACATCAAGCGCACAGGTGGAAGGGCAATCATGCGGACAGGCAGAATGTCCGATTTTGATATTTGATCTGGGGGATGGCTGGTTCATAGCGCTTTTTAGCGCAAGCGAAGTTCCGCAGAAACGAATTTCTGACGTATTGAACTACCTGCGACGAAATAGATTTTCAAGAAAGTCTCAAGGTAATGGCGCCGAGCACAATGAAGCCCGCAGCCAGAAAACGTGGCAGGCCCACTTTCTCTTTGAGAATAAGTGCTGAAATGAGAACACCAAACAGGATTGCCGTCTCTCTCAAAGCTGCGACGACCGCGATTGGAGCCATTGTCATTGCCCACAGTGCCAGGCCGTAAGAAGCCAAAGTGCCAATGCCGCCAATCAGCGACGGGCGCCATCGGTTACGAACATAATTGAGAAAACGATCCGGCTCACGATAAAGCGCCCAGCACCCGAGCGGAAAAGCGTTTATCAGAAACAGCCACAGCGTATAGGACAGCGTGTTACCCGATGCACGTACGCCGACACCATCAATGATGGTATAAGTTGCAATGAAACCTGCATTGGCAAGCGCAAGCAAAGCGGTTTTGCTCGATGTGCCGCCGTTACGACGTCGCGCTTCGAGCGCCATTGCAAGAACGCCGCTACAGATCAGTATAATGCCTACCCAGCCGCCCCAGCCAATGGCTTCGCCAATCAAAGGTGCGCTGACAAGTGCCACCAGCAAAGGTGGCGTGCCTCGCATGATCGGATATGCTTCGCTCATGTCGCCCGATTTATAGGCAGCTGCGACCAAAGACATGTAGAATATCTGCGTGATGGTTGAGAGGCCTATGAAAATCCAGCTCGATGGATGCGGCAGCGGCAAAAAAGGCAGGAAAAACAGCGAAATCAGACCAGCTGCACCGGTGATGCAGGCGGCTGCGAAAAATTTGTCACTGCCTCCTTTGACGATAGCATTCCAGCTTGCGTGGAAAAACGCGCCACAAAGGACAATCAGCAGTACGCTACCAGACATGGAAGACTCGACTCGGATGAGAGCAGATGATGACAGTTATATGTCACATTTGGTGAAGCAGGGATATTGCCGAAAGCGACGAGGCATGAAACAAGCGCGAACATGAATTATCGTCACGCCTATCACGCCGGGAATTTTGCCGATGTCGTCAAGCACGTCATCCTTTCCCGCATTGTTGAATATCTCAAGCGCAAGGATCAAGCCTTTCGCGTGATCGATACCCATGCAGGTATCGGCCTTTACGATCTGCGCGGCACCGAAGCTGGCAAAACCAGCGAATGGACGGGCGGGATCAGCCGTGTTTTCGATGCAGTCGAAAAAGGCGAAATCCCAGAAGCCGCCATTGAATTGTTGCAGCCTTATCTCGATGTGGTGCGCGCGGTGAACAATGGTAAAGAGCTGCGGCATTACCCCGGCTCGCCGCTTCTGACCCGTCATCTTTTGCGCAAACAGGATCGCTTGTCGGCACTGGAACTTCATCCGCAGGATGCCAAAAAGCTGGCGAAGCTGTTTGACGGCGATTATCAGGCGCGCGTCATTGAGCTTGATGGCTGGCTTTCGCTCGGCGCACATATGCCGCCTAAGGAGAAACGCGGTCTGGTGCTGGTTGATCCGCCGTTTGAAATAGAAGGCGAATTTGATCGCCTCGTTGACGGGCTGGTTAAGGCTTACAAGCGTTTTCCCGGTGGTACTTATGCGCTCTGGTATCCGGTCAAGGACCGTAAAGAGACAGAACGGTTCTCAAAGCGCCTGCGTGAAACCGAAATTCCGAAGATCATGCGCATTGAACTTGCGATTCGCGCACCATCGCTTGAGCCGAGGCTTGATGGCACTGGAATGATTGTCGTCAATCCGCCCTATACACTGGAAAGTGAGATGCAAACCCTGCTTCCCTGCCTTACCAAGTTGCTTAGTGAAGAAAAGGGGAGCAATTTCAGCATTCAATGGATACGCAGCGAGACGGATCGCACTTGACCGCTGCCCGTTGCTGAAAGAAACTGCAACTCAGCCAATTTAATAAAACGAGCATCACGCTCGAATTGTGAGACAGGATAGAGATATGCAACGCAAGTTGGATCGCATCGGACAGTTTTCTCGTGCAGCACTTCTGGCTGCATCGGTTCTTCCCCTGACGTTCGCTTCCCTGCCCGCAAATGCTGCAGATTATCTGACATCTGCACCGACAGCCGTTGGTGATGCCGGTCTTTGCAGTCAGCAGAGCATTCTGCGCAGCGTCGTTTCTGATTTCGGCTATCAGGTTCGCAACGTACCAAACCTTCCACAGGTTGGCATTTCTGCAATGAGCGATGTTCGCCTGACGCGCTATGAGCCAAAGAACAATCCAGCCCAGATCGAGCGCACCTATTGCAAGGCAACGGCTGTTCTCAGCGATGGCCAGTATCGTTCGGTTTGGTACATGGTTGAAGAAGGTCAGGGCTTTGCAGGCGTCGGCAAGAATGTCGAATTCTGCGTAGATGGCTTTGATCGCTGGGCCGTGTACGACGCAAAATGCCGCGTCCTGCGTTGATAGGATAGGCAATGCTGCGCAAACTGGCGGCGATCTCAGCCGCCGTTCTTGCCACTTCCTTTGCAGCGCTACCCGCAGTGGCGCAAGACCGGGGCAACAGTAGCCCCGGTGAATTTGATTTCTATGTGCTGTCTCTTTCATGGTCGCCAAGCTATTGCGCTTCGGAAGGTCCGAGAGCAAACAGGCAGCAATGCGGGACCAATCGCCCTTTCGGGTTTGTCGTTCATGGGCTTTGGCCACAAAACGAATGGGGCTATCCAGCCAATTGTCAGTTCGACAATGCTCGCAGCCGTGGCAGTTTTGTTCCCCGACAAATCGTTTCAAGCGTTTCGGACATCATGCCGTCCACAGGGCTTGTCGCGCATCAATGGCGCAAGCATGGAAGCTGCTCTGGCCTCCCTCAGAACGAATATTTCGCAACCGTCCGTCAAGCATATCAGCATGTGAACATCCCTCCGAGCCTTCGGAGCATGGCTGGAAACCGTCGTGTTGATCCGATGCTTGTTGAAAAAGCGTTTGTAACCGCCAATCCAGGAATGAAGCCGGACGGAATATCGGTCGCCTGCAATAGAAATTACCTTCAGGAAGTTCGCATCTGCATGACGAAAGACCTGAAGTTTCGTGCCTGCGAACAGGTCAACGCCAATGCATGTCGCAGCCGATCCGTTATGATGCCCGCGACAAGATAGTCCTAAACCTCAGGAATCGTGATGACTCAGATCCTTTATTCGCCCGCCTCGCCGTATAGCGCCAAGGTGCGTATGGCCGCAGCCCATGCAGGCATCCCGTTTGAAAGCGTGGTCGTTACCACCTCGGCAGAACCGGATAACCTCGTCAGCGCCAATCCATTGGGTAAAATCCCGACCTTGCTTACAGATGATGGCAAGTCCGTCTTCGATAGCCGAGCGATCATGCAATATTTGAACCGCGTATCGGGGAACAAGCTCTTTCCGCGCAATGCCGAAAAGCGTGCGGATGCTGAGCGTTTTGAAGCGATTGCAGACGGTTTGGCTGACGTTCTGCTCGCCCATGTTTACGAGCGTCGTATGCGCCCGGAAGAAAAAGTGCATCAGCCATGGCTGGATCTGCAATGGCGTAAGGCCGAACGAGCACTCGATCTTCTAAATGAAGCTCCACCGCGCCTTGCTGGCAAGCTGCATGGCGGTCATCTGGCGGTGGCTGCCACCCTTGGTTATCTGGGGCTGCGCTTTGAAGGCAAATGGGAGCGCGGTCGTCCGAAGCTCAAGCGCTGGATGAAGCGATTTGAAGAGCTGCATCCTGAGCTTTCAAAACTTCTGCCACACGCCTAAAGCGCCGCGCACCCTACTGGGCGCACAAAGGTCGCTCTAACACTTTATATTTACAGCATAATTTTACCTTAAACTGATTCAGTTTTAGGGAATTATGTTGCAGCGCTTTTCGCGTACGATCGTTCACTCTCGTTCGCTGAATGCCATAAAAAATCAGGCAATAAAAAACCGGGTAGTTTCCTACCCGGTTTTTCGTTCAATTACGTAGTAATTAGAACTTGTAGCCAACGCCGACGCGGATGTCGTGGGTGTCGAGCTTGTTGCGAACCGATTCGGTTCCGAGGTCGTAGGTCTTGTTACCGAACTGTGTGTAGCGGTATTCAACGCGACCAAGGATGTTGTCGGTCAGCTTAGCTTCGAGACCGGCACCAGCAGTCCAACCAACGCGGAACTTGCTTTCGTCTTCAACGCCGTTGTCGAGCTTAACCTGCGAGCCAGCAACACCTGCGGTGATGTAAGGCATAACTGGGTTCAGGTCGTAACCAAGACGGCCACGGAGCGAGCCTTCAAAGCCCTGCTTGGCTTCAAGACCATTCTTGGACTTCTTGGCCCAAGAGTAACCTGCGTCACCTTCAACACCGTATACGAACTGGTCCTGCTGGAAGTTCCAGCCAGCATATGCGCCAGCCTTCAGATCGTCAGGCTTGATTGCGCCGTCGGTGTTAGTCTTTACCTTGTTCCAGCCGTAGCCGAGGTACAGACCGGTGTAACCACCAGCCCAGCTGTACTGTGGAGCCATCTCAACAGGAGCTGGAACAGGAGGCTGTTCCATGATGGCGTCAGCAGCGAAAGCAGTTGCAGAGAACGGCAGCAGCGCAGCCGAGGCGATTACGAGAGACTTAAGAGTGCGCATAGCATTCTCCTTGACTAAATTACCTTTAGCGCGGTCCCTTATCGGGTGAGCAGCAATTTCGGGAGTGAACCGCTCATGCCGCGCTGACAGGACTGACATATCGTCGGTAATTGCGGCACGATCTGCCCCCTTCTGTGGAGAGAACCTGACGAGAAGGTGGCAAAATTGCGATGTTGCATTCTCGCAACGCTCGTTTCAGGCGCTTATATAGGAAAATAGAGAGCCACTATTTTGGGACAGAAAAAGTTGGGCCAAATCGAAACTACTGAATTTGCTAGGTTTTTGTCAGCAGTAATCGGCATCCCCCCTATTTTTAGCTGTATTTTTTCCGGCAAAATGGCATGAATCGAAGCGATGAATCACGATAAGAAAGTGTTTACCCTGTTGGAAAATCCGGAAACCAACCTGCTTGCAAATTGCCCTGTTCTGGTGACGGGAGGCGCAAGACGCATAGGAAAAGCCATTGTCGAAGATCTGGCAGCACATGGCTTTCCGGTAGCTATCCATTGTAACCGCTCAGTTGCGGAAGGTCAGGCACTGGCGGCCAAAATCGTGGCTAACGGCGGAAAAGCCGGTGTCGTGCAGGCTGATCTGGCGAATGAAAATGATGTTCGTGGCTTGTTGCAACAGGCAGAAGCGCAATTGGGACCGATTCGTTTGCTGGTCAACAATGCTTCATTGTTTGAAGACGATCGCATCGGCAATCTTGATATGCAGCTTTGGGATCGCCATTTTGCGATTCATCTGAAAACACCGGTGATCCTTGCTGAAGAATTGGCCAAGGCTCTGCCGGAAGGTGAAGACGGTCTCATTGTGAATGTCATCGACCAGCGTGTCTGGAAGCTGAACCCGCACTTCTTTTCATATACGTTGTCGAAGACGGCGCTCTGGAATGCGACGCGTACGCTTGCGCAGGCACTTGCACCACGTATTCGTGTCAATGCCATTGCTCCCGGCCCCACGCTGCCCAGCGAGCGTCAGGATATAAGTGACTTTGAATTACAGGTGAGCCATCTGCCATTGCAGCGCGCACCTGATTTGTCCGAATTTGGACGCACTATTCGCTATTTCTGGGAAAGCCGTTCCGTAACTGGCCAGATGATTGCGCTTGATGGCGGTCAGCATCTGGCATGGGAAACGCCGGATATAGCAGGAATAAAAGAATGACTGGACCACGCAAACCCAATGATGATCCTATTTCACGCCTGCCATCGGATGATGAGCAGGATGTGGCGGGCATTATCATGGGCGATGCAGAGAACGATGACGACGATGATGCTATTGAGGAAACGCCTGCTGTTGCCTCGGCGGCCGATTCCATTCAGTGGGATTCGTCAGATGGTCTGCCAGATACAAAAGGCTTAAGCGGCGCAGACATTATCAATGCTTTCGTCAAGCGTTTGCCAAATAATCCCGGCGTCTACCGCATGTTCAATAGCGATGGTGACGTGCTTTATGTCGGCAAAGCCCGCAGCCTTAAGAAACGCGTCTCTAACTATGCGCGCGGCATCGGACATTCCAACCGTATCACGCGTATGATCGGCGAAACGGCGACGATGGAATTCGTTGTTACGCGTACAGAGACCGAAGCGCTGCTGCTGGAAGCGAATCTTATCAAACGCTTGCGCCCACGCTTTAACGTTCTGCTGCGTGACGACAAATCGTTTCCTTATATTCTGCTGAGTGGCGGACATCGCGCGCCCGGCATTTTCAAGCATCGTGGTGCACGCTCGCGCAAAGGCGAGTATTTCGGCCCTTTTGCTTCTGCGGGTGCCGTTGGTCGCACGATCAATGCGCTTCAGCGCGCGTTCCTGCTGCGCACCTGCACGGATTCAGTTTTTGAAACGCGCACCCGTCCCTGCCTGCTTTATCAAATCAAGCGCTGTTCCGGCCCTTGTACGCATGAAGTCAGCGACGAGGATTATGCAGAGCTTGTCAGTGAGGCCAAGGCCTTCCTTTCCGGCAAGAGCCAGAGGGTGAAGGATCATCTGGCAGCGGCCATGCAGGCGGCGTCCGCCGATCTCGATTTTGAACACGCGGCGGTCTATCGTGATCGTCTTGCCGCACTTTCGCATGTGCAATCGCATCAGGGCATCAACCCGCAGACGGTTGAAGAAGCCGACGTCTTCGCAATTCATCAGGAAGGCGGCATGACCTGTATTCAGGTCTTCTTCTTCCGTACCGGTCAGAATTGGGGCAATCGCGCCTATTTTCCGAAAGCTGACAGCTCGCTTGGAGCAGCGGAAGTTCTCGGCGCGTTCCTGTCGCAATTTTATGATGACAAGCCCTGCCCGAAGCTCGTTCTTCTTTCAGAAGAAGTCGAAGATCAGTCGCTTCTCGCTGAAGCGCTTTCATCGCGCGCGGGACATCGCGTGCAGGTGAATGTTCCACAACGCGGCGAAAAGGTGGAGTTGGTCAACCACGCCCTGACCAATGCCCGCGAAGCGCTGGGACGTCGTCTGGCAGAAACATCCTCGCAGGCAAGACTGCTCAAAGGAATGGCCGAGGCATTCGGTTTGCCCAACGCGCCACGCCGTGTCGAAGTTTACGATAACTCGCATATCATGGGTACGAATGCAGTCGGCGGCATGATCGTTGCTGGCCCTGAAGGCTTCGTCAAGAATCAGTATCGCAAGTTCAATATTAAATCGACCGACATCACGCCCGGCGATGACTTTGGCATGATGCGCGAAGTGATCGAGCGCCGATTCTCGCGACTGGTTAAAGAACATGCTGCGCCGGAGCCAGTAATTGATACGGAAAGCTCGGAAGCCATCAACGATGCTTTCCCTGCCTGGCCCGACCTCATTCTAATCGACGGCGGTCAGGGACAGGTTGGAGCCGTGCGCCAGATTTTGGGCGAACTTGGCATAAGCCATCTTGTGACAGCCATTGGCATTGCCAAGGGCGTTGACCGCGAAGCTGGGCGCGAACGCTTCTTTATCGAGGGCAAACCACCTTTCACACTCCCCCCACGCGATCCCGTTCTTTATTTCGTTCAGCGTATGCGCGACGAAGCGCACCGTTTTGCCATCGGCACGCATCGTGCGCGTCGCAAGAAGGAAATGGTCGCCAATCCGCTGGATGAGATTTCGGGAATCGGTCCCTCAAGAAAGCGAGCACTTTTGCATCACTTCGGAACCGCGAAAGCCGTATCTCGTGCTGCAGTTGAAGATCTGATGCAGATTGATGGCATCTCTGAAGCCATGGCGAAGACCATTCACGATCATTTTCACGACCGTTGACGTAATTTTGTCCGGGTTTGGGCAGCTAATCTTCCACAGGCGTCATTACGTCCCGGTAGAACACGTCCGCAGGTGTTGATTTTCTTTGTCATCCCTGTTGATGTGCTCTCATAACGAATGCGGCGGTGCTATGCGGAAAAATCACACTCTCTCCTTGCCTAACATTCTGACTTACGGACGGATTATCGCCGTTCCGCTTGTCGTTTTGTGCTTCTTCGTGGAGGGACGTCTGCAATCCAGTGACACGTCTCGCTGGACGGCGCTTGCAATTTTCGCCATCGCCAGCATCACAGATTTCTTCGATGGCTATTTGGCTCGTATCTGGCAGCAGACATCAACGATCGGCCGTATGCTTGATCCGATTGCTGACAAACTTCTTGTTTCCGCTTGCCTGCTGTTGCTTGCAGCCGATGGAACAATTGCTGGATGGACGCTCTGGGCAGCCATCATCATTCTTTGCCGTGAAATTCTGGTATCTGGCCTGCGCGAGTATCTCGCTGAGCTGAAGGTTAGCGTTCCGGTTTCTCAGCTGGCAAAGTGGAAGACCACTGCACAGATGGTAGCACTTGCATTCCTTCTTGCTGGCCCTGCCGGGGACAAAGTCCTACCATATACGACTGAAATGGGCATTGGCCTGCTGTGGATTTCTGCGATCCTGACGCTTTACACCGGTTGGGATTATTTCCGCGCTGGCCTCAAACACGTCATGGACTAAAACTATGCGCGTAAATCTCGTCTATTTCGCCTGGGTGCGTGAGAAGATCGGCAAGGGAGAAGAGGTTATCGAACTTCCTTCCGAGACCATCAGTGTTGGGGAGCTCATCTCTCACCTCAAAAACCTCGGCGAAGAGTATGAAGCTGCCTTCGAGCATGAGACAGTCATTCGTGCGGCCATCAATCAGGAACATGCCGAACATGACGAACTCGTCAAAGACGGCAATGAAGTAGCGCTTTTCCCACCCATGACGGGTGGTTGAAATGTCCAGGCAAGCCACATGCCCGCTTTTTGTGAGCGTGCGCTCCGAGAATTTCGACGTTGCTGAAGAAATCCGCAAGCTTGGCGAAGGCCGCAAGGATATTGGTGCGATCGTTACGTTTACCGGCCTTTGTCGTGATGAAGGCGGCAAACTTTCCGCGCTTGAACTGGAACACTATCCCGGCATGGCGGAAGCAGAGATTCGTCGTATTGTCGATGAAGCAATCAGCCGCTGGCCTTTATCGGGCATTTCCATCATCCATCGTTATGGTCTTGTTAAACCAGGCGAAAACATTGTCCTGGTCGTCACGGCATCAGCTCATCGTCAGGCCGCTTTTGAAGCCGCGTCATTCCTGATGGACTTCATGAAAACTGGGGCACCGTTCTGGAAACGCGAGCATTTGATTGACGGCGGCACCGGCAGTTGGGTCGAATCAAAGGCTGAAGACGACCAAAGTCGAGAACGCTGGCAGAAGCACTGAACGCTTCTTCTTTTGGGCAAGTTGTCGCAGATGAAATTCTTTTTTACATTGGAAAGAATTTCGCTCGCGCTATTTAATGGCGAATTAACTATTTAAGCCACTAGAATATAGGGTATTTTGGATAGCGTGTTACCGCGCTGCCACAATTTTCACATGAAGCGGCGTTTATTGTCTGCCTCATGAATCTTGATGCCATTGAGCTTGGGCCAATGAACCAATCGACAGATTGTTAGCGCCGCTCAAAAGCACATGACAACAAATGCGGGGAACGGAAGTTTCGGATTTGGCGATGCTAAAAGGACTGACGAAAACTCTTTCAATCGTGGCAGCGCTCACTGCGGGCATTGGCGTGCTCGGCGGTGCTGCCATGTTTTTTACGACGTCCATGCCGACTGCCAGTATTGCCGCTGACAAGACAATCAGCGGTAAGGTTGTTTATCGCGAGCGCATCGCTCTCCCACCAGAAGCGCACCTTGTTGTGCAGCTCACTGATGTCTCTCTTGCCGATGCGCCATCCAAGACCATCGGAGAAACGCGGATAGAAGCACCGCAGGGATCGCCAATCCCTTTTGCAATCAATTTCGATACTGATGAGATCGAGCCGCAACACACCTATGCCCTTCAGGCGCGCATTGTTGCAGGTGATACGCTTTGGTTTGTAACCGACGAACGTTACACAGTTGACCCGAAGAATCCTCAGGAACCAATTGAACTTAAAGTCGTGATGGTTCGTAAAAGCGCGGATGAATCGGTTGCTATTGGTATTGAAGGCAAGGATTGGCTCGCGGAAGATATTCAAGGCGGCGGCGTAGTCGATACTGCCCAGACCACCCTTCTAGTTGATTCAAACGGCACTGTCAGCGGCTCGGGTGGCTGCAACCGCTTCATGAGCAAGGCGACGATCTCGGGCAGCAATATTTCATTCGCCGAGATCGGCTCCACCTATATGCAATGCCCGCCTGCGCTGATGAATCAGGAACGCAAATTCCTCGATGTGCTTGGCAAAACGCGTTCATACAAAATGGATTCTGGAAAACTCGTCCTGATCGATGAAGGTGGTGACGAGTTGGCAAGGCTTGCACAAAGCCTTTGATAGCCTCAATGCTTAAATAAAAAAGCCCGGTCGCGAGACCGGGCTTTTTCAATTCATCTATCAGCAATTAGCCGACGATTTCAGTGCCCGAGAACCAGTAAGCGATTTCTTCAGCAGCTGTTTCAGGAGCGTCCGAACCGTGAACCGAGTTTTCGCCGATCGACAGAGCGAATTCCTTGCGGATCGTACCAGCGTCTGCGTTTGCAGGGTTGGTTGCGCCCATGACTTCACGGTTCTTGGCAATTGCGTTTTCGCCTTCGAGAACCTGAACGATGGTTGGGCCGGAAGACATGAATTCAGTCAGTTCGCCAAAGAAAGGGCGTTCCTTGTGAACAGCGTAGAAGCCTTCAGCTTCACGCAGGCTCATCCACACGCGCTTGGAAGCGACAACGCGCAGACCAGCTTCTTCGAGCTTAGCGGTGATAGCACCGGTCAGGTTGCGGCGGGTCGCATCAGGCTTGATCATGGAGAAGGTACGTTCGATTGCCATTATGACACCTTGTTTGATGGAAAATTTGAAAAGTGAGGCTCTATAGCGTTGATAGCCTCAATTGCCAAGGGGTAGCCCCTCAGCCTTGCCTCTTATCATCTTGAGACGGCAGAAAATTGACTGCATAGATGTGTAAATTCGATTCACATGCGGGGGAAAGATGGAACAGCACTTTCAAATGTTCGCCTATTATAATCGCTGGGCCAATGAACTGCTCTATTCCGCAGCGGCCGATCTGAGCGATGTGGATTACAGGCTCGACCTTGGCCTTTTCTTCGGCTCGATCCATCGTACTTTCAATCATCTTCTGGTGACGGATCGCATCTGGATGAAGCGCTTCACCGGCGAAGGTGATCACCCCAACCAGCTTGATGCCATCATAACCGACGATTTCATCAAGCTACGGGATATGAGGAAGGCAGAAGACGAACGTATCTGCAACTATGTTGAAAGCATGAATGCCGCACAGCTCGCAGGACGCTTCACCTATATGACGGCAACCAATGTGCGCACCATCAGCCAACGCGTCGCGCCAGCACTCGCTCATCTCTTTAATCATCAGACGCACCATCGCGGGCAAATTCATTCAGCACTCACGCGTTTGAGCGCGGATGCGCCGTCACTTGATCTCATTCAGTTTCAGCGCACTGAAGCAGGACGCCGCTTCGCCTGATATTGGTTCAGATGATACTTGCGGAAATTTCTCAAGCCGTGCAAAAGCCTTCTCACCATGCTTATTCTTGACGATATCTCTGTACGCATCGCCGGACGCCTTCTGATCGACCACGCCAGTGTCACACTGCCTGCGGGATCGAAGACGGGTTTTGTTGGCCGCAACGGCACTGGAAAATCCACGCTTTTCCGCGTGATTACCGGTGATATGGCTTCCGAGACCGGCAGCATTTCTCTGCCGAAGAACACACGCATTGGTCAGGTGGCTCAGGAAGCTCCCGGCACGGAAGATGCGCTGATAGAAATCGTCATGAAGGCGGATAAGGAACGAACAGCACTTCTCGAAGAAGCTGAAACAGCGACCAATCCGCATCGCATTGCTGAAATTCATACCCGACTGGCCGATATCAATGCGCATTCGGCGGAATCACGCGCGGGCGCGATCCTGTCCGGTCTCGGTTTCAACACAGAAGCACAACGCCGCCCTGCATCCGCTTTCTCGGGCGGCTGGCGTATGCGCGTGGCACTCGCAGCAGTGCTTTTTGCTGAGCCGGATTTGCTGTTGCTCGATGAACCGACCAACTATCTCGATCTTGAAGGCGTGTTGTGGCTTGTTGATTATGTGAAGCGCTATCCGCATACCGTCATCATCATCAGCCATGATCGCGATCTGCTGAATTCTGCCACGTCATCAATCATGCATCTTGATCAGAAGAAAATCAGCTTCTGGCGTGGCAACTATGATCAGTTCGAGCGGCAACGTCATGAAATGCTGGAGCTTCAGCAAAAAGCCCATGTGAAACAGGAAGCACATCGCAAACACATGGAAGCTTTCGTGGAACGCTTCCGTGCCAAGGCGTCGAAGGCCAGACAGGCGCAATCGCGTATGAAGGCGCTGGAGAAGCTGAAACCGATAGACCTTTACGTCGAAAGCAATGTGCAGCCGTTCCGCTTCCCTGACGCGGAAAAGAAAGCCGCCTCGCCGATCATCGCGCTTGACCATGCCGATGTCGGCTATGTGCCAGGTAAGCCTGTGTTGCGAAACGTCACGCTGCGCATCGACAATGATGATCGCATTGCGCTGCTCGGCTCCAACGGTAATGGTAAGTCGACGCTTGCCAAGCTGATTGCCGGACGGTTGCAGCCTGAAAAAGGCAATCTCACGCTTTCGCCCAATCTGAAAGTAGCGTTCTTTGCCCAGCATCAGATGGATGATCTGATACCGGAAGACAACGCGATTGAGCATGTGCGCAAGCTGATGCCGCTTGAACCGGAAGCCAAAGTTCGTGCACGCGTTGCCCAGATGGGGCTTTCGACTGAGAAAATGCTGACGCCCGCCAAGGATCTTTCAGGTGGTGAAAAGGCACGCCTGCTAATGGGCCTTGCGACTTTCCATGGCCCAAACCTGCTGATCCTCGACGAACCGACCAACCACCTTGATATTGATAGCCGTGAGGAGCTGGTTCACGCTCTCAACGCCTTCAACGGCGCCGTTATTCTGATCGCGCATGATCGTCACCTGATCGAAGCGACCATGGAACGGCTATGGCTGGTGCGTGAGGGTGGCGTAAAAGCATTTGATGGCGATCTGGACGAATACCGCCAGATTGTTCTCGCCGATGCCAAGGGTGAACAGGCTTCAGAGCGCGAAGAAGGCCCGAAGGTCAATAAGGCGGAACAGCGTAAACTTGCAGCCCAGAAGCGCGAAACACTGGCCCCCCTGCTCAAAAAGATCAAGGAAACCGAGAGCTTGATGCAGAAACTGCAGAAACAGATTCACGGTTTCACATCGCAGCTGGAAGACCCCGCTCTTTATGAGAAGGAACCGCAGAAAGCGATCCGGATCAATAAAGAGATGAGTGAGGCAAAATCAGCGCTTGCCGATGCGGAAGACAAATGGCTTGAAATGTCTTCCGAATATGAAGAGGCAATGGCTGATTAAACTTGCGGGCGGCGAATGCGCGTCCGCATAAGCGCATAAACGCCGAGCACGCCAATGATGAGGCCAATCGTGGTGTAGGTCTCATCAGCTTCTTCAGCCCCTCGCCTCAGAACCAGTTCGACTTTGGAGAGTTGTAGACCATCCGTATTGCCCTGAACGGCGCGGAAAGCATAAGTGCCGGATAAAACCGGATCAATATCTCCTGCACTCTGGCGCAACACGCTGCCATCCTGCGGGCGATCTGTGTTGATAGAGCTACTGGTCAAAGCAAAATCCAGACCTTGCGACAGAACGGGAACTCCATTCCGGCTAACGGCCAGCGTTACGGCCGAGCGGCGCTCGGCAGGCACATAGCCAGGCAGCGGCACTGCATCGAGGAAAATACGCACCGGCGCGTCGCTCGCCTCAAGCTTGATTTCCTGTGTGATGAAGCGACCCTGACGGCTTTCCAGAATTGGCCAACGGCCAATCTCGTCACCAGTGAAGTGGCGCACATACCAGGGATAACCAAGGGCGAGACCAAAACCCGCAATAATCATCGCAACGAAAATTGCACGCATCAGGCTTTGCGCTCCCAACGACGATCTGGTGTCTGTTGCCAGTAGGTCAAATCGTGGTTCTCCGTCTTGAAGGCTTTCCACTGCGCGCGAGCATGTTCGAGCTGATCCTGATCATGCCCGTCAAACATGACAACAAGTCGCTCGTAGTCGCCCGCTTGTTCCAATGCAGCACCTTCCACGAGAAAGCGAACCGTTGCTCCGTTTGGATTGGCTTCCGAGGTTGTCAGTAGCACCGGCTGTTGTTCAGGGTGCGGTTCCTTGTCGGTGCCGTGGGCCACGAAGGATGTGTCAGAGAATGTCCAAAGCAGACTATCGAGCGCATCCCGTCTTTCATCACTCACGGCCTGAATCGTCACACGCCAACCGCGCCCGAGGGAGCGTTCTACAAGCCCCGGCAGGGCTTCATCCAGTGTCGATTCTGTCAGGTGGTAAAAGAGAATTTCAGCCATGCGCTCTCTTTAAATTATTGATGGGGGCGAAGAAAGTGATTCACCTTCTCGCCCCAACATATTGTTCTTGAATCGAATTCAGCTTTCGAAATTATCGCGGACAAGTCGGTCGAGAAGGCGAACGCCGTAACCCGAAGCCCACGATTGGCTATACTCGTTTGTTGGCGATCCCATAGCTGTTCCGGCCACATCGAGATGCGCCCATGGCGTATCGCCCACGAAACGCTTGAGGAACTGCGCCGCGGTGATCGAGCCTGCATAGCGGCCTGAGCTGTTCTTCATATCGGCAAACTTGGAATCGATCATCTTGTCGTATTCCTTGCCGAGCGGCATACGCCACAGCTTTTCACCAGTTGCCTGACCTGCTTCATAAAGCTGATCAGCAAGCTCGTCATCGTTCGAGAATAGACCAGCATGATGCGTGCCGAGTGCAACCATGATCGCGCCGGTCAAGGTGGCGAGATTGATCATGAACTGCGGCTTGAAACGATCAATTGTGTAGTAGAGTGCATCTGCCAGCACGAGGCGGCCTTCAGCATCGGTGTTGATCACTTCGATTGTCTGGCCAGACATCGATGTAACGATATCACCCGGACGCTGAGCATTGCCATCCGGCATATTCTCAACAAGACCGATCACGCCGATAGCATTGACCTTCGCCTTGCGACCAGCAAGAGCGCGCATCAAACCGGTAACGGCTGCAGCACCACCCATGTCGCCTTTCATTTCTTCCATACCAGCAGCAGGCTTGATCGAGATGCCGCCGGTATCGAAAACAACGCCCTTGCCCACGAAGGCAACCGGCTTCTCCTTGGACTTGGCACCCTGCCATTCCATGATGACCAGACGCGGTGGACGAACCGAGCCCTGTGAAACACCCAGAAGCGAGCCCATACCGAGCTTCTTCATTTCTTTTTCGCCGAGAACTTCAACCTTGACGCCGAGCTTTTCAAGCTTTTCGGCTTCTTCTGCAAATTCTACAGGGCCAAGAATATTGGCAGGCTCGTTAACGAGGTCACGCGCCTTCAGGACCCCGTCGGCCACAGCCTCGGCAACTTCAAGCGCTCTTTTGGCACTGTGAACATCTGCCGTCTGAATATGAATTTTCGCTGCGTGTTTCGGCTCGGCGTTTTCTTCGCTCTTGCGGGTCTTGTAGCGATTGAACTCGTATGAGCGAAGAATCATACCCAGAGCAACGTCGCCTGCTTCATCACCCGCAATCGTCGTTTCAGGCAGAGCCAGCGTTAGGGTCGCGCGTTCGGCCTTACCGATTCGCGAAAAAGCTGCGCCGCCGATCTTAATCCAATCATCATTACCAAGTTCGCCGGGTTCGCCGACGCCAACCAGAACGATCTTGTCTACGCCGCCTTCCGAGGTGTCAATCGCTTCTGCAGTCTTGCCCAAAGCGCCTGTAAAGCCTGCAATTTCGGCGATTCGAGTGATTTTTTCGGCTCCGCCTGCCGCGTGGCCTGCTTCTTCTGCGAAGCCGCCGCCCTTGGCGACCAGAACAATGCTTACGCCTTTTTGCGGTGCTGAAAATTCACTGAAAGAAATGGAAGGACGTTTCGACATAACAACTCCAAACAAAGACCAGACAATGAGATGACACGATTGTGTCGCGACTTTTCCCTACTCATGTGAGACGAATATGGCGAAACGGCAAGTCCGCCGCATCATGAAAATCAGTTTTGCGTTAACTTCGGTGACAACTTGCCAAGCTCCGTTTCCGTATCCACCTATGTTCAGCAAAAACAGGTTGCAACCAGCCACGCTCTCCCTTTAGAGAAGCGAGCGCTAGCTTCGGCTGAAAATCTTTAGTAATCTGTTAACCAAATTTGTTCGGCTAATTTTAGCCAAGTGCAGTTAGACTGAATATTCATTTACGAGCGTTGTTTCTTTAGGGACAGGCTCCTTCAACGGAACCGGGATGTAAACTCCACCTATGAAATTGATTGAGTTGTACATCCTCCGCCGCGTGGCGATTATGTTCTTTGCGGTGTTGGGCGCCGCAGTGGGCATTACGTGGACTGTGCAGGTACTGCAGCGTGTCGACTTTCTCACAACAAGCGGTCAATCAATTCAGACAATCATTCAGTTCAGTTCGCTGCTGATTCCGTCCGCAATTCCTCTTGTCATGCCTTTTGCGTTGATCATTGCAATTACGCAGACGCTTTCGACAATGAACCAGGATTCCGAGCTCGTTGTCATCAATGCATCCGGCGCGCCTCGCAGCGCGGTAATGCGTCCGATACTCATGCTCGCAGCGATTATCTCTGTCGTTTCCTTTCTCGTCGCTAACTATGTCGACCCTTATGCGCGCATGAACATGCGCGCTATGATCGCCAATGCCAGCGCTGATTTGCTGAATGTGGTTGTTCAGGAAGGTAGCTTCCGCAAACTTGCGGACAATCTCTATATTCAGATCGCCGAGCGCCGTGGTGATGGCAGCATCGGCGGCCTGTTTATTGCAGATTCTCGCGATCCAACGCTTGATCTGATTTACTATGCAGCTGATGGCAACATCGCGAGCACGCCCGCAGGTGACATGCTGCTGATGAAGGATGGTGAAGTCCAGCGCCGCGATGTTTCAGACGGCACGGTTTCGATTATCAAGTTCAACTCCTATGCCTTCGATCTGAGCCAATTCACGTCAGCTGGCGACGATTTTGTGATCTATGCGAAAGATCGGCCGCTTACTTATTTGCTGAATCCGGATCCGAACGACCCGATCTTGCAGACGCGCCCTCTGCGCTACAAGGCTGAGCTGCACCGCCGCTTGACCGAATGGCTGTATCCTGTTGTTTTTGCTCTGATCGCCCTCGCTTTTGCTGGCGACTCCCGCTCACATCGTGAAGCGCGCGTATCCGCTTCTTTCTCCGCGATCAGCACGGCACTTCTGGTTTACTGGGCGGGTTATTTCTCGGCCGACCGGGCTGATAAGGACGAGACATATATCGTCATGATGTATCTTGTGCCGATTGGTGTAATGCTTGTCACCGGCTTTGCTCTGTTAACAGGACGGCGTGTCGGGCTCCCAGACAAGTGGAATGATCGGATACTTGATAGCTACGACCGATTGAAACGAAATATAACAGCTACTTCAGATCGTCTACTTGGGCGATCCCGCAAAGATACGGGGGGACGAGCATGATTGGCTGGACTCTCGGTCGTTACTTTTTCATGCGATATGTGCAGATTACACTGTATTTTCTGCTCGGTATCTTTGCTTTGGCACTTTTGCTCGACTTTACCGAGAACGCCAGCAAACTCGCTAATCTGCCTGGTTACACGGTATGGGCTGCGCTAGGTATCTCTGCGATGCGCGTTCCATTCATCATGCAGCAGATGATTCCGTTCGTCGCGCTCTTCTCTGCAATGGCGACACTCATCTCGCTTAATCGCAAATATGAGTTGGTTGTCGCGCGTTCCGTTGGCGTTTCGGCTTGGCAGTTTCTGCTTCCGGCATGTTTCGGAGCATTGCTGTTTGGCCTCGCCACCATCTTCATTCTCAATCCGTTTGCGGCCTATGGCTTTTCCAAAGCTGACGAGATCGCTTCGACCTGGAAGAGCGGCAAGGTAACCGATGTTTCTGCGCTTCGTGATCCTTGGCTTCGCCAAAAGACCGACGATGGCGAAACCATCATCGGCGCCAAGAGCATCCTTGATCGCGGAGCAACGCTTGCCGACGCTATCTTCATTCAGTTTGATGATAAGAAGAAAATCAAAGATCGCTATGATGCTCGCACCGCGAAACTCATGGATGGTCATTGGGAATTAACGGACGTAACGAGATTTTCGCGTGGTGAGGAACCGCGCAAACTGGAGAGCGTCAATATTCCTACGCAGTTGCGTCCGGAATATGTGGAAGAAAAGCTCGCCTCCCCTGATACAATTCCATTCACGCAGCTGCGTCACAAGATCGAAGTTGCGCGTTCTTTCGGTTATTCAGCAAACGCATTTGACATGCAATACCAGTCACTTCTGGCATTGCCTGCATTGCTGATGGCCATGACTCTCATTGCTGCAACAGTGTCCCTGAAATTTGTGCGGTTTGGTCAGTCCGGAGCGATGATTCTGGGTGGCGTTGTCGCCGGCTTCATGCTTTATGTCGTTTCGGTACTGGTGAAGGCATTCGGCAATGCAGGATTCGTTCCTCCATTCGTTGCAGCATGGGTTCCTGTAATTATTGCGACATTTTTTGGTGTCTCCTTTTTGTTGCATAAGGAGGATGGTTAGTGGGTTCGAGTAACGCCCGCATGGTATTGCCCCATTCATTCACGCGTCTTGCACGCGGGACTGCTTTGGTGTGCGCCCTTGCTATACCTTTCATTTCAGTCGCAATCATTCCTTCGCAGGTACAAGCGCAGGACGCTCTGGGAGCAAATTACCAGAGCGATCCTAATGCGCGTATGCTTCTGCAGGCAGACGAGCTTGTCTATGATCGCGATGTGAACGTCGTTACCGCTCAGGGTAAAGTTCGCATTGAATATGACGGCAATCGCCTCGTCGCGGATAAAGTGACCTATAATCAGCAGACCCGTCGCATGACTGCGACTGGGAACGTTGAAATTGTAGAGCGCGATGGCAACAAGATTTACTCCGACCATCTTGATGTGACGGATAGTTTCCGCGACGGCTTTGTGAATGGCCTTCGCGTTGAGACCACCGACAACACCCGCTTTGCAGCCGAAAGCGCTGAGCGCAGCAACGGTGAGATCACCACCTTTAATAACGGTGTGTACACGGCCTGTCAGGCTTGCGAAAAAGATCCGGACAAGCCTGTGCTTTGGCAGATCAAGGCACGTAAGATTATCTGGAACAGCGCGACAAAGACGGTGCGTTTTGAACGTGGCAAGTTCGAGTTGCTCGGCATTCCGTTGGCTTACTTCCCAGCCTTCGAAATGGCCGACCCGACAGTCAAGCGTAAGAGCGGCTTTCTGTTCCCAGGTTTCAGCTATAAAGACGACCTTGGGTTCGGCATCAAGAACTCATATTTCTGGGCTCTAGCACCGAATTACGATCTGACGCTTTCGACAACTGCTTACACGAAGCAAGGCTTCCTGACGCAGGCCGAATGGCGTCATCGTCTCGAAAACGGCTCCTATAATCTTCAGATTGCTGGCATTCATCAGATGAAGCCGGGTGAGTTCAGCACCAATACGCTAGATCGCGGTGAAGATAACCGCGGCATGGTCGCATCCAAAGGCGACTTCGATATCAATTCGCGTTGGAAGTTTGGCTGGGATGTAATGGCCCAGACCGATCGCAATTTTAGCCGTACCTACAATCTTGAGGGCTATAACGCACAAACTCAGGTTTCAAAGATCTATTTAACCGGCATCAATAACCGGAATTACTTCGACCTCAACTTCTATCGCTTCAATGTGCAGGAATCTTATCCGCTCACTTCTACGTATAAAGACGTGGAAATGCATTCGAAGCAGCCTTGGGTTTTCCCAAGTCTCGACTATTCTTACACAGTGCCTGATCCTGTTTATGGTGGTGAACTTAACATCACTACCAATGCGCAGGTTCTGTATCGTCAGAATGCGAATTATACGCTCAATCCAGGTAATAATTCGATCTATTACCCACGCATCCCTGGTTTCAGCGGCACAAATGCGCGTCTTACGACGGAAGCTGAGTGGAAGCGTACATTTATCACGCCATCTGGTTTGGTAATTACGCCGCTTTTGGCTCTGCGCGGTGATGCTATCAGTGCCAATACGAACTTTGATCCAGCTGTTGCGGGTTACACCGACGCCATAGTTCGCTCCGAAGCATTGCGCGCAATGGCGACGGCTGGTCTTGAATTGCGTTGGCCGATCCTGTTCTCAAGCACCAGCTCAACACATATTCTTGAGCCGATTGCGCAGATCTATATGCGCAACAACGAACGTTACGCGGGCGAACTTCCGAACGAAGATGCACAGAGCTTCGTGTTTGATGCTACGAACCTGTTCTCGCGTGACAAGTTCTCTGGCTATGACCGTGTGGAAGGCGGCACTCGTGCCAATCTCGGTCTTCGCTATTCGGGCAACTTCAGCAATAGCGACTGGGGCTTGTATGCTCTCGCAGGGCAATCATTCCAACTCGGTGGCGTGAATTCGTATGGCACAAGTGATTTCCTGAATGTAGGAGCAGACTCCGGTCTTCAGGATGCACGCTCCGATTATGTTGCAATGATCGGCACCTCTAATTCGACCGGTCTTGCACTGGCTGCACGCGGACGTTTTGACAAGGATAACCTAGACGTTAAGCGTGGCGAACTCGAAGTACAGCAAAACTGGCAGAAGCTGTCGGTTTCAGCTCAGTATGCTTACATCGCTCCGCAACCGGCTTATGGTTATTCAGAGCTCCGGCAGGAAGTTACGGGTGCCGCTACTGCACGTTTAGATGCTAATTGGCGTGTCTTCGGTTCAGGCACTTATGACCTTGTGTCGGATACACTTGTTCGCGCATCCTCTGGTCTTGCCTATGACGATGAATGCTTCACCTACTCGATGGCTTACGTTCAAACCCGTAATCCGGGTGAGGACAAGGCATCTCATAGCGTTGGATTCAATATATCGTTCAGAACACTCGGCGACATTGGCAGCGGCGCTCAAACCTTCTAAACTTCGAAAGAGCGGAAACAATCCAACTTGTTTCCGCTCTTTCCTTTTATGCCGCAGCATCACTTAATCATTTCAAATAACGTTCGCTTTTTTATCGATTTTATTCAGTTAAGTACCTTTAATTACCTCGTAAATTGCTAAAGGGTCATTGTTTCGCCGCTTTGGCTCCTCTATACAGGCATCATAATATGTCTGGCCTCTGATATGCTTGTTCAGTTTGAACTTGCGTCAGATGACTAGTAAGATTGGACACATCCGGTGAAATTTGTCATTCGCCGACCTGAAGGAAATCGGGAAATAAAGATGATGTTTGCAAGACCTCTATTCGCCTCCCTGCTGGGCGCTGCCGTATGTGTGACGGCGCTTGGAACGGCTGCGACTTTGACACCGGCATTGGCTGCCGGCGGAACGGAGGTCAAGGTCATTGTCTCCGGCAATGCAATCACCAACGGCGATATTCAGCGCCGTGCAGCATTTCTGAAACTGCAGCGTAAAGGCGGCAATCTTAATCAGGTTGCTCGTGAAGAACTGACTGAAGAGATGCTGAAGCGCGTCGAAATGAAATCGCGCGGCATTAACATTTCCGATCAGGAAGTCGATCAGGCCTATGCAGGCTTTGCGACCCGTAACAAGATGAGCGTCGCTCAGCTTAATCAGCTGATGAATCAGGCTGGCATTACACCTGATCATTTCAAGAAATACATCATGGTCCAGATGGGCTGGGGTCGCCTCGTCAGCGCGCGCTTCCGCGCCACTGGAATGGTTAGCGAGCAGGACGCTGTTCAGCGTATGCTGAAAGACGGCGGCAAAAAGCCTGTCTCAACTGAATACCATCTGCAGCAGGTTATTTTCGTCGTTCCAAATGCAAAGCGTTCGCCTGCTCTGCTCGGCAAGCGTCGCCAGGAAGCAAATGCATTGCGCTCGCGCTTCCAGAGCTGCGACACTACCCGTCAGCTAACCAAGGGCATGATCGACGTTACAGTTCGCGATCTCGGTCGGGTTATCGAACAGCAACTTCCGGGCGAATGGGCCAAAGACGTCAAAGCTGCTGGCGTAAACCGCGCAACTCCGCCACATGACACCGAAAAAGGTGTTGAAATTCTAGCCGTATGCTCGACGCGTCAAGTTTCCGATGACCGAGTCGCACAGCTTGTCTTCTCCATGGAAGGCACTGATTCCGAAGCGGGACAGGAAAAGAAGGCTGATGATCTGAGCAAGAAGTATCTTGCTGAGCTGCGCGAAAAGGCAACGATTGTAAATCGTTGAGTTTCGCTCCAGAGCCTTGGCAGTACTAAACTGACCGTATAATTTGAGGGGGCGTCTGCCCCCTTATTTCATTAGCCGAGATAAACAGCTATGACTATTCAACCGGTTCCTCCGCTCGCCGTCAGCATTGGTGACCCCTCAGGTGTTGGAGCTGATGTTGCTCTTAGCGCATGGTTGCAGCGCAAAGAGCTTTCTCTGCCAACGTTTCTGCTCATTGCCGATCCGGCGCAGCTTTCAGCCCGCGCGCAGCATCTTGGCCTGAATGTGCCAATCGCAACGATTAGCACCCCTGCCGATGCTTGCGACATCTTTGATGTAAAACTGCCCGTTTTGCCATTGAAAAACACGCATAAGGAAAGCCCCGGCAAACCTCTGCCGGAAAACGCAGCAGGTGTTATTGAAGCAATAGAACGCGCCGTTGCGCTGACATTGAGTGGCGAAACATCAGCCGTTGTCACCTGCCCGATTGCCAAAAAGCCGCTCTACGATGCAGGTTTCAAACATCCCGGACACACGGAGTTTCTCGCCGAACTCGCCAGCAAACATCTCGGACGCACAGTCATTCCGGTAATGATGCTGGCTGGCCCCGAACTACGTGCCGTTCCAGTCACAATCCACATCCCTCTCGTCGACGTCCCACGCTTACTGACCAAGGATGATATTCTGGAAGTGGCTTACATCACGGCGCAGGAACTGACGGATCGTTTTGGCATAGCAGTACCTCGTATTGCGATTTCCGGCCTCAATCCTCATGCGGGTGAAGGTGGCGCGCTGGGTAAGGAAGATGACGCTATTATTCGGCCAGCAGTCGAGGAATTGCAGCGTGAGGGCATCAATGCCTGGGGACCATTGCCTGCTGACACCATGTTCCATGCACAAGCACGCGTGACTTATGATGTCGCCATTTGCATGTATCACGATCAGGCGCTTATTCCGGCGAAAGCTCTCGCTTTTGACGAGGCGGTCAATGTTACCCTCGGGCTTCCATTTATCCGGACGTCCCCCGATCATGGAACGGCCTTCGACATTGCAGGAAAAGGTATAGCCCGCCCTGACAGTCTCATCGCATCCATAAGGTTGGCGCAGGAACTAGCCGAAAACGAAGCAAGGCGGAAATCATGAGCATCGACAATCTTCCGCCACTGCGTGAGGTCATCGAACGGCATGACCTGATGCCTAAAAAGTCGCTTGGGCAGAACTTTCTGTTCGACCTGAACCTGACATCGAAGATCGCTCGACAGGCAGGCAATCTGCAAGATCAGCAGGTTATCGAGGTCGGTCCCGGCCCAGGTGGCCTGACACGCGCTCTGCTTGCTCAAGGTGCTTATGTTACCGCAATTGAGCGCGATGAACGGTGTCTTGATGCTCTTGCAGAGATCGAAGCGCACTATCCGGGACGTTTGCGCATTATTTCCGGTGATGCATTGGAGCAAGATTTCAAAACTCTCTTTCCGGATGGCCCGAAGCCACGCATCGTGGCTAATCTGCCTTATAATGTGGGAACACAATTGCTGCTCAACTGGCTTCTGACTGAGCCTTGGCCACCCTTTTATTCCTCAATGACCCTTATGTTCCAACGTGAAGTTGGCGAGCGTATTGTGGCTGCACCTGATACGGATCATTATGGGCGCCTCAGCGTTCTGGCAGGTTGGCGTACGCATTCGAAAATTGCTTTCGATGTGCCTCCACAGGCGTTTACGCCTCCGCCGAAGGTCATGTCGTCGGTCGTTCATATCACGCCTCGTGAAGAGCCACTCCCATGCCGTGCGGATGCTTTGGGCCAGATTACGCAGGCAGCCTTCGGGCAACGCCGGAAAATGCTGCGTCAGAGCCTTAAGCCTGTCGGCGGCGCACAACTTCTGGAAAAAACTGGAATTGATGGGACCCGGCGCGCTGAAACGCTAAGCGTCGAAGAATTCGTTGCACTGGCCAATGCTTACCGGCCAGTGTGATTCAATTCGTCTTTAAAACGTCTTTGGCGTCACTTGTCAGTGGCGCCAAATTCATCTGCTTGAAAACCTTATCGACATGATCCATTTCCGAGCGGAAGCTCGACATGGATGAACCTGTCAGCTTTTCACCCGCATTGAGCTGTGCTTTGAGCGGGTCGACATAATGATCACCGACTTTGAGCTCATAATACAAATGCGGTCCGGTCGAGTAGCCGGTTGATCCCACATAAGCGATCACTTCACCCTGCTTCACATGCTGGCCGACTTTCAGCCCCTTCGCTTCTCCGGAGAGATGAGCATAGGTGGTACTGTAGCCGCCCTGGTGGCGAATGCGCACATACTTGCCATAGCCCTTTTGTGACGAAATCAGCTCAACCGTACCATCTCCTGCAGCGACAATAGGCGAGCCGATTGGCGCATCGTAATCCACGCCATTATGATGTTTGCGGACATGCAAAACCGGATGCACACGCCAGCCAAAACCATCATTCAAGCGGCCATTTGGCAGTGGCTTGTGCATGAGGTATTTGGTCATCGAGGAACCGTCTTCGTTGAAATAGTCAGCGTTTCCCTCGACTTCATGCCTGTAAAAACGCTTGGCCTGACCGTTTGTGGTAAACTCCACAAACACCAGTTCAGGATCGGCATCCACACTCTCACGGAACAGGAGGTCGATTTTATCAACCCCGTTGACGCCCTTCTGAAGCGATACGTTATTCTCACCCGCGAGTTTCTTCACATCATCCGCGACTTCGCTCGGTGCCCCTGCTGCAATAAGCCGGGACTGAACAGATCCATCCGTTACTCTTTTTGCGGGCTGGCGCGATGCGGACAACATAGCATCATGAGAAAGACGCGCGAAAAGTCTCTGATTATCATTCGCGCGGAAAACACCATCGTCTGTCCGTCCATAAACGGAATCTGATGCATTACCATGCCTGAACCGTGCCATCGTTATATGCGCTGGCTTGCCCTGCGACTGATCGAGTAGCAGAACCAGATTGTCACCAGGAACGAGGTCTTTTCGACCAAGCGCCTGTTCCAGATGTGCAGCATCGTCGGCGGATACATCCGCCGCCTGCATGAGTACGCCCACCTTCTCGCGCGATTGTGGAGCGAGAACAATTTCGTGCGCCTTTTTATGAGGCGTATCCGCTGGCTTGGCAAAGCTTACATTCAGCGGCACACCTTTCTGATTGGCAAGCGCTGAAATTTCATCTGGCTGATCAGAGGTTTTCTCCCCTCGCCGTTTACTCCGTACCGATGCCAGATCGATCAGACCCTGCCCGCTTCCTTCATTCTTCAAATCAAGGATGACATGCTGATAGGTAAAGAGTGTCGCTTCTCCATCGTCGGTACCTTCGGCAATATCGATGCGCTTGGCAATGCGTCGGTTCTCATCAACTTCATTCTGAGGAACCAGCCGCGCTTCTTTCATGGCCGCATGACTGTGAACCAGCGTGGTAGGATCGATCATCACAGGCTGTGAAGCATGTCCATGTCGCACCAAACCTCCCGTCACCAAAGCCATTGCACCACCCGCCAGAAGCGTGGCTGACGCCAGCGCAATACAGGCGCGTCGATGTGTGTGAATGGAAAAGCGTACGCGTTCTAGTGGCTTGAGAGCACGCTGCGAAAGCGGAGGCAATTTCGTATGCTCAGCCAAAGCAGCAGTATGCGCGTCGTTGGACCGGATCATGAGATCTGGCGATACAACAACGTGAATCTGCTTATCTCTGCGGGCAGCACGAAACAGCATGCAGTGAGCGGCTCCAAATTCCATCTGAAATGACAAACGGACCAGAGGGCCAGAGCACGGCCAAATTATGGCTCCGGTGGCCATAATCCACCATAGATAGAAGCTCAAACGCTCAAGTTAAATTTATCAGGCTCTGGCGCGTGCCTTACGATTCGCCGACAAAGACGACCATGTGTAGATAATCAGGCCTGTCCAGATGAGAACAAAAGCTACGAGCTGCGCATTGGAAAATGGCTCGTGGAAAATGAAAATTGCGAAGATAAACAGCAGCGTAGGCGTCAGATACTGCATAAGGCCAAGCGTCGTATAACGCAGCAGCTTTGCACCGCCCGCATATAGAATCAGCGGAATTGCCGTGAACGGTCCTGCAAGCAACAGCAGCGAAACGTTTGACATAGTGCCTGAGAAGAAATGATCCTGACCATTGGCCATCAACCAGAAAACATAGCCAAGCGCCGGGATCGAAAGGATAACCACTTCAAGCGTAAAGCCCTGCAAAGGTGGCATAGGCAAAGACTTGCGGAAAAATCCGTAAAGACCAAATGTCAGCGGTAGCACCAGTGAAACCCAAGGCAGGCCACCAGCATTGAGAGTCAGAACGAGAACAGCGGCAAATGCAAAGCCGACTGCAACATACTGCACTTTTGACAGCCGCTCACCGAGAAACAGCCCGCCCAAAACCACATTGAATAGTGGATTGATATAGTATCCGAGTGCGGCGCCGATAATCTGGTCATGCGCAACAGCCCAAACATAAACCGACCAGTTTACAGTGATAAGTGCAGCGGTCAGTGCAGCCATTGCAAGCATTCGCGGCTTGCGCAGAGCATCAAGTATTGTGCGAAATTGACCGATGAAGAGTAGCAAAATCGCAG
This sequence comes from Brucella sp. NBRC 12950, assembly GCF_030268145.1. Lineage (NCBI taxonomy): Bacteria > Pseudomonadati > Pseudomonadota > Alphaproteobacteria > Hyphomicrobiales > Brucellaceae > Brucella > Brucella sp. NBRC 12950. The sequence goes on from NZ_BSQC01000005.1 coordinate 309,316, forward strand.
CAACAGGCACCGACCAGATCACGCGATGCGCGACAATTTCAAGTGCGGGGAGATGTGACAAAGCCTTGAGATAGAAGGGCAAAATAGCCCAAAGACCATAAGCCCCCATAGCCATCATGAAGCCACGGCTTCCATCTGAAAGCTGGCCTCCGGATAAGGTTTGCTCGGTCATTTCCATCTCCGAATTAAGTGTACGCTCGGAAAAGCTACGAACTTTTTCGAGTTTGTCAGACTGCTATGCGCCGATCAATCCATAAAATCTATTCAATTAAACTGATCAAAGCATCAATCTTCGTGAAAGAAGCGGCTTATTCAGCAGCCACCAGACCAGCTAAAGAACGGTTCTTCATCAATTTATAATTGACCGAATCCATCAGCGCCTGAAACGATGCATCGATGATATTGTCGGAGACGCCAACCGTGCGCCAACGAGCGCCCGTAGCATCACCGGATTCAATCAAAACGCGGGTGATAGCTGCTGTACCGCCATTGAGGATACGCACCTTGAAATCCACCAGTTCGAGATCTTCGATTTCATCCTGATAGCGGCCAAGATCCTTGCGCAGTGCAATATCAAGAGCGTTGACCGGACCGTGACCTTCGGCAACCGACATATGCATTTCACCGTCGACCTCAACCTTCACCACGGCTTCGGAAACAGTTTTCAATGAACCATTGGCATCGAACCGGCGTTCAACAAGACAGCGGAAAGAGTCGACTTTAAAGAATTCCGGCTGCGGGTTGAGCATGGCTCTCGCCAATAGCTCGAAACTCGCATCAGCACCTTCGTAGGCATAGCCTTCTGCTTCACGCTCTTTGACCAGTGCAATCAACGTATCCAATCGCACATCGTCCTTGGCAACGCGAATGCCGCGACGCTCCAGTTCGGCGATAAAGTTCGACTTACCACCCTGATCCGAAACCATGACGCGACGGCGATTACCGACCGTTTCTGGGGGAACATGCTCGTAAGTCTGCGGGTCTTTAAGCAGCGCTGAGGCATGAATACCTGCCTTGGTCGCAAAGGCGGACGTACCTGTATAGGGCGCCTGCTCGGTCGGCGCACGATTCAGAATATCATCGAAGGCGCGTGAAATGCGGGTGATTGCTTTCAGCGCATCAGGCTTGACACCAAGTTCAAAGCGATCAGCCCAATAAGGCTTCAATGCCAGTGTCGGAATAAGAGAAACGAGGTTCGCATTACCGCAACGCTCACCGATCCCATTCAGTGTTCCCTGCACATGCCGCACACCTGCATCGATTGCAGCAAGCGAAACGGCGACGGCCTGCTCGGTATCGTTGTGAGCATGAATGCCAAGGCTTTCACCCGGAACAACAGCTTTGACCGCATTGATGATTTCAGCCACTTCCGACGGCTGTGTCCCGCCATTGGTATCGCAAAGCACGACCCAACGAGCGCCTGCCTCATAGGCAGCCTTCGCACAAGACAATGCATATTCAGGGTTGGCTTTGTATCCATCGAAGAAATGCTCGCAATCAACCAGCGCCTCACGACCAGCCATACGAACAGCGGTTACCGACGCAGTGATCGATTCTAGATTTTCTTCATTGGTGCAGCCGAGCGCAATCCGCACATGATAATCCCAGCTTTTGGCAACGAAACAGACTGCATCGCTTGAAGCCTGCAGAAGTGCAGTCAATCCCGGATCATTCGATGCCGAAACGCCTGCACGCTTGGTCATGCCAAAAGCTGCAAACTTGGCCCGTGAGGTCTGCCGCTTTTTGAAGAAGGCCGTATCCGTTGGATTTGCACCCGGATAGCCGCCTTCCACATAATCGACACCCAATTCTTCAAGCAGAATGACAATCGCTTTTTTGTCTTCGACAGAGAAGTCAATGCCGGGAGTCTGCTGTCCGTCCCGCAAGGTCGTGTCGTAGATATAGATGCGTTCGCGTGCCATTTTGCCTGCCTGTCGGTGGGTGTATGCCGTTATAATTTATGGCTTTTCAGTTTTCAGTATCGTGGTCGGGGTGCTGGTAGGACACCATGGTTCTTACAAACTCGATACTTTCCGGATCTCGTTCGGTCTCGAAACCGGGCAGTTTTGCTAGGTCATCGACATAGGGAAGCTTGACTTCGACACCCCATTGAATTGTGGGTTCAATCTCTTCCGGCGCATCGAAAGCGCCTATGGAAAGCGCCACACCATCCGGCGCCTCGTAAGTCAGCGGAGTTCCGCATTCAGCACAGAACCCACGCTTGACGTGATTCGACGACTGAAAACGCTTCGGTTCGTTACGGGTCCAGATGAGTTTTGCTTCACCCACCGAAACCAGCGGCGCATAGAAATTGCCAAAGGCTTTCTGACACATGCGGCAATGACAGATAGATGCTGAACCAAGTACGCCCTCGATATGAAAGCGCACCGCACCACACTGGCATCCCCCGCTATAGAGCGGCTTATTATCAAGCGTCATGGCTTCCTCCCAGAAACTAAACGATCGTCAGCTTACCACTTCCCATGTCGTGATGCGTTCGCCGGTGTCAGGATGTTTGCCGTCCTTCAACTGCACGCCCTGCGCCAGAAGTTCATCGCGGATACGATCTGCTTCTGCCCAGTTCTTGCCAGCTATGAAATTCAGGCGCTCGGCAATCAATGCATCGATTGCAGCTATATCAACATCTGCCTTTGCAAATACTGGCACATCCTGTGCAGTCACAAAGTAAGGGTCGAGCAAGCCTAATAGTGCCATGCCCTCGCCCAAAGCTGCAACGTCCTTGGCCTTGAATGCTTTGCGTAGAGACGTGATAGCAGACCAGGTGTTGAGATCGTCCGACAATGCGTCAGCGACTTCTTCAACAACGGAAAGCGCAGAAGGCGCAGCAAAGTCCGCGTCGCGCAACAAACCATACCAGCGATGCAGCTCTTCGGCAGACTCTGCCAGACGCTGCGCCGTCCAGTTGATCGGCTCGCGGTAATGCGTTTGCAGCATCGAAAGACGAGCAGCCAGACCAACCCAGCGATCGCGAGCATCCTTGTCATCCCAGACACCAAGCTGCGGCAAACCATCGTTCAGCACATCGCGAATGGTTATGAAGTTGCCAAGCGACTTCGACATCTTCTGCCCTTCAACCTGAAGGAATCCATTATGCATCCAGATGTTGGCCATCCGCTCAGTTCCGAATGCGCAGCATGATTGCGCAAGCTCGTTTTCATGATGCGGGAACACAAGATCGATGCCACCGCCATGAATGTCGAACTGGTTCTTATACGGATCATCACACTTCAAACCGCCGCCAAAAGGCGCCAGCAGCTTGGCCATAGACATGGCCGAGCACTCGATATGCCAGCCGGGACGACCAAGCGTTTCAATACCTGCCGGTGAAGGCCAACCGGGTTCACCATTGCGCGATGGCTTCCACAGCACAAAATCCATTTCATCGCGCTTATAGGATGCAACATCGACGCGAGCGCCGGCCAGCATCTCATCAAATGGACGGTGGGAAAGCGCGCCATAGCGTGCGCCACCCAAAGCGTTCATCGCTGACGGGGAAAACAGCACATGCTCATCTGCAACATAGGCAACGCCGCGCTCGATCAGCTTCTCAATGATATTACGCATGTCGTCGAGATGCTCGGTTGCACGCGGCTGGCTCGACGGCTCCAGATTTGCCAGAGCCGTGATATCAGCTTGAAACTGGTTGTTTGTGCCTTCGGTCACCCGGCGGATTGCTTCATTGAGCGGAAGGTTGGGATATTCAGTAGCAGCACGCGCGTTGATCTTGTCGTCAACATCGGTGATGTTACGCGCATAAGTGACTTTTTCAGTGCCATAGAAATGGCGCAGCAGGCGGAAAAGAACGTCAAAGACGATAACCGGACGTGCGTTGCCGATATGGGCAAAGTCATAAACGGTCGGTCCGCAGACATACATGCGCACATTATTTGCATCGATGGGGGTGAAAGCCTCCTTCGTGCGAGTGGCAGTATTGTATAGGCGTAGTTGCGGCGCATCAGCCATTTTATTTCCCCAAAGGACCTGAAAATACGGGCACGAAAGACCGCAGCCGTCTGGCCGGGGCGTTATCATCCTGTTTTATGGTAGGGGAGACGAAAACGGCCGGGCCAGCAAGCTGCTAGCCAATAATAATCGAACCAGTACAAATGATCGTGGTCGGCGTTTTCATGACGCTACTTATCTCTCTCGACCTCAATCACGTCAAGAGCTTTTGAAAAAGTTCAATAGAAATAAAGCATTTCCCTCAGACTGGTGAAGCTGGAGTGCCTGACAGGCTTATATGAAGCCAGCCTCGTCAAAATCGCTGTTGCATTTCGGCAACCCCATTCCCCCTTCATCCTTATCCCGTTGATGTTAACCGGAATTCCTCAAAACCGGCTCTAAACAGCCTTCATTCCGTCCCAATCAATCACAAAATAGTGAGTGTAATTTGGAAGAGGATGGACCAATGCCTAAAAATGAACTGCAACCACGACAAGACAAGCTCATTGACCAGTACCGCGAAATCGGACCGGCTGTGCTGGTTGCAGCGTTGATGAGCAAGACCAATCGCGAAAGCAAAGGTCGCAACGACAATACGCGCCGCTCAATTCTGGCAGTCAAAAAGACAGGCTGATCCGCTTCATCGCGTCGTCAGCGTCCGGCTCGTCAGAACATGGAAAGCTGACCGTCGGGCTCATCACCCGGCCCAGGCTTTTTCTTTCTTTTGCCCTGATCCAGTGATGGCGCCACAAGATTTTCCTCTACTCTCGCCTGAACGTCAGGCGAGGTATTGGCAACTTTGTTGACCTTGTCCGACACCGGAATGGCTTCAAAAAAGTCATCCTGAACTGGCCGCATGATGTCGGCCACCTCTCGCGGAAGCAGGGTCTTGCAGTTAAGCCAGCGGGCATAATCCTCTGGCTTCACCACCACCGGCATACGCTCGTGGATGGGACGGAGAAATCCGTTTGCACTTGTGGTCAGAATACCCGCTGTATCGATTTGCGAGCCGTCAGCGCTGCTCCATGTTTCAACGAGCGCACCAAAAGCCACAATACCGCCGTTGCGCGGCCTGATCCAATAAGCCTGCGCTTTGTTCTTTCCTTCGCGCCGCCATTCGTAAAAGCCGGAAGCGGGAATCAGCGCGCGCCGATGATTGAGTGCCGCACGGAAAGAATTCTTCTCGGCTGCCGTTTCAGAACGAATGTTGAAGACAAGATTCCAGTCGTTGGGATCCTTGACCCATGACGGCACAAACCCCCAGCGCACCAACATGCCGATACGGTCGGGCCTGTTGCTTCCCGGCGGCGGTGTTTCGCCTGCCAGAATAGAGAGTATCGGCTGCGTTGGTGCGATATTGTAGCGCGGAGGAAAATCCTCCTCGATCATTGCACCAAGCAGGGCTTCAACTTCTTCACGGCTAGCAGTCAGAGAAAAACGTCCACACATAGCGGCCATGTTCAGACTTTTGAGTTAATCGTCAAGCGGGCTTTGCTGTTGCCAAAAGCGGTTTGCCGCATCATAGCTGGTTCATGGTTACAGTTCCCGCCATCCCTGCCCCCGTTCAGATACACGGCGTTTCTCTCATATGTCGCCGTGATGGCCGCTTTTTGCTGGTCGAACGCGGCAAGGAACCATGGAAAGGCTGGCTGGCTTTTCCGGGTGGCAGTATCGAAGCTGGGGAAACGCCGGAAGAAGCTGCCATTCGAGAACTGAAAGAAGAAACTGCACTGGATGCGGGCTCTCTCCGCCATGTTATCACAGTTGATCTGGCACTCGAAGGCAAGGCCTATTCAAAGAGCTACTTCCTGTCAGTCTATCGTGCGTTTGAGATTTCAGGCGAGGAACAGGCCGGTGACGATGCAGCCGCAATACACTGGCTCAGCATCGAAGAAATGACCCATGCCAATGTGACGGATAGTACGCTGGATGTGGCGCGCTCTGTCGCTGAAATTGAGGATGCTTCAGGCGCGCATTCCGTATCGCCTTGAAGTGGCCCCGTTTCTCATTCAGGAATTTCTTTCTTCAGAGGGGCGTATATTGCAGGAAAAACGGCTTTCCATATTGGTGATAGCATTCTGGCTGGGCATTCTGTCCCCGGCCCTTTCTGCCCAGGATGCTCCTTATGAGGGCAAAATGCTCAGAATTGCGGAAGTGCTTGGCTCGCTTCACTATCTGCGCAACCTTTGCGGAGAAACCAGCAACGAATGGCGCGAGCGCATGGATGCCATAATTGCTGCCGAAAAGCCCGATGAAGCCGAGCGAGTGCGTCTTGTTTCAAGCTTCAACCATGGATACCGCGTTTTCAGCGACAATTATGTTCGTTGCACACCCTCGGCTCTTGCGGCGATTGATCGCTACATGAAGGAAGGAGAAAGCTTGTCGAACGAGCTTATCTCGCGCTATGGGAATTAACCAATTATTCAGTCTTGTGCGGATGGGCAGAAATTGCCTCATTCAAATCCGCTTTAATCTGTTAACACTGTCTTAAACGTGACAGTCAGGCTGCAGGTGATTGTGCTCCCAATGGTGAGAAATCAGCTGATACAGCAAGAAGGGCGCAAGCCGGGATGAAGTCTATGGAATATATGCCAGCAGATCTGGACGAGATGATCGCCCGCGAAAAGAAGCTTGTTGCGATTGAATACCAGAATGAAGCCTGGGCAGACGGCATTTCCGAAGGAATTGAGCCAGAAATTCTGGCGGAAGCTGCTTTCACTACAGCCCTTACAGAACTTATGCGTTCAACAGGCGAAGACAGCGCACTCGAACTTATCGAGAAAATGCGCGAACAGATTATTGCAGGCACCTTCCTGCAGGATCGTGTTCTTCAGTAGGCAGAGTTATCTGTCGCAAATGCCCGCATACGACTAGGCGGTGTATCGTATATCCGCTCCCACACTCTGCGGAACTGTCTTGCTGACGCGAACCCTGCTCGCTCAGCAATATTCTCCATATCGAGAGCCGAATTCAGCAGCATTTCGCGAGCAAGGCTTATTTTCAGCCGATTGGCATAATCAATCACGCTCATGCCTGCATGTTCATTGAACAGGCGTGAAAGATTGCGCGGGCTTGCCCCGCTGACGTCAGCGAGTTTCTCGACAGACCAGTTTTCAGCCGGATTTGCAGCCACAGCATCCTGCGCACGATGCACCACAGGATGCATGTGATTGCGGCCTTCAAGCCATGGCGAAAGCTGCGGATCGCCACCGCTGCGACGCAGATAAACCACAAGATAACGCGCCACTGATAGAGCCAGTGCATGCCCTGCCATCTCGGCCAGAATATGCAGCATTAGATCAATACCGGCAGTAATGCCCGCACTGGTCAGCCTGTCGCGATCCTCCACAAACAAACGGTTTTGCAGAACATGCGCGGTCGGCGCAAGTCGATGCAGCTCATCAATCGCCATATGATGCGTGGTGCAGTCATACCCTTCAAGCAAACCCGCGCGTGCTGCTAGGAGTGCACCAGAGCAGATTGAAACCAATTTGATACCCGGACGGATCCTACGACGCATCCAGCTCACGATTTGCGTTTCAAGCGCTGCATCTTCGTCGCGATTAACGACAGCAGTCCCAAGCGGAATGTCAGCTGAGCCGGATATCACCACAAGCGCATCATCTGGCAGGTGATCGGGTAGAGGCTCAATATTTGCAAGCGTGAGGCCGATGGAGCTGAGCGTCGTTTCGGAAGGCCCGATAAACGTCACTTCAAACTGCACCCTGTTTTGCTCCAGATTAGCCTTGCGCAAAACCTCCATCGGCCCCGCCACGTCAAGCAAAAGCGTGCGCGGCGGGACGACGACAAAGACCCGGACAGTTTTATGGCTGTCGGCGGTTTGGATCATGCAGCTCTCCGTTCTGCGCTGCCTGCAAGAGCCTGTTCCACCGTTGCTATCCTTGCAAAGCGATCCGCAAGTACCAGCTCGGTGCGCGCGCGAATTTCCGCAGCACTCCACACATGACCACTTACGTCAGTCATGGGGAAGTCAGCGTGGCTTCGCCGACATAATCGACATTGAAGCCAAGGTCAGACGCATGACGTGTGGTGGTCTCGCAGCACTGCTCGGTGCGGATACCTGAAACGATAACCCGTTTGATGTTGTTAGAAATCAGCCAGACATCGAGACCTGAGCCCACCAGTGCGCTATGGCGACGCTTACGGAAAACGGCATCCGGCTCGATCCTGATCGGTGCAAGCGCCTTCACAAGACCTGATGCCTCCGAAAACGGTCCCTCATTCTCAACATGAAAAATTTGCACGACCGGAACGCCTTTGTGCTTGGCACCGTCAATCAAAGCCTGCTGCCGCTCAATGTAAGCGGCAACCTCTTCTTCTCGATAGTAAGGTCGATGCCGAAAAGATTCCTGAACATCGATAACCAGCAAGGCCGTGTCATGGGCGGACATTTTGTGCTCCTTGTAAATTTATACAAGAACACAATACTCCCGACAATCCAGGCCGAAAGATTAACTTCGGACAAAGATGGGACAGATCGCGCCAATCGTTGAGCCATTAGTGGCGAGGCAAAGCTTCCAAAAACTCGACTGGCTCGCCCTTATTCGGATTGACGATTTCCGCTTCCCACATGACTTTGATACCGCGCACGAAAGTACCAACCGGCCAGCCAGTGACAGTCTTGCCATGATAAGGCGTCCAGCCAGCCTTTGAGCCAGCCTGTTCATGCGTGATGGTTTCGCGGCGTTTCATATCGACGATGGTGAGATCGGCATCATAGCCAACAGCAATGCGACCTTTGCGAGCCATACCGAAAATGCGGTTGGGGCCGTGGCTCGACAGATCGACAAAGCGCTCCAGCGAAAGCTTACCCGCATTGACGTGATCGAGCATGATTGGCACCAGCGTCTGAACGCCGGTCATTCCAGACGGCGAAGCCGGGTAAGACTTCTGCTTTTCGTCCAGCGTATGTGGTGCATGGTCGGAGCCGAGTACATCGATAATGCCCTGATCAACGCCCTTCCAAACACCATCGCGATGGCGCTTTTCACGCACCGGTGGGTTCATCTGGATAAGATTGCCAAGCGTCGCATATTCATCCGCCGACAACGTAAGGTGATGCGGAGTGGCTTCACAGGTTGCCACATCCTTGTGTCCTTGAAGGAAATCGATTTCTTCGGCTGTAGAGATATGCAGGACGTGAATACGTGCGCCGGTTTCGCGGGCGATACCGACAAGGCGTTCGGTGCATTGCAGTGCAGTGGTAACATCGCGCCAGACGGGATGGCTCGATGGATCGCCTTCAACACGGAGATTTTCGCGCTCCTTAAGGCGGAATTCGTCTTCCGAATGGAAGGCGGCGCGGCGACGCGTATTTTTCAGGATCGAACGGACGCCTTCATCGTCCTCAACCAGCAGATTGCCTGTCGAAGATCCCATGAACACCTTGATGCCAGCCGCACCTGGCAGGCGCTCAAGCTCGGCAACGTCTTTTGCATTGTCCCGCGTTCCGCCGACCCAGAAGGCAAAATCGCAATGCATACGATGACGGCCACGGCGAATCTTGTCTTCAAGCGTTTCAGCGGAAGTCGTCAGTGGTTTGGTGTTCGGCATTTCGAAAACCGATGTCACACCACCCAGAACCGCAGCAAGCGAACCTGTTTCCAGATCTTCCTTGTGCTCCAGCCCCGGCTCACGAAAATGCACCTGACTGTCAACAACGCCGGGCAAAATATGCAGACCGGTGCAATCGATGACTTCGCCAGCAGAACCTGCTGCAAGCGAGCCAATCGCCTCTATGCGCCCGTTACGAATACCAATGTCCCGCTGACCTATACCGTCGTGATTGACGATGGTTGCACCTTTCAGGATTGTGTCGAACGTTTGGGCCATTGTTGTCTCCTGCTGGCTGAATGGGACTTGCGAGCCTTTTCAATGCGGCTTACGTAACGATGGTTATAAAGGCAAGGAAGAAGCGATGGCGACGGTAGCGGAAACGATCAATCTTTCCAACAGAGCACTGGTTCACATTACAGGCGAAGACGCGGAAAAATTCGTGCAGGCCGTGATCACAACCAATCTCGACAAGCTTGGCGCCGATGAGCTGAAACCCGGTGCGCTGTTGGCACCGCAGGGCAAGGTCATGTTCGACTTCCTTGTGTCGCGCATTGAAGACGGGCTGCGATTCGACATGCCTGCTGGCATTGCAGCTAATTTTGCTAAGCGGATGACCCTCTATCGTCTGCGCGCTAAAGCAGAAATTACCCAATTGCCAGAATCACTTGTGAGCGTTTGCTGGCAGAACGATTCCGCTTCCTCAGAAAGCGTTTCAATTAAGCGCGATACCCGGTTCCCTGAAGAACTGGATGTTATTCGCACTTACGGACAGGCCGGTGAGATCAGCGATGAAAGTGCATGGACAGCTCTTCGCGCTGAATATGGCATCGCCGAAGGTGAAGCCGACTTCGCCTATAATGATGTGTTTCCTCACGACATTAATTTCGATCAGACTGGCGGCGTGACTTTCCCGAAAGGTTGCTTCATCGGGCAGGAAGTCGTCTCGCGTATGCATCACCGCGGCACGCCGCGTCGACGCGTCCTCGTGGCAAAATCTGATGCGCCCCTGCCCGCAATGGGTACGTCGGTTACGGTCGGTGGGCGCGATATCGGAGCCCTTGGCAGTTCGTCCGGCAAACTCGGTCTGGCGCTTGTGCGCATTGACCGAGTGAAGGATGCGCTTGATTCCGGCACGCCGATTCTGGCTGGTGGGGCCGAAATTACGCTCGCCCTTCCCCCGCATGTACGCTTCACATTTCAAACTGCCGACGCGGACAAAGCCTGATGGCAGCCGCTGACCGGTCATCGGGCAAAGATCGCGCCTGGCAGCGCATGTTGTCAGGCCGCAGACTGGATCTTCTTGATCCGTCGCCCCTTGATGTAGAGATTGAAGACATCGCGCATGGTCTTGCGCGTGTCGCCCGCTGGAATGGGCAGACTGTCGGCGAACACGCCTATTCGGTTGCCCAGCACTCGCTGCTGGTTGAACAGATTTTCAACCGGCTTGTGCCTGATGCGAGCATCGAATGGCAAATGTTGACGCTCCTGCACGATGCGCCTGAATATGTCATTGGCGACATGATTTCGCCCTTCAAAGCTGTGATGGGCGGGAATTACAAACTGATCGAAGCACGTCTTGAGAGTGCAGTTCACGTTCGGTTTTCGCTGCCAGCTTCCATTTCCGTGTCTCTAAAAAAACTGATCAAGCGTGCCGATCAGGTCGCAGCTTTTTTTGAGGCAACACGACTTGCCGGTTTCAGCGAAACAGAAGCGACCAAATATTTTGGCCGTCCGCGCAGTTTCGATCCGTCAGGGCTAGACCTGACGCCCCGTCCGACACAAAGCGTTCAAAATGATTTTCTGGCGCGCTTTGCAACATTGGAACAGGCGCGAAAGAAATAAGCCATGACGTATATTGTGGTCAGCCCGCTTTCGAGGCTTGAAGCCCAAATAGCTCTGCATCGCCCAAGTCATATCTTGTCATTGAGCAGCAGCGATCTTCCATCGATGCCGAGCACCGTCACGCGGCTTAACCTTACTTTCAACGATATCGTTGAGCCGCGCGAAGGGCTGGTCATGCCTGACGATAGTCATATTCACCAGATACTGGCCTTCGCAAGCGATTGGGGTCGCTCCAAGCCAATGCTCATTCACTGCTATGCGGGTGTATCACGCTCTACCGCAAGCGCTTACATTATAGCACTTGCGCTCAATCCGGCACTGGATGAAGTAGCTCTCGCGCAAAAGCTGCGACAGCTTTCGCCATCAGCAACCCCGAATATCCGACTTATCGCACTTGCTGATCAGATATTGGCGAGAAATGGCCGCATGATTGAAGCGATCAAGGCAATCGGGCGCGGAAAAGATACTTTTGAGGGCGAAGTCTTTAGCTTACCTGTTGCAGGTTGATGCTTCGCGATACCGCATTCAGAAAGCCCCCGCGTGCATCGGGAGGCGTTTGCGCGCGCGGTTCCCACACATGTCGCAAAAAGAAGAAGCCCGTCATTCTGAATGCATCATTGAGGTCGTCATAGCAGGACGGACGCACTGATGTGCTGTTGACGAATGCAGGCAACGGCAACATTTTATCGGCCCAGGGAGCGCCGGCATCGCCGCAGACCGCACGTCCTGACTTGGGCGATACATAGATCAGGTTTTCACGGACACCTGTTGCGGCACATTCTTTCAGGTCCAGGCCAAAGCCGAGTTCTTCAAGCATCATCACTTCAAACCGAAGCAATAGTTCACCTGAGGCGAGCGGATCGTCAAAATGCTCGATAATGAGGCGGAGCGTTTCGTATAAGCCACGATGGGAATCACGCTCTGGCAATAAGCGCAGATGGGCGGCAGCAAGCTGAATACCGTAAAGTGCCACGGGCGTTTCAATGAGCCGCGCCGCCGCAAAGCCAAGCGGCTCAATGGTAAAGCTGCCCATATGCTCATCAAGCCTTGCCCACCATGATAGATCGACATGATTGCCCGGCTGAAGGAGAGGCTGCATGCGGCGGGAGCGCCCGCCGCGTACCATGCCCATATGACGCCCATGTTCACGGGTCATCACTTCGACAATGGCGCTTGTTTCGCCATGTCGTCGTGTGCCGAGAACTATGCCTTCATCGCGCCATTCCATGGAGCAGCCAGATATACCTTAAGTCGGGAAGTCCAGACCCATTTCACGATAACGCTCAGGATCGTTGCCCCAGTTTTCGCGAACTTTTACAAACAGAAAGAGATGCGCGTTCTGTTCAAGAATTTCGCTGATCTCTTTACGCGCAGCCTGACCGATAGCCTTGATCGTTTCGCCCTTATGACCAAGTACGATCTTCTTCTGGCTTTCGCGCTCGACATAAATGACCTGCTCGATACGTACCGAGCCGTCCTTACGCTCTTCCCAGCGCTCGGTTTCTACCGTCGAGGAATAAGGCAGTTCTTCATGCAGGCGCAGATAAAGCTTTTCACGGGTGATTTCCGCTGCAAGCTGCCGCATCGGCATGTCGGAAATCTGATCTTCCGGATAATACCAAGGGCCATTTGGAACGGTTTCCGCCAGGAACTTTGCGAGATCCTTACAGCCCGAACCGTTCAGCGCAGAGATCATGAAAGTCTTATCAAAGGTGACAAGCTCATTGGCCTTCTTTGCCAGATCCAGCAGAACCGGGGGATCAACGCGATCAACTTTGTTGAGCACCAGCACCTTCTTCTGGCGCACGTTTTTCATGCTTTCCAGAAGCGCTTCTGCATTCTCGTTGAGACCACCCTGTGCATCCAGCAGAACGAGGATGATGTCGGCATCTTTCGCGCCGCCCCATGCGGTCGTGACCATCGCACGGTCCAGCCTGCGCTTTGGACGGAAAATACCGGGTGTATCGACAAGTACGATCTGCGCATTGTTCTCGATGAAGATACCACGAACCAGCGCGCGCGTGGTCTGTACCTTATGCGTGACGATTGAAACCTTGGTTCCCACCAACTGGTTAACCAGCGTGGACTTTCCGGCGTTTGGCGCCCCAATCAGCGCTACAAAGCCAGAACGTGTCTGCCCGGTTTCAATTTCGCCGGAAGTCGGCGTCGTCGGATTATTCATTGCTTATCCTTTTAGGAGCAACCCATTTCACAAGAAGTGGGAAGCACTCCAATTTTGTTTTGCGCAATTCCCGACGCGGTCCCGTCCCCACTTTCGCTGGAATTGCTCGATTTCAAATTGATGGCAGAGATTGGCTCCTCGCCCAAAACCAATCTGCCCCATGCGACAAGCCCACCACTGTCGCTGTTGATCCGATTATAGCCGAATTTCGCTTAAAAGAATGCAGATTTCCGCATTAGCCGGAAGTGTCGCGTTTCCAGACAGATTCCCTATAAAGCATCGCTTCTGCAGCGCTTTGCTCAGCAATCCGCTTGGATCTACCTTCACCCGTTTCGGGTGCAAATCCTTTCACTGTCACTTCAACGGTGAAAAGCGGGTCGTGGTCCGGCCCACTGCGGCTCAAAATGCTGTAAGATGGATGTACATTGCCTTGCTGATGCGCCCATTCCTGCAACTCAGTCTTGGCATCACGGCGAGCTGCTCCGGTCTCAAGCGAACGCTCCTGCCAGTAGCGCTTTATGAAGCCGCGCGCAGCCTCCAGCCCACCATCAAGATACATCGTGGCGATCAGCGCTTCGACAACATCCGCTCGCACATTCAACAAGCGCTTATCATTGAGCGATTTAATGTCGGAACCTGTGTGGATGAGATCGGCAAGCCCGATTTCGTCCGCAATCGCGGCACAGGTTTCCGCATTGACCAGCGCATTGAGGCGCACCGACAATTCGCCTTCTGGAGCCTCTGGAAATGCTTCAAAAAGCATTTCGGCTACCACGAGACCAAGCACGCGGTCGCCAAGAAACTCAAGGCGTTCATAATTGGCGCGGGATGGTGCCTGGACACTTGAATGGGTGAGCGCACGTTCAAGCCGTTTCAGATTTTGAAAACGGTATCCTGTGCGCGCCTCCAGAATTTCTGCTGCTTTATTCGCGGAGACCATTTTAGTTTCCGGTTACAGCTGTATGCGGCTCGCCACTTACCCATGAAATAAGTCGGCTGAAACGAACATCAGACGGCCATTTCCAGATTTCAAGCGGGCTTGACTTATCGGCGATTGAGAAAAAGATGATGTTTGCACGACCGACAAGGTTTTCAAAAGGCACATAGCCGACGCCAAAGCGGCTATCGAGCGAGTTATCGCGGTTGTCACCCATCATGAAATAATGGCCAGCTGGCACCTCAAATACGCGCGTATCGTCGCCAATGGAATTTGGCGCCAGATCAAGCGTGTCGTAGGTCACACCATTTGGCAGCGTTTCGCGATAGACTTCAACCGGGCGATTGACCTCCGTCACGTCGGGATTATCGATGGTGCCAACGCGTTCGCGCTTTACCGCAACATCGTTGATGTAAAGCACACCACCTCGCATCTGCACACGATCACCTGGCAGACCGATCACACGTTTGATGTAATCGACATTCGTATCACTTGGCAGCTTGAAGACGACAACGTCACCACGTTTTGGCTCAGCGGCCCATATACGACCTGAGAAAAGGTCGAGACCAAAAGGTAGCGAATAGCGCGAATAACCGTAGGCATATTTCGACACAAACAGATAATCGCCTTCCAGCAAAGTGGGGCGCATGGAGCCAGATGGAATACTGAATGGTTGGAAAAGCAGGCTACGGATAACCAGCGCCAGCAACAGTGCTTGCACGATAACGCTGATGGTTTCGCCAAAGCCACCCGATTTTTTAGTCTCACTTTTGCTGGACACGCTCATTGTATCTCCGCTTGCCGATGTGCGATCTAATAACGGCTTAGATTGCCCGAGGCAATCCAATCACCGGTTTCTCGCACGATTATGAGCAGGAGTTTACCTGTCACAATCGCAATTGTTTTGTTCATATCCTTGTCGGGGAACCAGTTTTCACCATTTCCGCAACATCAATTATTCCGTTAAAGAAAGAGCTTCGATAATGACGAAGGCCTGAGCGAGAGGAAAATCATCTGTAATTGTCAGATGTATGGCAGCACGCGTGCCTTGTGGCAGCATACGTTTCAATTGTTCTGCTGCTCCGCCCGTAAGCTTCATCGTCGGCTTGCCCGAAGGCGTATTGACGACACCCATGTCCCGCCAGAACACACCATTCGAAAGCCCGGTACCAAGAGCCTTTGAACAGGCTTCCTTTGCAGCGAAACGCTTTGCATAAGAGGCTGCACGCTGTTTACGACCGTCGGATTTTGCCTGTTCAATCTCAGTAAATACTCGTTGGGTGAAGCGATCGCCGTGCTTTTCAAGTGTTTTCTCTATACGGCGTATATCAATCAGATCGCTGCCAATGCCAATGATCATATGTTTTTCGGCTCCCGCGACCGATAGAGACTGTGCTTCTCAGCAAGGCGCTCGAGCCGGCGCCGACGAAAGGCAGTTACCGCAAAGCGTGTGACGAAATAGGCGACTACCGCAAAAGCCGCACCGAGAATCGTCGATCCAAACAACATAGGCTTAAGCAGAGGCGTCCAGACTTCACCAAATTTCATCGTCTGAAGCGCATGTCCCAGGTGTAAAGGCGGCGCGCTTTCCAGGTCTCCGCTTATGACAAAGCGGCCCAGCTCATAGGTGCTTCCCCAGATGAACGGTAGCGTCAACGGATTGGCAAGCGTAGTGCCAAGAGCTGCAGCGCCAATATTACCAGCCAGAAAATAGGCCAGAACGATTGCGATAATCAGGTGAAATCCGAAAAACGGTGTGAAAGCTGAAAAAACGCCAACGGCCAAGCCTGCAGCGACCGCATGCGGAGAGGCGGTGATGCGCAGCACTCGCTTGCCGCCATATTTGAATGAGCGAGCAAAGGAACGGCGCGGCCAGACGAGCAGCCTCAGGCGCTCTTTTCGGCTCGGCGGATTTCGACGTTGGAACAACATGGGCTTCTAATACTGCTCTCTGCTCACCGAGACAATTGTTATTATTGAGCTACCAATCCGGATAACAGTTTCTCGTGGCCCTCGATGTGGGCTGTCTGCATACGAGGTAAATAGAACTTCGGAGATACACCCAGCATACGGCGAAACATTGTCGTGAAGGCGGAAACGCTATCGTAGCCCAAATCAAGCGCCACGCTTGTAACCGCTTCACCTTCGGTAAGGCGTGGGACAGCGGCAAAAAGGCAAGCCTGCTGCCGCCAGACAGATAAGCTCACACCAGTTTCTCGCTGAAAATGACGGGTAAATGAGCGTCTACTCATCGCCATACGGTCAGCCCATTCGTCAATTGTTGCGCGAGCCGAGGGCTTCGTCACGAACTCCCGACACAGCTTTTGCAAGCGTATGTCTGCCGGAAATGGCAAACCAAGTGGCCTTTGCGGCAAGGTGTGAAGGTCTTTCAGAATGAGATCGATTACCAAAGCATCGCGGCTTCCCGGTTCGGGAATGCTATCGACAGAGGTTGCATCGATAATCAGGCAGCGCATCAGGTCGGTCAGCCCCACCACATGCAGATAGTCCGGCACACCGGAAATTGCATCAAGAGCGATATAGATGGAGCGCATGAACACATCGCCAACGATTTCGACGGAATGTTTGACACCAGCAGGAATCCACATCGCGTGATCACCGGGGATCATCCAGCGTCCTGCATCGGTTGTAACCAGCACCACCCCCTGTGACGCGCATAAAAGCTGCGCACGGCTATGACTATGACGAGGAACAAAATAGCCATCAGGATATTTTGTTGGAAGTGCAATTACTGGTCCGCCCATGTTTTCCAACATGGCGATCCGTTGTTCGTGGAACTTTTGCAGGTCCTCACTGCCCGGTAATAAAAGCCCCGGTGGCGATTTTGGCTTCATTGGCTTTGGCCCAGTCTCGAAGGTAATGGACCAAATCACGAAAGCAGGCGCGAAACAATATGATTATGAAATGGTCAGGTTAGAAATATTCGTAAACGTACGAATTGGGTTTCCGAACCGACCTCACCACTTTGCGGGAAAATCCCGTTCCAAATTACCTTCGGAGTAGGACTATGAGCATGAGTGCTGCCGAGCAGCCAACAAGCAATAGCGCGAACAATACGGTTCTCGCCATTATTCTGGCCACGAGTATGGGCCACTTCCTGAACGACATGATGCAGTCGCTCCTTCCGGCCATCTATCCGATGCTAAAGGACAACTACAGCCTGTCTTTCTGGCAGATCGGCTTGCTAACCTTCACATTTCAGGTAACGGCTTCGATCCTACAGCCGATTGTCGGCATCTATACCGACCGTCGTCCGATGCCTTACTCCCTACCCTTCGGTATGGGTTGCACGCTGATCGGCCTGATCCTGCTTGCAACGGCTCATCATTATTCGGTCCTGCTTTTGGGTGCGGCCTTCATCGGCTTCGGTTCTTCGGTATTCCATCCGGAAGCTGCGCGCGTTGCACGTCTTGCATCGGGTGGCCGCCACGGCTTTGCACAGTCGCTGTTTCAGGTAGGCGGTAATTTCGGCTCATCGATTGGACCGCTGCTTGCAGCTTTCATTGTGCTGCCGTTCGGTCAAGCCAGCGTGTCGTGGTTCTCTATCGCAGCCCTGATCGGCATGGCTCTGCTGTGGTATGTTGGCAATTGGTACAACCAGCATAATCTTGCCAATAAGAGCAAGCCAAAGCCGGACAAGACCCTGCCGCTGCCACGTAAGAAGGTTATTGCGTCGATCTCCGTGCTCGCCATGCTGATCTTCACCAAATACGTCTATATGGCCAGCCTTACGAGCTACTACACCTTCTATACGATCAGCCATTTCGGCGTGACCGTACAGGCATCGCAGTTGCTGCTGTTCGTGTTCCTCGGTGCAGTTGCAGCAGGTACGATCGTCGGAGGCCCTATCGGCGACAAGATCGGCACGCGCACTGTGATCTGGGTATCGATCCTCGGTATCGTTCCATTCACACTCGCCTTGCCTTATGCAAACCTTGAAGTAACAGCTGTTCTCACCGTGATCATCGGTTTCGTGCTGGCATCTGCCTTCCCTGCCATCATCGTGTTCGCACAAGAACTGCTTCCGGGACGTGTGGGCATGGTTTCAGGCCTGTTCTTCGGCCTCGCATTCGGCATTGCGGGCATTGCAGCAGCAGCGCTCGGTATCGTCGCCGACCGCACAAGCATCGAGTTCGTCTATCAGATCTGCTCGTATCTTCCGCTTCTCGGCCTGTTGACGATCTTCCTGCCAAAGATGGAAAAGGCACGATAAGCCCAACCAGCTTATGGTTTGAAAATAGTGGGGCACCGTTCATCCCCCAACGAACGGTGCCCCTAATGCCACTGACCTTTTGACGGCCCGGTGCAGCGGCAGCTCTAAAATAGAGTGAAAACCACCCTACTTCTTTGCTCTGGCGCACATTGCGAATGATATTTCAGCAATGCGCAAATTGTAGCTCTGGCTACACGGCGAAACTGAAGCCGTGCATACTTTCCCTGCGAAACTCGTCGAATGTTGCCGCCACCAAGCGGATGAGTGGCTTGCCATCTTCAGTCGCAGTAATTATCCCATTATCCACCTCGACCAGCCCATCAGCGACCAGCGGACGAAGCAGCGCCATCTCATCGGAAAATTCCATATCCGGCGCGGCATGGTTCAGATCGACACGGAAGTTGCACATGAGGGCAGTAATGATCCCTGCCCGTACGCGATCCGTATCGCGCATTGTATAACCACGCACGGTTGCAAGATCGCCCGCTACTGCCCGCTTGCTGTATTGTCCAACATCGGAAATATTCTGCGCGTATCCACCCGGATATTGTGAAATCGATGACGGCCCAAAGCCGATCAGTGTATGGCAGCGATCCGTCGTGTAGCCCTGGAAGTTACGATGCAGTGCACCTTCACGCGCAGCAATAGCGAGTGCGTCGTCAGGTAGAGCGAAATGATCGATACCTACAGGCTGATAGCCGAAGCCGATGAAACTATCGGCAACTGTGCTTGCCTGCGCAAAACGCTCGTCGGCATCCGGAAGGCTGTCCTCGTCGATCAACCGCTGATTGGCCCGACGCTGAGGCAGGTGTGCATAACCGAAGCAGGCAACGCGATCAGGTTTGAGCTCAGCGACCCGCTTGCAGGTCTCACGCAGCGTCTCAATCGTTTGCAGCGGCAGACCATAGATAAGGTCAAAATTTAGCTTATCTATGCCGACTTCTCGCAGCAGAGTTGCCGCACGAATAACCGTTTCAACCGGCTGAACGCGACCAATTGCTTTCTGCACATCAGCATCCACATCCTGAACACCGAGGCTCGCACGGTTCACCCCCATCAACGACAAGGTCTTTGCCAGAATTGGATTGACCGTGCGTGGATCAAGCTCAATGGCGTGTTCCATGTCCGGATGAAAATCAAACGGCAGGCGAAGAGCCGCCATGATACGCTTGAACTGCGTGGCATGCAGAATAGAAGGGGTGCCCCCGCCCCAATGGAGATGCACGACTTGCGGACGAGCCGTCAGACTTGCACTTACAGTTTCAATCTCACTCAACAGAGCTATGACGAAATTCTCGATGACGTCTTCGCGGATCGCCATCTTCGAATGACAACCGCAATAGTGGCAGATCTCTTTGCAGTACGGCACATGGACATAAAGCGACACGCTTTCTTCTGGACCGATCTGACGCAACCAGCGCTTTGTGCTGTCAGGTGTGATAGGCGTGAAATCCACAGCAGTTGGGAACGATGTATAGCGGGGAACGGCAAGCGCCGCATATCGTCTTATCGCGGCTTCATGCATGATGGTTCCACTCCCCGCTCCTGACGATCCGGTGAGAGCCTCTCACCTTTACGCGCACTGGACGAAGACGGGCATTCTGCCGGGCAAGTCGGCATGAGGCGGCAAGGAAGCCCGCACACATGACAGCCGATATTGTAATTGCCAGCCACAACGACACCTGTTCACCTCGTTATGATCGAGCAGCACTGCAATGTGCTGCATCATCCTCTACTGTCAGGTGTAATGGTGGCTGAGGCAAAGTTCATTGATTTGAATCAACGAATTCAAAACAAAAATATTGGGATTGCTGTAAATGAAATTATGCGGCGTCAGGGTCCATTCCGGCAACCGCAGCAAGCGAGCGGCGAGACAATATCTCGACCGTGTTGGCGTCCAGTAACTGGATAAGCCCCTGGGTCTTGAGCTTTGTGAAGCTCCTGCTAACGGTTTCAATCGTCAGGCCAAGATAATCCGCGATGTCAGTGCGGTTCATCGACAGATGAACAAGATTAGGCTTTCCGCCACGCTTTTCCGTGCGTGCGCCTAAAACCAAAAGGAAGCTTGCTAGCTTTTCCACCGGTGCAAGACGCCCCAACACGAGCTGATTATCACGCGCGGTGCGCAATGCTTCGCGAGTCATTTGGTGGAGGCGTTCTTTCAGCCTTGGAAACCGCTCCATCAGACTGTCCATTTCCTTGGTGGAAAAGGCACAAAGCACGGACGGAACAACTGCTTCTGCCGATTGCGAGTAGACGTCATCGTCGGCCAAACCGAGATAGTCACCCGGAACAAGAAAGCCCGCAATCTGGCGGCGACCGTCCGGCAGCGATGTATAGATGCGCAACATACCCGATGTTAGGCTGAAAACGCGGCGCTTTGGATCGCCCTCTTCCACCAACATCTCGTTTGCATCGAGCTTCTTGGAGGTCATAATCGCTTCAAGCGCGCCAAGATCACCGTCATCAAGCGCAGAGCAAACCGCCATACGACGCACGTCGCAATCCACGCACACTCCACAGGGAGCACGATAAGGGGATTTTGAGTCGAATATAAGAGGCGCAACAGCCACGACAAATTCCTAGATAGGGGGATGGGCATGGGCGTGCCCTTCCCCCTAAATTAAGGGTACTAGATGAATACCGCAAAGCGCAATTTCGCCGCAGGGTGGAAACAGCCTTGAGCAAAATCAATAATATAGTCGAAATCGCTTAAATATTACGGCTTCCTGGCTTAATCGCTGGGATTGCAGCGAGTTCCGGCGGCAGGTTATCTGGGGAATAGGCTGGTACTTCGTATTCCGCGAGGGCAATCAACTTCGTTCCGACATCAGCCTTACCCGCTGAACGATCAACGATGCATGCAGCAGCAACCACTTCGATGCCAATATCCTTCATGCATTCGATAGTTTCGCGAATCGAAAGACCCGTCGTGACGATGTCTTCCACAATCACAACGCGCGCACCTTTTGGCACATCGAAACGGCGCAGGCGGAAAACGCCATTTTCACGCTCAACCCAAACCGATGGGACGCCAAGATGGCGCGAAGTTTCGTATGAAGGGATAAGACCACCGATTGCAGGGCCGACGACATAGTCAATCTTGCCGAGATCAGCGGCCTTGATCTTTTCTGCCAGCGCCTTGCAAAGCTTCTCGGTCTTATCCGCATGCATGAAAACGCGTGCTTTCTGCAGGAAGACCGGACTACGCAGACCGGAAGTGAGAATAAAGTGGCCTTCAAGGATCGCTCCCGCTTCGCGGAAGACGGCAAGCACATCTTCGGTTTTCATATTTGTCCTACCCGTTCACACGCTTTGCGCCGCTAACGCTTGCGCTTTCTTTTAGCTGGGAAATGATGCGGTTGAGGTGCTTTAGATCCCACACTTCAACGTCAATTATCATTTCAGTAAAATCAGGTGCGGTCCGCACCATTGAGAGATTGTGAATATTGGCGTCGTTGGCAGCAACAATCTGCGCAATCTCAGCCAGCGAGCCCGGCGAGTTGATTGCAGATACGCTGATGCGCGCAGGGAAGCGTTCATGCATCCCTTCATCAATATCCCAGCGCACGTCGATCCAGCGCTCCGGCTGGTCGTCATAGGCCGTCAATGCAGGCGACTGGATCGGGTAGATCGTGATACCGGCGCCCGGTTGCATGATACCAACAATACGATCACCCGGCACAGCACCTTCCGGCGCGAAACGCACTGGCAGATCGGAATTAGTGCCACGGATCGGCACAGCTTTGCGCTTCGGCTTTTCGCCGGTCGCAGCGGGTTCTTCGGCACCTTCAGAACCTTCCGGCACCTTGAAGATCATGCCCGCTGCGTTCTGAATGTTAAACCAGCCTTTTTCGCCAGTTTTTGCCGGGCTGTTCTGCGAAGTAACGCGCGTATCCTGATAGTCTGGATAAACTGCCTTCACCACATCAGTCGACGGCAATTCACCGCGTCCCACAGCCGCCAGAACATCTTCAACCTCTTTGCGTGCAAGACGCGGCAAACCAGGCTTGAGGATATCCTTGCTGAATGCTTTTCCGGCACGCTCAAAAGCCCGCTCGAGAATGCGCATGCCAAGGCCGGAATATTGCTTGCGAACAGCAGAACGTGTTGCACGGCGGATCGCAGCACGCGCCTTACCTGTTGCAACGAGCGACTCCCATGCTGCTGGGGGCACCTGCGCCTTGGAGCGGATGATTTCCACTTCGTCGCCATTCTTAAGTTCCGTCATCAGCGGCATGATACGACCGTTGACCTTGGCGCCCACGCAGCTATCGCCAATATCGGTATGGACCGCATAGGCAAAATCGATTGGTGTCGCTCCACGCGGCAGCGCAATCAGGCGGCCCTTCGGCGTGAAGCAGAAAACCTGATCCTGAAACAGCTCAAGCTTTGTATGTTCTAGAAACTCTTCCGGGTTATCGCCTTCGGACAACTGTTCAATTGTCTGACGCAACCAAGCATAAGCGTTGGTTTCAGTCGAAATCTGATGCGGATTGTTGGCGCTACCACGATCCTTGTAGATCGAATGGGCGGCCACGCCGAATTCTGCAATCTCGTCCATAACGCGAGTACGGATCTGCAGTTCGATACGCTGACGTGACGGGCCGATAATCGTTGTATGAATCGAGCGATAATCGTTTTGCTTGGGGGTCGAAATATAGTCTTTAAACCGACCTGGGACCATCGACCAGGTCGTGTGGATCAAGCCAAGCGCGCGATAGCAGTCCTGCGTGGACTCGACCATAACGCGGAAGCCGAAAATGTCGGATAGCTGCTCGAAAGAAAGGCCTTTGGTTTCCATCTTGCGGAAAACCGACCAAGGCTTCTTCTGGCGACTTTTGACACTCGCCTTGATGCCGTTCTTCTGGAAGATCTCGGAAAGATCTTCTTCGATTTTCTGCAAAAGGCCGCGGTTTTTTTCAAGGAGTTCAGCAAGGCGATCTGTAACCGCACGCCAGGCATCCGGATTGATATAGCGGAACGCCAGCTCTTCAAGTTCTTCACGCGTGTCCTGCATACCCATGCGGCCAGCAAGCGGCGCATAGATATCCATAGTTTCTTCTGCAATGCGCAGACGTTTGTCTTCGCGCATCACCCCAAGCGTGCGCATATTGTGCAAACGGTCGGCGAGCTTCACCAGAAGAACACGCACGTCTTCCGAAATCGCCAGCAACAGCTTGCGAAGGTTTTCAGCCTGCACCGCTTTCTTGGAAACAAGATCAAGCTTTTTAAGCTTTGTCAGGCCTTCTACGAGCTTGCCAATTTCAGGACCAAAAAGCTGATCAATTTCCTGTCGGGTCGCGGTCGTGTCTTCAATCGTATCATGCAGGAGAGCAATCGCGATGGTAGCTTCATCCAGATGCATGTCGGTGAGGATGGCTGCGACTTCGAGCGGATGTGAAAAGTAAGGATCGCCTGATGCGCGCTTCTGACTGCCGTGCTTCTGCATGGCATAAACATATGCCTTATTGAGGAGCGCCTCATTGACGTCAGGCTTGTATCGCTGAACACGCTCTACAAGCTCATATTGGCGCATCATCTACAGAAACTCCCCACAGTCACATACGAAACAACAACTAATCAGATCAGAGCGGTTCCAATTAAACAGAATCCTTTGAGCCGCTCTCTCTTAACTTTTCCGCGCTACCCTACGCAAAACCACTTCGCAGTTTTGTTAGAAAAGCTCCAGATATCGCTAAAAAATAGAATATTTTGCGAGCTTCTGAACCTGTTTTTTACAAACAGCCTTAATTTCTCGTCGAAATCCTACTCAAACTCGCGTGAATTACTGCTTAATGGACTTTTTTAGCCATCGCGTTCAAGCAGATAAAAACATGCGCTGCAGCCTTGCCGGGCTACAGCGCATGTAAAATACGGTAGTCTGAAAGGCTATTAGAAGTCGTCGTTCTTTTCAGGAGCAACGAGGCCTTCAATACCAGCCAGCAGCTCTTCTTCCGACATACGATCGAAGGAAACAACATCATCTTCTGCAGCTTCGGAAATGCCTTCGGCCAGTGCGTCTGATGCATCGGTGATCTGAGCTGGAGCAGCAGCTTCTGGCTCATCAACCTCGACATGCTTCTGCAGCGAATGGATGAGATCTTCCTTCAGGTCGTCTGGCGACAGCGTTTCGTCAGCAATCTCGCGCAGAGCAACGACAGGATTCTTGTCGTTATCACGGTCGATCGTGATCTGTGCGCCCTGGGAAATCTGGCGTGCACGGTGACCGGCCAAAAGAACCAGCTCAAAACGGTTCTCGACCTTATCTACGCAGTCCTCAACGGTGACGCGGGCCATAGGCGGTCCCTTTCATCTCTTAAAACTTATCGGAATTTTCCCAGCACATAACGCTTATGCGTCGAAATTACAAGCAAAAGCGCAAATGCGTAGCGATAACCTTCATACAACAACGATGAACTCGTTATTCTTTGTTAATCTGTATGACAAATGTGTCTCTTGATAAATCTGTATGACAAATACGCGTCTTGGTTCAAATCGGAACAATAGAAATCGTGCTATTATCGGTTGCAATGTGCAAAATTCACGTAATAGTAATTTAGTTTGCACAAATAACAATCCTAGGTTGCTTGTTTTTCTATAATATGTCCTTAGAACGCAATAAACGCATTGGTAAAAATGAATACCACCCGCCGTTTAAGAAACAAATCTGAATAAGCGGTCGCAGGCCCACTCCCTTCCGACCGTAGAGTGGATATATTACACGATGTTCGATTCTCGTGAAAAGATTGCGCTTTTTATTGACGGCGCCAATTTATATGCAGCTTCAAAAACCCTCGGTTTCGATATCGATTACCGTAAACTTTTGAAAGCCTTCCAGAAACGGGGCTATTTGCTCCGCGCCTATTATTACACCGCTCTGGTTGAAGATCAGGAATACTCATCGATCCGTCCACTGATCGACTGGCTTGATTACAACGGCTATAAGGTCGTGACAAAGGCCGCTAAAGAATTTACAGATTCAACGGGCCGACGCAAAGTCAAAGGCAATATGGATATCGAACTGACGGTCGATGCCATGCAGCTCACCGACACCGTCGATCATTTTGTCATTTTCTCGGGCGATGGCGATTTCCGCTCTCTCGTCGAAGCATTGCAGCGCAAGGGCCGCAAGGTTTCCGTGGTTTCCACTCTGACCACGCAGCCAGCAATGATTTCCGATGAATTGCGTCGCCAGGCCGATCACTTCATCGACCTCGTCTCACTGAAAGCCGAAATCGGCCGTGATCCTTCCGAGCGCCCACAGCAGCAGCGCCGTCAGGATGACGATCTCGACGACGATTATTGATATCGACTGCCAACAGCTCCTAAATCTCGAGCTGCCAAATTGTTTACAAACGAAAAGAGCGCCTAAGTGGCGCTCTTTGTTTTTACAGCGATCCAGTTAAAAATGAATCGTTGGAACCGCTGTAACTTTTTGTTTTTCACATTATCCGCAGCAAAACCGCTTCGCACTTTTGCCGGAAATGCTATGAAGACCTTCGAGCTGTATCAGCCCCGATCACGCAGCAAACGCGATTTCTCGCGGTTCCAGTCGCGCTGCTTTTCAGTCTCGCGCTTATCGTGATTCTTTTTACCGCGCGCCACGCCAATTTCTAGCTTTGCACGACCACGATCATTGAAATAAAGCTTCAACGGAACGACGGTCATCCCTTCGCGTGATACGGAGTTAAAAATCCGCGCCATCTCGCGGCGGCTTATCAGCAGCTTACGCAAGCGGCGCGGCTCATGGTTGAAGCGATTACCCTGCGTATATTCAGGAATATACGAATTGATCAGCCAGAACTCACCATTCTCAAAGCTGGCATAGCTTTCAGCAATATTGGCCTGATTGGCGCGCAAGGACTTAACCTCGGTGCCAGTCAGAACCAGACCAGCTTCGAGCGTATCAGTAATCTCGAAATTGTAGCGCGCTTTACGGTTTTCAGCGACCATTTTGCGGGCGGGAGAGTTTTTCGGCTTATTCATAATGGCACCATATAATGCTCATTCCCGGAAATGAAAACGCTCTCGCACTAGCGATAGCGTAACAATCCATCAACCGGGCAAAAATACCAGCCTTAGTTGACAAGACCGGCGTGTTTCATAGCCTGATCGATCTTTTCTGCGGTTGCTGCTTCGATCGTAACCATTGGCGAACGCAGAACATTTTCAATGCGACCCAAACGAGAAAGCGCATATTTCGGGCCCGACGGATTTGGCTCTATGAATAATGCCTTGTGCAGCGGCATCAGGCGATCCTGCAATTCCAAAGCCTTCGCATAATCACCAGCCAGACAAGCAGCCTGAAATTCCGCGCAAAGACGAGGAGCGATGTTAGACGTCACCGAAATGCAGCCTACGCCGCCATGCGCATTGAAGCCCAGAGCAGTGGCATCTTCGCCCGAAAGCTGGATGAATTCTTTGCCGCAAGTTGCCCGCTGTTCCGAAACGCGTTCTATCTTGCCGGTTGCGTCCTTCACGCCCATAATATTTTTATGGTCGCGAACCAGAGCACCCATGGTTTCCGGTGTCATATCGATTATTGAGCGGCCCGGAATATTGTAGATCACGAGCGGAATAGAGATCGAACGGGCCACACGCGAGAAATGCTCATAGAGACCACGCTGGTTCGGCTTGTTATAATAAGGCGTCACGACGAGAACTGCATCAGCACCTGCCTTTTCGGCGTGCTGCGCAAGCTCGATGGCTTCAACAGTGTTGTTAGAACCGGCACCGGCGATGACAGGCACGCGGCCTGCAGCAACTTCGATGCAAACCTCGATAACACGCTTATGTTCGTCATGGGAAAGCGTAGGCGTTTCACCGGTCGTACCGACAGGAACGAGACCTTTGGTCCCCTCTTCAATCTGCCAGTTTACGAAGTCACGAAAGGCTTTCTCGTCGAACGCTCCTTCACTATCGAATGGCGTGACAAGTGCAGTAATCGAGCCTTTCAGCATCAGTGAACTCCTGAGAAATAGAGACGTAACCCGGCAATACCAAGCTGGCTTTCCTATATGCCAGAACAGTTGCGAGGCGATGCACCATAGTCTCGCAGTGCAAATCCGGCAAGCGGGGGTCCCGCCCAAATCAGCGTGCAAATGACAGTTTTACGAAAATTTCTCTGCGAATGTTTGCTCCAAACTCATCGAAGCATCATCATAAGATATGCCTTTATGGGTAAAACCGACAAGAGAAAAACATAACTCTTTATTAACCAATGCTTCATGCATCGAGATCATAGTCTTACAGCAGACAGCCACTCCGTGGATCAGGCTTATAAAAGCCCGATTTGAACAATATTTTGCCTGCAATCAGGCACTCTATTCTCGTTAGATCATGTGTAAGAAAAATATAGATATGCCATTAAAGCAAAGAGCGCTCTTTTCGGGCGGTTTGATTATTGCTGCCTCGCTTCTTGCAGGGCAAATGGGGGCTGCATATGCCCAATCATCTTTGCCAACGGAGGTTCCCACGCCGCTGGCACGCCCCTTTGCGTCAACCGCTACACATGAATCGCCAATCAATCTGGTTACCCCTAAGCCTCGTCCTACTGCGGCACCAGACCCGGTTATTACCTCCTCCTTTAGTCGCGTAGAAAACCCTGCAGCAATTGGTGGGACGCTAAAGAGTGGTCTCGATGCGCTTTATTCCCGGGAAATTAAGGGGGCAATTGCATACCGCAATGGAATGCCCAAGGGCTCGCTTGATCGCCAGATTCTGACATGGTCGATCGCGACATCCGGATTGGACGGCGTTCCTAGCGCTGAGATCGCAATGGCAGCATCAGAGTTGCCAGGCTGGCCAGGCATGTCGGCCTTACGCCGTAACTCAGAACGCGCACTTGCAAAAGAAAACGCTTCGGCTTCAACGGTCATTGCTACATTTGGTACAACACGTCCTCAGACAACTGAGGGCATGATTGTTCTTGCACGCGCCTATGTAGCTACCGGAAACAGTACCAAGGCGCGCCAGTTGCTAGCGCCATGGTGGGCAACAGAGCGTCTTTCTGCAGATGATGAAGCGAAAATTCTGAAGGAATTTGGCAGCGTTCTGAGCCGAGACGACCATCAGCGTCGTCTTCTGCGCTCGCTTTATAATGATCGCATGCAGTCGGCCAAGCTTCTATCTGGCCCCGCACAGGCACAATCACTTTATAACGCTTACGCAGCGCTTGCGCAAAAATCGCCGAATACGGCAAAAGCCATTGCCGATGTTGATCGGTCTTGGCACTCAAACCCTGCCTATATGTTCCTGCAGATTCGTTTTCTGCGGCGTGCAGATCGCTTCAGCGAAGCAACAGACCTGATGCTGAAAGCGCCAAAAGATGCTGCATCGCTCGTTGATCCAGACGCGTGGTGGGGAGAGCGACGCATTCTATCACGCGAACTTCTCGATATTAACAAGCCTCAGCTAGCCTATCGACTTGCAGCTGCACATGCTGCCGAATCGCCCACTATGGCAGCCGAAGCCGAGTTTCATGCGGGTTGGTATGCATTGCGTGCACTCAAGCAGCCAAAGCTTGCGGCACAACATTTTGCCAAGATTGCAGAAATTTCCTCCCGTCCGATTTCCGCTTCCCGTGCCTATTATTGGTTGGGTCGCGCATCGGAAGCTGGCGCTGGAGGCGATGCACAGGGCTATTACCGACGTTCGGCACATTTCGGCACCACGTTCTATGGTCAGCTTTCCGCTGCAAAGCTCAATGAGAAGGCGCCAGAGCTTGCATATCCGAGACCAACAGATGCCGAGCGTGTGCGTTTCTCTGGTCGCCCTGCTGTGCAGGCGATCAAGCGTCTTGAGCAGATTGGTTATGGAAATCGCGCAACCTTACTTTATACGCAGCTCTCACAAGAGCTCGGTAGCGTTGGTGAACTCGCCCTTCTCGCTGTGATGGCAGAGAAAAACGATAACCATTATCTGGCTCTGCGTGTTGGTAAAGCTGCTGCATTCCGTGGATTGGATGTCGGCGCGCTATCGCATCCGATTGGCGCCATTCCAGCACATGCAAATATCAGCGGCTCTGGCAAAGCGCTTGCCTATGCGATCGCACGTCAGGAAAGCGAATTCAACATCAGTGCAGTATCGAAAGCTGGTGCGCGTGGTCTGTTACAGTTGATGCCAGAAACGGCGAGGAGTGTTGCGACACGCAATGGGATGGCTTTCTCTGCACCGAAGCTCACAATCGACGCCGCTTATAATGCGACACTGGGCGCGCATTTTCTGGGCGAACAGCTCGACCGGTTCAACGGATCCTATGTGCTGACTTTTGCCGGTTATAATGCCGGCCCTCGTCGTGCATCCGATTGGGTTGCAAAATATGGCGATCCACGCGGTAAACCGATTGAAGAAGTTGTCGATTGGATCGAGCGAATCCCGTTTTCCGAAACGCGAAACTATGTGCAGCGTGTGATGGAAAACTATGAGGTTTATAAAGCTCGCCTCACCGGCAGCGCCGATATCCGAACTGACCTGATTTATGGCCGACGTTGAGTCGGCCTAGCCGGAAAGTTTAGATTTCCAATCTCAAGCCTGTGTCTTCTTTGTACGCGGCGCAGCCTTGGGTTTTGGGGCAGCTTTCTTTGCCTTAGAGCCTCGCTTGGACGTGCCACTTGGGGATGTTTCAACAAGTTTCCCCGCTTGAGCGATCCAACCTTCACGCGAAACGCGTCCGGCGAAACCAATGCGGCGTTCGATCCAAGCTGCTTCATCAGTGCTCCACTTTGCGATTTGCGCATAATGAAACACCCCAAGCTGCTGCAGCATTCCTTCTACGGCTTTCCCAACTCCGTTAATTGCCGTCAGATTATCCGGCTTTCCACGTATTGGTGCATCCAGCAATTCTGGACGATCAGGGTCTTCGACGACCGCAAAAGCTTCTTCAACTAAGGCTTGTTCGTCGGCAACAACGCTTTCCGCTTCAGGCGGAGTGACTTCTTCTTCTGAGGCGTTTGTTGCCTGTGCCTCAGCTTCAATAACCGGCTCAGTTTCCCCGCCAACTACTTCAGCTTCTGACGGCGCAACTGGCTCAGGCTTTTCATCGATTGCTGGCGAAGAGAGAGCCGCCGCTATGATCGTATCTTCCTTATCATTAGCCGTGCTTTTCTTGCCTCTAAAGAGACGTCCCCAAACGCAGCCAATCACAAAGGCAACGGCAATTAGAATCGCCAGTTGGATGATCAACATCGGCATATTTAGGTTCCCTCACACTCTACGCATCTGCGCGTGACCCCAGTCACTGCAGTCGATCAAAAATACCCCGCACAAATCGGTCATTCATCCCCTTCCCCTATTCTGTGACCAGTCACTTTGCAGCGGTTAACCATCCCACTGCAATACCTATCACAAGCGACAACAAGATAACCGGCCAGAACATTCCCGCAAGATAAAGCATCCAAATTTCGCCTATCATCCAATCCGTAGCACCCCCTTCGATATACATAGGAAAGGGAGCGAAAGGCCTTGTGTCAATTGGGATCTTCTAAGAAACAGGGGAAGAAAGCCGCTAGACGTAAAAAGATATCAAGGCCGAGCAATTTCCGAACTCGATAGCTTCAAACCGAGCGGCAGAGGGACTTTCAATAGAGCAGTCAGCTCGTCATAGGCTGCGTCATTCAGTGCGTGCCCCTTGATCGTTACTGTACCGTCCGAGATTTCAATATCGGATCCAGCCATTTTCTTCGCGAGATCAATAACCAAAAGTACGCGATCTTGAAACTCAGGTGGCGCCCCTCGCGCTAACGCCATCTGATCGTCGACGAGATTGGTGTCGCCCACCGATTCTGCTGCACTCATTATAGAATCACGCATTCCGTTATCTGGAATGAAGCCCGACAGAACTATACCTTCATTGCTTTTAGTAAGTTTAAATACATAAGGACTGGCTTCTTGGAGGACCGTCGTGAGATCGGAGAGATCACCAATACCATCGACTTCCTGCAGAGCCTTAACGGCAAGCTGTTGAGATTCCGGGTCTGGAGCCATACCCTTCAGTACAACATCACGACCATCAACATCAAAACCTGTCCAGGCATAGGGTGAAAGCGCCTGCCCCGTACGTTCGGCAATGTCAGTTTCGACCCGTTCAGCGCCGAACCAGAGTGCGAGCGATGTGAGCGCCGTTGTCCATGTTACGCCTGGCCAAAACCATTTCATCATATGCCCATTACTCCGCAGCCAATTCTATCGTTACCGACAACTCCAGAGAGACTGCCAAGCGCAAAAAAGCAAGACATATGCCGCACTTTAGAAATGAACATAACAAAAAACCCGGCAGCTAAGCTGCCGGGTTTCCTGTAACCAATCCGTAAGGATTAGAACGAACGCTGGAAGCGGACCATACCCTGCCAAGCATCCTGACCGTCGAGGACGGAGAGCTTGTCGTCCCACTTGGTGTAGGAAACTTCCGGAGTAACGGTGAAGCCTGGAACCAGTTCGTAAGCTACGTTTGCAGTAGCTGCGAAGGTCTTTGCGTCTTCGTAAGCGAGCTGAAGGTTGAAGGTAGCCTTGTCGGTTGCCTTGAACTTAGCGCCACCCCAAACAGCCCAATCGCCACCCCAGGTGCCGTAGAAGCTGTCGATTGCACGGATGCCACGGAAGCGACCATCTGCATCGGTGTAACCGTAGTAGGTGTCGTCGTTCGACTTGTAGCCGCCCTGTACCCAAACGGAGAACTGGTCAGTTACGTTTACGTCCAAACGAACCTTACCGGCCCATTCTTCGTTAACTGCGTCGTATGCACCAACAGCTGCGATCGAACCCCAGCCCTGAGCATACTTCAGACCACCAACAACATGTGGGGTGTAGTCATCGATAACGCCGTTGTAGTCAACATCAACGTCGTTGCCCTGTTCAACCGCGATAACAGCCGAGAAGCCGTTGCCACCGGTGAAGGTGTAGCTGATTGCGTTGGTGCGGTAGCCACCAGCAAGGATCACGTCGCCGAGGTAACCAGTGAAGGTTACGAAGTTCGACTCATCCAGACCGATGCGCAGACCGCCGAGCTGAATGTATGCGTAACGCAGGTTGGAAGCGGACGATTCGCCGTTCTTCCAGTCCGAGCGGATTTCCGCAAAGGTCTTCAGAGTACCAAGTTCGGTTTCCGAAGCGGTCGAGAAGCGGAGCGTGAAGCGAGCGAGCCAATCGTAGGTGTCACGATCCTTGCTACCAAGGGCGATCGAGCCGCCGTCAGCGGTACGGGTGATGCTGCCACCGCGGTAGTAGACATCGTCGCCGCCGGTGATGTCGGCGCGAACATAACCGTGAACACGCAGGCAGGTTTCGGTGCCTGGGATGTAGAAGTAGCCAGCGCCGTAAGCATCGCAAACGCGGACGTATTCAACTGCTTCTGGCTCTGGTGCGACGATTGCGTCGGCAGCCTGAGCGCCGGAAGCTGCAACCAGAGCTGCAGCGGAGCCGAGGAGAAGGCTCTTGATGTTCATTTCTGACCTCCAGTCAAAGTTAAAAATGGGTCTGGGCATTCTGATTTGGCTGAAGGACAACCTGTCCCCATCCCCTGATGAAAAAGTCGCCCCGAAGCGCTCCTTCTTCTGGATGTGAAGATACTCGCCAACTTTTTCGTTTCAACATCGAATATCGCTCCCAAGCTTTGTTGAGCTTCTATGAGGGACGGTTGTTGCAGAAATGACACGAAATTGCCCCCTTTGGTGCCGTCATTTTAGACTTTATTAACGTATGTAAACGCCGGTTAACCGGTCTTAACGATTGAAAACACGTATTTTTTGAGTCTTGGCTGTGAATTGGGTCGCGAATCCGCTGAATGGATGTCCAAATGTGGCTTTAGAAGAAGCTTTGCGGCGATGCGCTGCCGGATAATAGAGAAGAAGTGGCGAATCCCTCCATAACAGTACGTCTCAGAAAGCTGCTTTTCACAGGCTTTGAAGCCCGCAATTCCGGCTTATTCACACCCCCGTATATATAAAAGTCCAAAATATACTGAGAATTTTGACGTTACGCGCTCAAATCGCTTGAAATGATCAACCGTACCGGCTATCTCGCCCTTACCGGAGAGGTGGCCGAGTGGTCGAAGGCGCTCCCCTGCTAAGGGAGTAGACCTCATAAGGGTCTCGTGGGTTCGAATCCCATCCTCTCCGCCACTATCATAAACATGATGATTTCTTCCTTAGAGCACCTGTTTCCCTTCGTTTGACGCGCAGCTTTGCCACTTTTTGCCACGCAATAAGTTTTGGCATCATTGTATGCCAGCTCCTGACTTTTCTATCCTTTTGCATTCAAAAATATCAAACTATTGAATTTATACGTTTTTCGGACTTCCCGTCGATTCTTGACTGGAGGTCAGAAATGAACATCAAGAGCCTTCTTCTCGGCTCCGCTGCAGCTCTCGTTGCAGCTTCCGGCGCTCAGGCAGCAGACGCAATCGTCGCGCCAGAGCCAGAAGCCGTTGAATATGTCCGCGTTTGCGATGCTTACGGCGCTGGCTACTTCTACATCCCGGGCACCGAAACCTGCCTGCGCATCCATGGTTATGTTCGTTACGACGCAGCTGCTGGCCGTGATCCTTACTCCAGCTACGACGCAAAGACCTGGAGCAAGAATACACGCTTCACCCTTCGCACGTCGACTGCTACCGAAACTGAACTCGGTACGCTCAAGACCTACACTGAGAACCGCTTCAACTTTACGAACGGCGATCAGGGCGACCACACACTGAACTTCGCTTACATTCAGCTCGGCGGCCTGCGTCTCGGTCTCGATGAATCGGCATTCCACACGTTTACCGGTTACCTCGGCGACATCATCAACGATGACGTGGTTGCTGCTGGCGTCTACCGCACGAACCTGATCAGCTACACTTTCACCGGTGGCAACGGCTTCTCTGCAATCCTGTCGCTTGAACAGGGTGGCGGCAGCTACATCGATCACGGTGACTTCGACGACGATGGCTACTTCGGCAAAACATCGAACATAATCGACGATTACATGCCGCACGTTGTTGGTGGTCTGAAGTTCGCTCAGGGTTGGGGTTCGATCGCTGGTGCAGTAGCTTACGACTCGCTGCTCGAAGAGTGGGCCGGCAAGGTTCGTTTGGACGTAAACGTAACCGAACAGTTCTCGGTTTGGGTACAGGGCGGCTACTCGTCTTATGAAGACGACATCGGCATGTACGGTAACTGGGGCGGCGATTGGGCTGTCTGGGGCGGTGCAAAGTTCAAAGCTACCGACAAAGCAACCTTCAACATTCAGGGCGCGTACGAAGATTGGGGCAAGACCGCAATCGCAGCAAACGTTGCTTATCAGCTGGTTCCTGGTTTCACCATTACTCCAGAAATCAACTACACCCGTTGGGACAGCGATCATCCGCTCCGCCAGAATGGCGCGATCGAAAACAAAGATGCATTCGGCGGCATCATCCGCTTCCAGCGTTCGTTCTAATTTCAACTACGCTTGAGCATCGGACGCCAACGGGAAACCGTTGGCGTCGTCATTTGGGGTAGCGTTCACGAAAGCGTGAAAAAAATTCTTTCGAGATGGGGATCCCGACGGAATTTGAAATGGGGGAGTTGCGGGGACGAAAAAATTGGGGGGCGAGAGGTTCTATTAGAGGATCAAAACATGTCTCCACATAAAGTTAGCTCACTTATCTTGTGCTCTATTAATTATTTCTCTATGCATGCTTCCCGTAAAAAAATGGGGGACTTGCTATGATCGTCGTTGGGGGCACGAGGATCGATGGATGCGAAGCTTATTCGCCGGTCATCGACTACAACCTTGAATACACATCCGTCAGAAGCCAGAATCACAGGCTCGTAGAGCGATTTTCGCTCGCTGAACTGGCTGGAAAGTATATCAACATCCTTTGGGATGACGGCTCACACAAGTATAATGTGAAATCGTTCCTTGGTGAAATTGATGAGATTCTGAAAGGCGTGCGCTTTTCAGGATTTGATCAGGAAATGCTCGACTCCGTCATAGGTTCGCTTCGTGAACGCGGCAACAGCAATGCAACCATCAATAGAAAGATGGCTGCGCTGAGCAAGCTGCTGCGAAAGGCGCATAAGATGGGGGATATCTACAATCTGCCGGAGTTTGTCCGACAGAAAGAACGTGCAGGACGGATTCGATTCCTCGAATATGAGGAAGAAAAGCGCTTGTTTGCAGCAGTTAAAGCACGTTGCGAGGACAGTTATCGCCTCAGTATTTTCCTTGTCGATACAGGTTGCCGCTTAGGCGAAGCCATTGGGCTCACCTGGAATGACATTCAGGAGCATCGTGTTACGTTCTGGTTAACGAAGTCGAACCGCAGCAGAACGGTTCCGCTTACAAAACGAGCAAGAAAGTCTACGGATATTGCGCATGAGCGGCTTAAA
This sequence comes from Brucella sp. NBRC 12950, assembly GCF_030268145.1. Lineage (NCBI taxonomy): Bacteria > Pseudomonadati > Pseudomonadota > Alphaproteobacteria > Hyphomicrobiales > Brucellaceae > Brucella > Brucella sp. NBRC 12950. Next base: position 345,402 of record NZ_BSQC01000005.1, read on the forward strand.
GGCCCCTTCTCCATGCTCAATCAGGTACGTTTCCGCCAGATTTGGAATGATGCCAAAATCGAAGTCGGGCTTGGAACCGATGATCAGGTGGTACCGCATATCCTGCGACACACCTGCGCGTCTCGCCTTGTTCGAGGTGGAATCGATATTCGCCGCGTACAGATGTGGCTCGGCCATCAGACACTACAAATGACGATGCGTTATGCTCATCTCGCTACTCATGATCTTGATTCTTGCGTGAAAGTTCTCGAAATTCGATAACGCGAATGTTGAATAGTGACTTGGTTTCACGAGTTTGCGCGAAATCCGCTCGTTTGAAGTAAGTTAGGATATGTGTATCGCGCAATTCGACAAAATTCGAGATGCGCAGATTCACTCTGACATGACGCTGATTCCCACCTGAATTGAAGCCCAAGATCCAGCTTTCCAAAGCACGCCTTGCGTCGGACGTCGTGCTGATTCGGTTCTTAACGGGTAGTTTCTTCAAAAGGATCAATAATCAGGATTTACATAACTACCTTTGAAATACCTGAGACTGTCGCCATCAGAATATGCGTGGGGGTTATTCCGTATCGGACGCCGATTTGGTGCGTTGCGGCATATCCGATGAGACTTTAACTTCATTATTGAATTTCCCCAATTCGTGATGTGGCAAGACCCGACGCAAATTGCTATTCCTGCTTGATCTTTTATCGAACGCCCGAGCAAATAATTGACGGTGAATTGACATCACCTTCGGTTCTGCTGCCTCATCCACCAGACCAAGTTGACCGGAAACACAATGGCATCGCCTCGTCTTACGCCGCTTGTTGAAAGCCTTCCCTCCACTGTCCCGTTCATAGGCCCTGAAACACTGGAGCTACAGCGCGGAAAACCTTTCGTTGCCCGAATCGGTGCTAATGAAAGCAGCTTCGGGCCTGCTCCATCTGTCATTGAAGCCATGAAGCAAGAGACATCCGAAGTCTGGAAATATGGTGATCCAGAAAATTATGCGTTACGCCATGCTATCGCAGCGCACCACGGCGTGAAGCCCGAGAATGTCATGCCCGGTGCAGGTGTTGATGCTTTGCTGGGACTTGTTGTCAGGCAGTATGTTCAGCAAGGTGACAAGGTCATCAACTCTTTGGGCGGCTATCCAACGTTCAATTATCACGTTGCAGGCTTCGGTGGCACCTTACTGACAGTTCCTTATCGCGACGACAAACCTGATCTTGATGCGCTTATCGACAGAGCACGCACTGAAAACCCTGCGCTGCTATACATCGCGAATCCAGACAACCCGATGGGTACGTGGCACGAGGGATCAGACATTCAGGCCTTCATAGAGCGAGTGCCTGAAACGACGATGTTGATTCTCGACGAAGCCTATTGCGAGACGGGGCCAGCATCTGCCTTCCCATCATTTGATTTGAAACGTCCCAATATTCTACGTATGCGCACTTTTTCAAAAGCTTATGGACTCGCCGGAATTAGGGTCGGCTATGTTCTTGGCTGCGCAAGTGCAATCAAATCATTCGACAAGATTCGCGATCATTTTGCGGTTAATCGAATTGCACAGGCTGCGGCAATCGCAGCATTAAAGGATCAAGCATATTTGCGCGACGTGGTTGAACAAATCCATGGTGGACGCAATAGAATCGCAAAAATAGCTGAGCAGAATGGGCTGAAGCCGATTCCCTCTGCGACGAATTTCGTCACAATTGATTGTTGCCACGATGGCGCCTTCGCCACTTCTGTTCTCAACGGTTTGATTGAGCGAGATATTTTCGTTCGAAAGCCTGGCGCACCTGTTCTTGATCGCTGTATTCGTGTCAGCGTCGGTGTGAAAGCACAACTGGATAAGTTTGAGATAGCCTTGCCTGATGCGCTGGCTGCCGCTCGAAACGCTTATAAAACTGCTTGATAGCGGAGAAACTTCATGTCGATCCTACGGAATGATCAGCCTCGCAATGCTCTGTTCGGCACACTCGCTGGTCTGTGCGGAGCTCTGGCAATTGCGTCTTATGCAGGTGCGGCTCATGGCGGGGACAACCATCTTGGCACTATCGCGCCAATGCTTCTGGGTCATGCTCCAGCTCTGCTTGTTTTATCGCTGATCGTGCCGAACAGTCGTGTAGCGAATATTGGCGGGGCATTACTGGTGGTCGGGTTGGTCTTGTTTTGCGGAGATCTGTTTATGCGTGACATGACCAGTAACAGACTCTTCCCAATGGCAGCGCCTACAGGCGGAAGCCTGATGATTCTTGGCTGGCTCGTGGTCGGTATCAGCAGTTGGTACAAGAAAACCTGATTTTATAATGCGGAAACTTAACCAGAAAAAAAGGCCTTGCAAATCTGCAAGGCCCTTTCTCCAAAACGGGTTAAGTTCAAACCGACTTATAAGCCGTCTCAGATTTGGGTTTATGAATTGCCCTTGAGGCGTGCATTGCAGAGGCTGTAATAACCGCCGCCCTTCTGAACCCACTTCAAACCACCAAGTGCATTGGCGTCTTTCAGAGTGTGATACTGCTCAAGGCAGGTGTGCATACGTGCCTTGCCAGCAGATTCGCTAGAGTATTTTGCCGAAACAGCCGTTGGGAATTTGACACCCTTTGGTGCCGCTACTGTTGGAGCAGCAGGTTCAGAATTGCCATCCGTGGTGAGTGCTACAGCATCAGCACCTGGACCACATTCCGCTTTACGGAAGTCATTCCATTTGGCACCGCCGTCAGTACCGGCATCTTTTGCCGCCTGATATTTGGCACTGCACTGCTTCATGGTAAGACCTTTGGCATCATCTGCAGCTGGCGTGGCTGCACTTTTCGCCGGTGCAGCAGCTTTCTTTGCGGGAGCTGCTGGAGCTGCAGGAGCTGCAGCTGCATCATCACCACACTGGGCTTTGCGGAAGTCGTTCCACTTTACATCGCCAAGCGTGCCAGCATCTTTGGCGGCCTGATACTTCGCGCTACATTCTTTCATCGTCAACGCACTTGCAGGAGATGAAAAAGCAAAGGCAGATGCGCCTAGAATGATTGCGGTACCAGCCAAGGCTGTAATGGTACGAATAGACATCTCGTCGCTCCCTATCGGATACGGACTATTGATTTTGTTGCATTCGGATTAGCGCTGACCGCTCAAAGCGATCTATTCAGAATATCCGGCCTGCTTTGCCGGTCTTCACACCTTGTAAATTTGTCTTCACCACCAAGCTTGATGCCAGACAAGTTGACTGTCAATCACTCTCTTAATATTACCACTGTCTACAATACAAAAATTCTAACCGTCATTCTTTAGTCGTTACGTAAATTTGAATGACGCGAAGTAAATATACAGTATTTCCATGAACTTGTCTCAGATTTATTGCAACACAGTTAAAATCCGGAGCTTGCCCAGATGATAAAAAGGATCATGATCATTGGAGGCGCAGGTTCGGGAAAGTCCACCCTCGCCCGTTCGCTTGGTGCAATCACCGAATTACCAGTTATTCATATCGACACCATCTATTGGCTACCCAATTGGACAATGCGCTCTCGGGACGAAATCGGCCTTCTGAGCGATGAGGTTGCGGATCGCGATGAATGGATATTCGAAGGCAATCACAGCGAAACAATGGCGTATCGCTCAGCACGCGCCGACATGCTTATTTTTCTGGATATCTCGACCCTAACACGCCTTTGGCGAGTCCTGCGCAGAACACTTCGCCATTACGGTCAATCCCGTCCTGATATGGCGGAAGGCTGTGACGAGCGCTTTGATTGGGAATTCCTGAAGTTCGTGGCTAATTACCGCAAAAATGGGCGTATTCGGGCAAAATCTTTTCTGGAAAGCGCCCCTTCGCATCTGAAAAAGCATCATCTACGCAGTCCCAAGGATGTAGAGCAATTTCTCAGTGAAACTCGCAACGAAATAATCCGAAAAAATGAGCGGTCAAAGCCGAGCTAAAATAAAAATGCTACGTTCAAAATAACAATTTTGCTAGCAGTGCCGTCGGGCATCCGCGATGCTATATTTGCGAGGTCTCCCAAGACTTGGCGCTGGCGCGTGGCACATTATCCATCGGATCAGCGGGAATATGCATACACTCAAATGGCGGATCATTGCTCCGGCCCTTTGAGTAATCTTGTTCGAATTTCCGGTTTTCGCAGTTCTGGAGTTAAATGTGACCGATATCGCAGATAGCGCCTCCCCGCTTGTCGATGTGACCAGCAAACTGGGGGGCGATCGTCATCGCCTTTATGAAGATGCAATCGCCATGTTGATTGGCACTTCATTCATTGCGTTGGGCATTACGCTTTATAGTCAAGCGACGCTTATGACAGGCAGTACGGCAGGAATCGCGCTGCTGATCCAGTATGCCACCGGCATCGGATTTGGCTTGCTTTATTTCGTGATCAATCTGCCGTTCTACTATTTCGCTGCAAAGCGGATGAGCTGGCCATTTACGATCAGAACGTTCATCGCCGTGGCGCTTCTATCTCTCTTTGCCAAACTCATCCCTCTATGTGTTGATTTCAGCTCAATCAATCCGCTCTTTGCAGCGCTTATGGGCGGCACACTTATGGGCATGGGCGTTCTGGCACTTTTCCGCCATCGTTCCGGCGTGGGCGGCGTCAATATTCTCGCGCTTTACTTGCAGGATGCCTATGGCATTCGCGCTGGTTGGTTTCAGCTCGCGCTCGACATTATCATCATGCTCGGATCACTGTTTTTCATCCCGTGGGAGAACATGCTTCTGTCGCTTGTGGGTGCGATTGCGATGAACGTTATCATCGCAATCAACCACAAGCCGGGGCGCTATCTCGGGATCAGCTGAACAAAAAGCCGCCTCATTGGGCGGCTTTTTGGTTTCTACATTCCGTAGTTCAGTGAGAAGTCATCCACTCGCGTGCACCACGCAGTGCTGCTGCCAGCTCGCTCTTGCTCATAGTTGCTGCAACCTGATTGCGCATACGTTCCGCTTTCTGGTTGCCACGGATTGCTGCAATGTTAAGCCACTTGTGTGCTTCGACGACATCAATTTCGCAGTCGCGGCCGATGGCGTATTTCAAACCCATCTCCAGCAGGATACGATCCTGAGAGCCTGCCTTGTCGTGCTGTATAACGCTCTGAAACTGTGTCATTTTCTTTGTCCCTGTTAAATCCCGAGAACCGTCCGCTCTTTGTTTCCGTGACTGGCTTTCACCGGCCCGGAACCGTCGGATCTGTCGTTCCGTTCATGGTCTTTAAGATAGGCGACAGGATTAAAATGCGCGTTAAACCAGATGCTTAACAACGCGACAACGAAATCCCAACAAGGAGTAAATTTGGGATTTTGTTAAACATCCAAGCTTCGCGAATTGCAGCGTTTTTCCGAAATTGCCGCTTTTTCATCCACAGTGCTTGGAAACCAGATGATAACCATGGCATCGATTGGCTTTGTTGAGAAAGTGATTATCGGCGAATTCGAAGCCACCAATTATCCCTCTTCCGCTTCGGACCAAACTCGATTACGTTTACGTTTGCGTAAGTTTTCTGCAGAGCTGAAAATAGAGAGCTTTGCGGCATTTTGGGAGGAATGCATGATCCGCACTTTTATTATGGGAATGACCGCCGCCGTAGCACTGACGGCAGGCTTAGCCGCACCAGCATTTGCTGAAGAAGCAATTGTCGGTACTTGGAAACGCCCGAATGGTACGATTATCAGCTACGCAGCTTGCGGCGGCGGTAAATATTGCGGCACGGTGCAGACCGGCGAATATAAGGGCAAGTCGATTGGCACAATGTCTGGCAAGGACGGCAGCTACAAGGGCGAAGTCAACAAGCTAGACGAAGGCAAGACTTACACAGGCAAGGCCAGTGTCAAGGGAAACACTCTCTCGCTTTCGGGCTGCGTCATGGGCGGCCTGATCTGCAAGAGTGAAAGTCTCGCACGGCAGTAAGCGAATAAAATAAAAAGGCGGCTTCTAAGCCGCCTTTCTTTCAAGCATTTCTAACCAAAGCGAATTAGCGCGCCTTCTGGCCGAAAAGAATTTTCTGCGCTTCCTTGTCATTGGCGAGGTTAGACTTTTCGCGCTCTTCCTTGCCAACCAAGAGACCACGCTGAACGGCAGGTCGTGCATTCATGGTTTCATACCAGCGCTTGAGGTTAGGGAAATCCTCCAGCTGCTGATCATAGTTTTTGTAAGCGTTGATCCAACCAATGCTGGCCATGTCAGCGATAGAATATTCGCCTGCGATAAAGTCTTTGCCTTCTAGCTGACGATTCAGGACACCATAAAGACGGTTGACCTCATTGGTGTAGCGATCGATGCCATATTGCACCTTTTCCGGCGCATAAACGCGGAAGTGCCCGGCCTGACCCGACATGGGGCCAAGTCCACCCATTTGCCACATCAGCCATTCATCAACGGCGACACGCTTGCGTTCATCCGTTGGATAGAATTTTCCGAACTTGCGGCCGAGATACTGAAGAATTGCGCCTGATTCAAAAACCGAGATCGGCTCGCCGCCCGGCCCTTCGGGGTCGACGATCGCTGGCATACGGTTATTGGGTGCAATTTTGAGAAAGTCCGGCTGGAATTGATCGCCCTTACCGATGTTCACATATTTGACTTCATAAGGAACGCCTAGTTCCTCCAGCATGATGCTGATTTTGAAGCCATTCGGGGTAGGCCAATAATAAAGCTCAATGGGTTTTGTCTGCTCAGCCATGGGTATCTGTCTCCCGCTTTCTTGGCTTTGTCCGTATTTCCAATGCGGGTTAACATAAGCGCCGTGCAGCCCGGCACAAGTGCGAAGCGATCAAGTTAGTGAAACATCAATATTTTTGAACGCCGGATGAATGCAGCTCTCAGGAGCAGTTCAGGTCGCATCCTTAAACTCAAGCCCGTAGAGCAAACGCTTTTAAAGCCGGGGGAATTATGCTGCTGTGGCGCGTTACGATTGTCTGTTTAATGATTGCCGGTTTTGCGATCATCGCGAGCCTTTTTGTTGATCGCAAATATGATGTTTATCGCGACCAGCCGGTCGTTGGCCCTATCACAGCAATGCACCTCAAGCATGTGGACGGAGACAGGCGGCTATGATCTCGCGTTTCCGTATTTCAGCAGGGATTGCGCTTCGTGTCCTGCTTTTCACCGCCGTCTTCACCGGTCCTGCGGCAACCTTCGCCTACACCCAAATAGGGCAGAAAGCGCAAATGAACGGGGTCGGCCTCGTACTGTATGTAAGCCTTCAAAGAAGTGCTTAAACAGGGACATGCGCGTGTCATGGAGTTTGCTATACTAAGTCATGACACAGCGAATCGAACAAACTTTCATCCCTGATATCAAAACCCCTCCCTTCGTGGAGCCGGAAGTTTTTACCGATGCAAGTGCGGCGGTTGCCGCACTGCGCAAGCTTTATGATCGCAACACCGCGTTCCTTCGCACGGCTTTTGAGCAGCTGGCAAAGGGAGAGGCTCGCCCTCAGCGTTATCGCGCTTTTTATCCCGAAATCTGCCTGTCCACCTCCAGCTTTGCGCATGTAGATACGCGCCTTGCCTTTGGTCATGTGACTACGCCCGGTGATTATGCGGCGACGATTACCCGGCCCGATCTGTTCGACCATTATCTCAACGAGCAAATTCGCCTGCTGATGCGCAATCACGGCGTTGCGGTCACCGTTCGGGAATCGGCCACACCAATTCCAATTCACTTTGCCTTCATGGAAGGCACCTATGTCGAGGCATCGGTTGCCAATGCCTTTACGCATCCGATGCGCGATCTCTTCGATGTTCCGGATCTGGCTGCAACCGACGACAAGATCGTCAATGCCGATTTCGATCCTATTCCCGGTGAACCAATGCCACTGGCGCCGTTCACGGCACAACGCGTTGACTACTCTCTACACAGGCTTGCGCATTACACCGCAACCAGCCCCAAGCATTTTCAGAACTTTGTTCTGTTCACCAACTATCAGTTCTATATGGACGAATTCTGCGCCTATGCGCGCAAGCTGATGGCAGACGGTGGCAGCGGCTATGATAGCTTTGTTGAGCCAGGCAACGCGATAACACGCGCAGGCGAATCCGAGCCGAGCAGCGGCATTCCGCTACAGCGTATGCCACAGATGCCTGCCTATCACCTGCAACGCGCCGATCATTCCGGTATTACCATGGTCAATATCGGCGTTGGCCCATCCAATGCAAAGACCATCACCGACCATGTTGCTGTGCTGCGTCCACATGCCTGGCTGATGCTGGGACATTGTGCAGGTCTGCGGAACACTCAGGAACTGGGCGATTACGTGCTTGCTCATGCTTATATGCGTGAAGACCACGTTCTTGATGACGATCTTCCTGTTTGGGTGCCTTTGCCCGCGCTTGCCGAAATTCAGGTAGCACTTGAAGAGGCGGTCGAAGAAATCACTGGCCTTGAAGGCTATGACCTAAAGCGCATCATGCGCACTGGTACAGTCGCAACAATCGACAATCGAAACTGGGAGTTACGCGACCAGCGCGGACCGGTTCAGCGCCTTTCACAGGCGCGTGCAGTTGCGCTTGACATGGAGTCTGCCACGATTGCTGCCAATGGGTTCCGCTTCCGCGTACCATACGGCACGTTGCTCTGTGTTTCCGACAAGCCTTTGCATGGCGAACTGAAACTGCCTGGCATGGCGACAGAGTTCTACAAGCGGCAGGTCGCACAGCATCTGCAAATCGGTATTCGTGCGATGGAAAAAATCGCAGCCATGCCTGATGAGCGACTGCATTCACGCAAGCTCCGTAGCTTCTTCGAGACAGCTTTCCAGTAAGTATAAGGCAGTAGGCAATAGGTAGTTAGGGCAGTATGTATTTTGAAAGCATACTGCCCTTTTTCCACATTGCCCTATTCCATCATCGCGCCGTAATCAGCGGCTAGGTGCGTATCATGTCAAAACGCCGCGAAAACCTTTCATTGCTCCTATTGATCACCGCTGTTCTGGTGTCGGTCCCTCTTGTGCTTGGTTTTCTTGGATCAGCGCATCCAATGCTCGATTCATTCGGGCATTTTCGACCACATCTCGCGATTCTGATGGGTTTGCTGGCACTGCCGCTCTTGTTTACAAAGATGCGGCGTGAAGGTGCAATGATCCTGCTTTTTGCGATCCTTGCTTTCAGCACGACGCTTGGTGCCGCACGTAACCTTCTCGACGGATCATCTTCTGCACAGGCCGATGTGCCGACGACCGGCGCACGTTACAGTCTGGTGCAGATCAATCTGCGCTATAACAATCCTGAGCCTAAACGCGTTTTGCAAATGGTTGCGCGGGAAAAGCCTGACGTTATCACCTATCAGGAAGCCGGTGCCGATTGGGTAATGTGGATCGACATTCTGAAGGGTACTTATCCTTACCATTTTGAATGTCGCAAAGACGGAAGCAATATGGGCGTTGGTATTCTGTCCCGCCGCCCATTCAGTGAAGGTAGCGCTCAGTTGTGCCTTGGCAATGATCGCTTTGCCATGACTTCTATCGATTTTAGCGGCACGAGCATCAATGTTGCTGCTTATCACGCTGTGCTTCCGTGGCCTTATGGTCAGGCGGCGATCATCGACGCACTAGTCCCAGAATTACAGAAATTCAGCGGCCCTATGATCATCGCTGGCGATTTTAATGCGGCTCCGTGGAGCAATGCTGTCCATCGCATCGAGAAAGCTTCGACCACCAAAGCGATGACCGGTATCGGTGGCACATGGGTGTTGCAAAACCTTCCGATAAAACTCGCGCCTTATGTCGGCCTGCCGATCGATCAGGTTCTCGTAAGCCATGAAATCGAAGCGCCTACTGCAACCACACGCGAGGACGTCGGCTCCGATCACTTGCCTATAAGACTTGAGTTTTCTGTTCCGATGCCGGTACGTCCAGACACTGACGAGCCGGAAACTCAATCAGTCATGCTCTCATTTTAAAGCGTTAGAGCGACCTTTGTGCGCCCCGCACTCTAATAAAAAAAGGCGGTTTAAAACCGCCTTTTTCAATTACATGTTTCCGCAAACATTACATGTTTACGTAAACTGGTCCTTCGCCGCCTTGTGGCGGAACCCAGTTGATGTTCTGGTTCGGGTCCTTGATATCGCAAGTTTTGCAATGCACGCAGTTCTGCGCGTTGATCACAAAGCGAACATCCTTGGCCTGCGGATCAGCCGCGGAATTGCCGTCAGCATCCACCCATTCATAAACACCTGCAGGGCAATAGCGCGTCGATGGACCTGCAAAGACATCATGCTCTGATGTCTGCTGCAGCTTCATGTCAGCTACCTGCAGATGCACAGGCTCGTTTTCGTCATGGTTGGTGTTCGAAAGAAACACTGACGAAAGACGATCAAAAGTCAGCACACCATCCGGCTTCGGATAATCGATCTTCTTGTGCTTTGCTGCTGGCTCAAGGCTTTGCGCATCGTTCTTCCCATGCTTCAGCGTACCAAAGAATGAGAAGCCAAACAGCTGATTGGTCCACATATCAAGACCACCGAGAGCAACACCCATAACCGTTCCGAGCTTCGACCAGAGCGGCTTCACATTGCGGACCTTCTTGAGATCCTTGCCGATAGCGCTGTTACGCCAGCTGTTTTCGATTTCAATCGGCTCATCATTGGCACGACCAGCGGCCAATGCTTCCGCAATCTTGTCGGCGGCAAGAATGCCCGACAGAACTGCGTTATGACTGCCCTTGATGCGGGGAACGTTGACGAAGCCAGCCGAACAGCCGATCAGCGCACCACCCGGGAAGGACAGTTTTGGCACTGACTGGAAACCACCTTCGGTAATCGCGCGCGCGCCATAAGAAAGGCGTTTGCCACCCTCGAATGTATCGCGGATCGCCGGATGCGTCTTGAACCGCTGGAACTCTTCAAACGGCGACAGATAAGGGTTCTTGTAGTTGAGATGCAGTACGAAGCCGACTGCAACCATATTGTCTTCAAGATGGTAGAGGAACGAGCCACCGCCGGTCTTCATATCAAGCGGCCAGCCAAATGAATGCTGTACCAGACCCGGCTTATGCTTGGATGGATCGACCTGCCAGAGTTCCTTGAGGCCGATACCAAACTTGGCTGGTTCACGACCCTCATCAAGCTTGAACCTCGCGATCAGTTCCTTTGCCAACGAGCCGCGTGCGCCTTCACCGATCAGAACATA